>NZ_LIQR01000204.1 GCF_001418575.1 Peterkaempfera griseoplana
CCTGCCACCCCGGATCCCCCCTCCGGCATCCGAACGTCAAGCGCGTATCCCGAAAACACCAAGGAACAGTAAGGACAGGCCCCGTGCAAGGCCCGGACATACCGGTCTCGCGCCACCGTCCCCGTCATGTCATGATGGGCGCGCCCAACTCCATACCGGCCGTTCGAACCCGCGCGGGAGAGCCCGGCCGTCCCGACCCGACCCGACGTCGGGGCCGGACGACGCCGGCGCCGAAGGAGCAACTCCTNNNTCCACCGCCTGCCGGCGGTGGCGGTGAAGCTCTCAGGTTGCGACGACAGATGGGGAGAGCCGAGCCGCCGCATGCCCTGGGGCATGCCCTGCCGGTCCGCACGCCCGTTGCCGAGAGCCCAGCCGCCCACCGGAGGAGCACCCCCATGAACGCCGGCCCCCGTCGTACCGCCCTGGACGCCGTCCACCGCGCCCTCGGCGCCACCATGACCGACTTCGCCGGGTGGGACATGCCGCTGCGCTACGGCAGCGAGCGCGAGGAGCACAACGCCGTCCGCACCCGGGCCGGCCTCTTCGACCTCTCCCACATGGGCGAGATCACCCTCAGCGGCCCCCAGGCGGGCGAGGCGCTGGACCACGCCCTGGTGGGCTTCGTCTCCGCGCTCGGCCTGCACCGCGCCCGCTACACCATGATCTGCGGCGAGGACGGCGGCATCCTGGACGACCTGATCGTCTACCGCACCGGGGACGAGGAGTTCCTGGTGGTGGCCAACGCCTCCAACGCCCAGCTGGTGCTGGACGAGCTCACCGCCCGCGCCGCCGGCTTCGACGCCGCCGTCCGCGACGACCGGGACGCCTATGCGCTGATCGCGGTGCAGGGGCCCGAGGCGGCCGCGATCCTGGGTGCGCTCACCGACGCCGACCTCGCGGGGCTGAAGTACTACGCCTGCCTGCCCGCCACGGTGGCCGGCCGCGAGGTGCTGCTCGCCCGTACGGGCTACACCGGCGAGGACGGCTTCGAGGTCTTCGCGGACCCGGCCGACGCCGGGCACCTGTGGCAGCAGCTGACCGAGGCCGGGTCCGGCCGCGGGCTGGTGCCCTGCGGGCTCTCCTGCCGCGACACCCTGCGGCTGGAGGCCGGGATGCCGCTGTACGGGCACGAGCTGACCACCGCCACCACCCCCTTCGACGCCGGACTGGGCCGGGTGGTGCGGTTCGACAAGACCACCGGCGACGGCGGCTTCGTCGGCCGCGCCGCCCTGGAGAAGGCCGCCGCCGACGCCGAGGCCAACCCCCCGCGCAAGCTGGTCGGCCTGGTCTCCGACGGCCGCCGCGTCCCCCGGGCGGGCTACTCCGTGGTGTCGGCCGACGGCGAGGTGATCGGCGAGGTGACCTCCGGTGCGCCCTCCCCGACCCTCGGCAGGCCGATCGCCATCGCCTATGTGGACGCCGCCCACGCCGCCCCGGGCAGCGCGGTCGCCGTGGATGTCCGCGGCACCCGTGAGCCGGTCGAGGTCGTGGCGCTGCCCTTCTACAAGCGCGCCCACTGAGCGCCCGCTTCACTTGATCCCAGGCCGTCCCCCGGCCCGTTTCGCCGTACCCGCACCCCATCCTGGAGAATTGCCGCCATGAGCAACCCGCAGCACCTGCAGTTCAGCAAGGAGCACGAGTGGCTGACCGCCCCCGAGGGCGGCGTGTCCACCATCGGCATCACCGCCCACGCTGCCGACGCGCTCGGCGACGTGGTCTTCGTTCAGCTTCCGGAGGTCGGCCAGGCCGTCACCGCCGGTGAGCCGTGCGGCGAGCTCGAGTCCACCAAGTCGGTCAGTGACCTCTACTCCCCCGCCACCGGCGAGGTGACCGAGGTCAACCAGGCCGTGGTGGACGACCCCGCGCTCGTGAACTCCGGCCCGTTCGAGGACGGCTGGCTGTTCAAGATCCGGCTCGACGGCGACCCCGAGGGCCTGCTGAGCGCCGACGAGTACACCGCCTTCATCGGCGGCTGAACCCCGACGGCATCACCGCAGCGGCCGCAGCAGGGGGAACCCCGCGCCGCGGCCGCCCCGGTCTCCCCGCCCGCCCCTTCACCGGAAGACCCCTGATGACGGTTCTCAACCAGTCCCTGCACGCACTCGACCCCGAGGTCGCCGCCGCGGTCGACGCCGAGCTGCACCGCCAGCAGACCACCCTCGAGATGATCGCCTCCGAGAACTTCGCCCCGGTGGCGGTCATGGAGGCGCAGGGTTCGGTCCTCACCAACAAGTACGCCGAGGGCTACCCCGGCCGCCGCTACTACGGCGGCTGCGAGCACGTCGACGTGGTCGAGCAGATCGCGATCGACCGCATCAAGGAGCTGTTCGGCGCCGAGGCGGCCAACGTCCAGCCGCACTCCGGCGCGCAGGCCAACGCGGCCGCGATGTTCGCGCTGCTCCAGCCCGGCGACACCATCCTGGGCCTGGACCTGGCGCACGGCGGGCACCTCACCCACGGCATGCGGATCAACTTCTCCGGCAAGCTCTACAACGTGGCCGCCTACCACGTCGACGAGAAGACCAACCTGGTCGACATGGAGGAAGTGGAGCGCCTCGCCAAGGAGCACCGCCCCAAGCTGATCGTGGCCGGCTGGTCCGCCTACCCGCGCCAGCTGGACTTCGCCGCCTTCCGCCGGATCGCGGACGAGGTGGGCGCCTACCTGATGGTGGACATGGCGCACTTCGCCGGCCTGGTCGCGGCGGGTCTGCACCCGTCGCCGGTGCCGTACGCGGACGTGGTCACCACCACCACCCACAAGACGCTGGGCGGCCCCCGCGGCGGTGTGATCCTCTCCAAGGCCGAGCTGGCCAAGAAGATCAACTCTGCGGTCTTCCCCGGCCAGCAGGGCGGCCCGCTGGAGCATGTGATCGCCGCCAAGGCGGTCGCCTTCAAGGTTGCGGCGTCCGAGGAGTTCAAGGAGCGCCAGCAGCGCACCCTGGAGGGGTCGAAGATCCTCGCCGAGCGCCTCTCCCAGGCCGACACCGCCGACGCGGGCGTCGCCGTGCTCTCCGGCGGCACCGACGTCCACCTGGTCCTGGTGGACCTGCGCAACAGCGAGCTGGACGGCAAGCAGGCCGAGGACCGGCTGCACGAGGTCGGCATCACCGTCAACCGCAACGCGATCCCCTTCGACCCGCGCCCGCCGATGGTCACCTCCGGTCTGCGCATCGGCACCCCCGCCCTGGCCACCCGCGGCTTCCAGGCGGAGGACTTCCGTGAGGTCGCCGACGTGATCGCGGAGGCCCTGAAGCCGGACTTCGACCCGGCCAAGGCCGAGTCGCTGAAGGCCCGCGTCACCGCGCTGGCCGCCAAGCACCCGCTCTACCCGGAGCTGTAGGTCCGGACGAACCGGGCACACTGGAGGGGCGGGCGGGCGAGACCCGCCGGCCCGCCGCTCCACGTCCGCCGTATCCCCCCGCCCGTCACACTCCGTCCCGACACCCCCGGTGCCCGGACTGGACGGGCCCGCGCTCCCCACCACCGTGGGGATGAACCGGAGTCCGCCACCGTGGCCATCAGCGTCTTCGACCTCTTCTCCATCGGCATCGGCCCGTCCAGCTCGCACACCGTGGGGCCGATGCGCGCCGCCCGGATGTTCGCCCGCAGGCTGAAGTCCGAGGGACTGCTGATCCGCACCTCCTCCGTGCGCGCCGAGCTCTTCGGCTCGCTCGGCGCCACCGGCCACGGCCACGGCACCCCGGGGGCCGTGCTGCTCGGCCTGGAGGGCAACTCCCCGCGGACCGTCGACATCGACCAGGGTGCCCTGGACGTGGAGCGGATCCGCACCACCGGCAGGCTCAGCCTGCTCTGCGCCCACGAGATCGCCTTCGACGCCGACCGCGAGCTGATCCTGCACCGCCGCCGCTCACTGCCGTACCACGCCAACGGCATGACCCTCTGCGCCTACGACGAGGCCGGGGTGCCGCTGCTGGAGAAGACCTACTACTCGGTGGGCGGCGGGTTCGTGGTCGACGAGGACGCGATCGGGGCCGACCGGGTCAAGCCGGACGACACCCAGCTGCGCCATCCCTTCCGCACCGGTGGGGAGCTGCTGGAACTCACCCGCAGCACCGGCCTCTCCATCTCCGCGCTGATGCTGGAGAACGAACGGGCCTGGCGCAGCGAGGCCGAGATCCGCGCCGGACTGCTGGAGATCTGGCGGGTGATGCAGGACTGCGTCAGGGCCGGGCTGACCCGGGAGGGCATCCTCCCGGGCGGGCTGAAGGTCCGCCGCCGCGCCGCCACGGCTGCGCGGGCGCTGCGCGCCGAGGGCGTCAGCCCGGCCAACGCCATGGAGTGGGTCACCCTCTACGCCATGGCGGTCAACGAGGAGAACGCCGCCGGCGGCCGGGTGGTCACCGCGCCCACCAACGGCGCGGCCGGCATCGTGCCCGCCGTACTGCACTACTACACCACCTTCGTGCCCGGCGCCGACGAGGACGGCGTGGTGCGGTTCATGCTGGCGGCGGGCGCCATCGGGATGCTCTTCAAGGAGAACGCCTCCATCTCCGGCGCCGAGGTCGGCTGCCAGGGCGAGGTCGGCTCCGCCTGCTCCATGGCGGCGGGCGGCCTGGCGGAGGTGCTCGGAGGCACCCCCGAGCAGGTCGAGAACGCCGCCGAGATCGGCATCGAGCACAACCTCGGCCTCACCTGCGACCCGGTCGGCGGTCTGGTGCAGATCCCCTGCATCGAGCGCAACGGCATGGCGTCCGTCAAGGCCGTCACCGCGGCCCGGATGGCGCTGCGCGGCGACGGGCGCCACCATGTCTCCCTCGACAAGGCCATCAAGACCATGAAGGAGACCGGCGCCGACATGAAGGTCAAGTACAAGGAGACCTCGCGCGGCGGCCTCGCGGTCAACGTCATCGAGTGCTGAGGTCCGCGCCCGCCCGCGGCTGACCGCCCGGGCCGGTTCCACTGAAGCCGGCACCTTCACGTCGCGCCGTTGCCCGCTTCTGCCCGGGATGGCCGGATCGATGCCCCCTATGCATGAGGCCCCCTCAAGTGAGGGGGCCTCATCCGGTTCTGACGTTGAGTCAGCTGCCGGTGCAGCTGAGCACCGGGGTGCCGTTGGTGCCGCTGTAGGTGCCCTGGAAGCCGAAGGACGTGGAGCCGCCGGCCGCGATGCTGCCGTTGTAGCTCACATTGGTCGCGGTCACGGAGGAGCCGCTCTGCGTCACATTGGCGTTCCAGGCGCCGGTGACCTTCTGGTCGCCGCCGAAGGTCCAGGTGACCTTCCAGGAGCTGACCGCCTTGGTGGCCTTGACGGTCACGTCGGCGGTGAAGCCGTTGCCCCAGGAGTTGGGCGTGTAGGTCGCGGTGCAGGCGCCGCCCGCGCCTCCGGTGGTGCCGGAGGTGGTACCCGAGGTGGTACCGGAGGTCGTACCCGAGGTGGTCCCAGCAGTCGTACCCGAGGTGGTCCCGGCAGTCGTACCCGCCGTGGTGCCGCCCGTGGCCGAACCGCCGTAGACGGTGGCCTCCTTGGCGCTGGACTTGATGCCGTTGGCGCCGTTGAAGATCCGCTGGCCCCAGGTGGTCAGCTGGGTGGGGTCGAAGTTGGTCACCATGTCGAGGTAGGCCACATCGCTGCTGTTGCCGCTCCAGGACCAGCCCATGTAGCCGATGTTCAGGGACGCGGCGTTGGACATGATGGCGTCCTCGTCCGGGTTCCCGTCGGTGTGCTGGTTGCCGAACTCGCCCACCACGATCGGCAGCTTGGCCGAGACAAAGTGGTTGAGGTAGTCGCTGACCTCGGCAGCGGTGTCGAAGACGCCGTACATGTGGATGGAGAAGACGGTGTTGGCCTGGGTGTCCGCGGCGAAGACCGTTTTGGCGTTGTCCCGCATGGTGAAGGACCAGTCCTGGCCCCAGTTGGGCGCGTCCACCATCAGCATGTTGTTGATGCCGGCGTTGCGGATCTTCTGGATGGCGCCGATGGTGTCGGCGGTCCAGCCCGAGGTGTTGGTGTTCCCGTACGGCTCGTTGCCGATGTTGACGATGACGTAGTTCTCCTGGCCGGCCAGCACGCTCTTCAGCCCGACCCAGTAGTCGGCCGCCTGGGAGAGGCTGATCGCGGCGCTCTGCTCGCCGTAGCCGGTGGTGTCATGCGCCTCCAGCACGCAGATCAGCCGGTTGGCCTTGCACTGGTTGATGACGCCTGTGACATCGGTGGCGTCGTTCCTGGTCCACTGGGTGCCCGTGGAGAGCACCACCCGGACGGTGTTGGCGCCCAGGGCCTTGATGTCGGCCAGGGAGGAGAGATGGGTGGGGTACCAGGTGTGGGCGTGGCTGACGCCGCGCATCACGAAGTCGTTGCCGTTGCCCTCCAGGATCCGGCCGTTGCTCACATGGAAGCCCGTCGCGGCCTGCGCCGGCTGGGCGGCCGCGAACAGCGGGACGACAAGGGCGAATAGCGCCGCCAATGCACCGGCTATTCGACGTTTCATGAACGACTCCCAATTCAGGGGGAATCCCATGGATTCCAGTGGGGGTCGCAACATCGTCGACGACCGGGAACACGCCCTTGCCTCTCCGGCCTGGGGCTTCTACCGCGGCATCGACTGACGAGATGGTCGCCTCGGGGACGGGAACCATGACCCGTCGAACCCTTCGAATGGTCGACTGCACCCGGCGCGGCACTTAGCGTAAAGGGCCCGTCCGATGAACACAACGGTATGAACCGAACCGGTTTAGCTGACCACTCCGACAGCCTCCACCACGTCCTTGTGCAGGGCGGCCCGGACCAGCGCGGCCGCGAAGGCGGCGGGGTCGTGATCGCCGACGAGGCGGCTCAGGGCGGCAGGGTCGGTGGGGAGGCCCAGGCGGCCGGCGCCCTCCAGCGCCTTGTCCCCGAAGTACGGGGCGACCGCGGGCCAGACGCCCTGGACCTCGCGCAGGAAGATGTCGGCGCCGGCCGGCCCGATCCCGGGGAACTCCCGCAGCGCGGCGGAGAGGTCCGCGGCCGAGTCCCCGGCCTCCTGGTGGAGCCTGCGCAGGTCGCCCCGCCACCGGTCCAGCAGCAGCTGCGCGCCGTCGCCCAGCCGGGTCGCGGTGGACTCGTCGTAGCGCCGGTAGCCGCCCTCGCCCAGCGCGTCCACCCGCTGCTGCCAGGTCGCCTCCAGCATCCGCCGGGGATCGCGCATCCCCGCGTCGAAGAGCGCACGGGCCGCGGCCACCGCCACTTCGGCCCGGATCCGGGTGCTGGCCAGCTCGGCGAGGACCAGCAGCTGGTAGAGCGGGCCGGGGGTGTCGTGCAACCGGATGCCGGCGTCGGCCGCATAGGTGCGGCCGTACGCCTCGACCAGGCGGTCGACCGCCCGCCGGTCCGCAGCGTGGGGACCCTTGGCGTCCATGTCGGCCGACTACCCGGCATCTCCCGAGGAAAACCCCAGGCTCTCAAGGTGGAGGCGGGGTGATGGCAGATGAACTCAAGGTGAATCGATATGCACACCTTTGAATGCCAGGCCGCCAGCTTGCTGGGATGTCCGTTCTGTGCCATAGTCGAGACCATCGACCAACGGCCACCGCCCCGACCCGGCACGGCCGTTCAGCACCGCACGGCACGCACCCCCATGGCCCGCGCGGTGACCGCAGGGGCCCCCGACGCCACACCTCGGCGCAACGGGGGCCCCGCGCAGTTTTCCGGCTGCTCAGGCACCCCCGGCGCCCCTCAGCGCTCCCGGACCCGCAGCTCGAACCAGACGCCCTTGCCGCGCGAGAGCAGATCCGCACCCCAGCGCTCGGACATCGCCTCCACCAGCAGCAGACCGCGCCCGGAGTCGGAGTCCGGCTCGGTGCGGATCAGGCAGGGCAGCGCCCGGGAGGGGTCGCGCACCTCCACCCGGAGCCAGCCCGGACGCCGGACGAACCGCAGCCCGACCGTACGCCCCCCGGAGTGCTGCACCGCATTGGCCACCAGCTCGCCCACCAACTGCTCGGCGGCGTCCCGCTGCTGCACCATGCCCCACAGCTCCAGCACCGACAGGGCGATCCGCCGCGCCTCCGCCGCCGACTCCGGCCGCGAGGGCAGCCGCACCTCGTCGCCGGCCGGCACCGCCAGCCGGTCGAAGAAGGCAGCCTCCAGGCCGTCCGGAGCGGGCTCTTCGGGGAAGCCCGGGCTCGGGCACTGCCACTGATCTGTTTCACCGCGGCCCGACATGCGCCCATCATCGCGGGTGCGGCCCCGCCTCGTGGGCACAACCGGGAAAGGATCACTAGTCACACGGCGGACACCCTGCGCAACCGGACCGTTCAGCGGAACTTGGCCTTCCCCGGGCCCTCCTCGACAAAGCTGCGCATCCCGGTCTCGCGGTCCTCGGTGGCGAACAGCCCCGCGAAGAGGCTGCGCTCCAGGGCCAGCCCGGAGTCGATGTCCGTCTCCAGCCCCCGGTCGACGGCCTCCTTGGCCGCCCGCAGGGCCAGCGCGGGCCCGGCCGCCAGCCTGGCGGCCCAGGCCCGGGCTGCTGCGTACACCTCCTCGGCGGGCACCACCTGGTCGACCAGGCCGATGCGCAGCGCCTCCTCGGCCTTCACCTGACGGCCGGTGAAGATCAGGTCCTTGGCCCGGGAGGGGCCGATCAGCCGGGCCAGCCGCTGGGTGCCGCCCGCGCCGGGGATCAGCCCCAGCAGGATCTCCGGCTGCCCGAGCTTGGCGTTCTCGGCGGCGATCCTGATGTCGGCGCAGAGCGCCAGCTCGCAACCACCGCCCAGGGCGTAGCCGGTCACCGCGGCCACCACCGGCTTGGGGATGCGGGCGACGGCCGTGAAGGCCTCCTGCAGCGGCCCGCCGCGCTCGGCCATGTCGGCGTACGACATGGCCTGCATCTCCTTGATGTCGGCGCCGGCCGCGAAGACCTTCTCGCCGCCCCAGAGGATCACGGCGCGGACGTCGGGCCGCCGGGACGCCTCCTCGGCGGCCTCGCGGAGCTGGTCCTGCATGGCGGCGTCCAGGGCGTTCATCGGCGGCCGGTCCAGCCGGACGGTGCCGATGCCGTCCTCGACCTCGAAATGGACGGAGCGCTCCATTGCGGCCTCCCGTTTTCCGGTGTGAGGGTGATCAGTGCCGGGCCGACCATAGCGCGTGGCACGCCGGACGCCCGGTCCCCCGGCACGGTGTGTGCCGGGGGACCGGGCGTCTGTCGGCCGCAGGCCGGGGAGTCGCTGTCCGGAACGCTGCGGTCAGCTGGCGGCCTGCCACTGCGACCAGGACATGTTCCAGCCGTTGATGCCGTTGAACGGGTCCACGGTGCGGTCGTGGGAGCCCACGACCTCCACCACGTCGCCTATCAGCGAGTGGGCGTAGAACCAGGCGGCCGGGGTGTTGGGGTCGCCGGCGCCCTTGGCGTCGCGCAGGCCGACGCAGCCGTGGCTGGTGTTGACCGACCCGAAGACGCTGGGCGCGCCCCAGTAGTTGCCGTGGATGAAGGTGCCGGAGCTGGTGAGCCGCATGGCATGCGGCACGTCCTTGATGTCGTACTCGCCCTTGAAGCCGACGGTGTCGCCGTTCATCCGGGTCTGGACGTACTTCTCGGAGATGACCATCCGGCCGTTGTAGGTGGTGTGGTCGGGGGCGCCGGCCGAGATCGGGATGGTGCGGAGCACCGAGCCGTTCTTCTTTATCACCATGGTGTGCGTCTCGGCGTTCACATGGCTGATCTGCGACCGGCCGATGGTGAACGTCACATCCTTGGACTGCACGCCGTAGACGCCGGAGGCGCCCTGCACGCCGTTGAGCCGCAGGCTCAGGGTGACCTTGGTGCCGGCCGGCCAGTAGTTCTCCGGACGGAAGTCCAGCCGCTGGTTGCCGGCCCAGTGGCCGACGACGTCCAGCGACGGGTTGGAGGTGACCTTGATGTGGTCCAGGACGTCCTTCTTGTTGGTGATCGCCTTGTTGAAGTTCAGCGAGACGATCATGCCGACACCGTAGGTCTGGCCCTGCTCGGTGTTGAAGTAGCCGATGAAGGTGTTGGCGGGCGTCAGGGTGGTGAAGGTCGAGTTCTCCACCGCGTCCAGGTTCCTGGCGTCCTTGGCGTGCGCCTCCACCGAGTACTTGGTCCCGGTGTTGAGCACGTCGGACGGGGTCCAGCTGCTGCCGTCGGCGGCCAGCTTGCCGTCGACCGTCCTGCCGGCCTCCGAGGTGACCTTGACCGAGGTCAGCTTGCCCTTGGCGACCGTCACCTTGAGGCCGCCGCGGGTGGCGACGTTGTTGGTGCCGTCCTTGGGCGTGATGGACACCACAGCCTCGGAGGTCTTCTCTGCGGCGGCCTTGTCGGCCTGGCTGGCGCCCTTGTCCGCGCCCGCCTGCCCGGCGGACGAGTCCGAGGACTTCGCACCGCCGGAGCTGCAGGCCGTCACCAGCGCCAACAGCGCACCCAGCAGCAGTGCCAGCACGCCTGTCATGGCGCCCCGGCTCCGGCCGCGTGCGGTGCGCGTGCGTATCGCGGCGGCTGCCGCCTGTTCCGGCTTCACGTGTGTGCTCCCCTCCCGGTTTCCATCCTCAATACACGCGCGGAGGTACGGCCCGGTTGCATCGGGTCGCGATTCGTTTCGCGCGGCGGGGTCTCCGAGGATAACGGGAGGACCTGAGAACCCTCTGCGAGGGAGCAGGGGAACCCGGCTCAGCCGGGCTGCGGCCGCCACTGCGCCCAGGGCAGGTTCCAGCCGTTCAGGCCGTTGTCGGGCTCGACGGTGCGGTCGGGCGAGCCGGTGACCAGAACCACATCCCCCGGCAGCGAGTGGTCGAAGAACCAGCCCGCGTCGGTGTGTGGCCCGCCGCCCTTGATGTCGGCCAGGCCCACGCAGCCGTGACTGGTGTTGCGAACGCCGAAGACCGTGCGGGGCGCCCAGTAGTTGCCGTGGATGAAGGTGCCCGAGCCGGTCAGCCGCAGCGCGTGCGGCACATCGGGGATGTCGTACTCGCTGCCCAGCCCGACGGTGAGGGAGTTCATCCTGGTCACCGGGTACTTCTCGGAGATCACCAGATAGCCGTTGTAGGTCGGGTGGTCCGTGCTGCCCGCCGAGACCGGCAGGGTGCGCAGCAGCCGCCCGCCGCGCCTGACCGCCATGGTCCGGGCGCCCACATCCACGGTGGAGACCTGGGAGCGGCCGATGCTGTACCGCACCTCCTTGCGCTGCACCCCGTAGACGCCCGGGGCGCCCTCCAGGTCCGCCAGCCGCAGGCCGAGGGTGACCCGGGTGCCGGGGCGCCAGAAGTACTTCGGCCGGAAGTCCAGCCGCTGGTTCCCGAACCAGTGCAGCCGCACCGGGACGGGCGGGTCGGCGGTGACCCTCACCGCCCGCTCCACCGCGTCGCGGGCGGTGATCGGCCGGGAGAAGCGCAGCGAGACCGGCATCCCCACGCCGACGACGGAGCCGTCCTCGGGTGTGAAGAACGCCACGAAGGTGTGCTGCGGGACCAGGGTGGAGAAGGCGGCGTGGCGGGCGGCGGCCAGACCGCCGGCGTCCCGGGCGACGGCGTCCAGGGTGTAGTGGGTGGAGAGGGCCAGCGGGGCCGCCGGCTCCCAGGACCTGCCGTCGGGAGCCGTCCGGCCGGGCACGGTGCGCCCCTGGTCGTCGGCCAGCCGTACCGAGACCAGCCGGCCGTCCGCCACCGTGACCCGGACCGCGCCCGTCGGCGCCACCTGGCTCGCACCGTCCGCGGGGATCGTCGCGACCACGGCCCGCGAGATCTGCGGCACTCCCTCCGAGGAGGGGCGGCCGACGGTGAGCAAAGGGTCGCATCCCAGCGCCGCGGTGGCGGCCAGCAGGACGCCGCAGACGGCCGCGCGGGTGGAACGGCGGCGCCGCTCGGTGCTTCCGGGATGCATCCCGGCCCCTCCCTGGACTCCCTCGGACGGCCGATCGCTCCGGTGCCGACCGCGCCGGGCACTCACCCCGGCGCCGGGCCCAACGAGCCGTACAGCGCCGGGGACACGGCGGCGTCACCCAAAGCAGCGGGGTGCTCACACACCGTCGCTGACGGATTCCATGCGTGACATGCGGCCCCGATCTGGGGAAACAAGGAGTGACGGGGCACGGGACGCCCCGCGGCGGGAGGGTGCGCCATGGCGGCATGGCAGCAGGTCGGCGGACCGCACGAGGACCGCACCGGCGCCGACCCACGCCCGGGGCCGGACCGCGCCGATCTGCGGCTGGTCGCGGACCCACCCCGCGCTGCGCGGACCCGCGCCGCTGCGCCGGAGTCCGTCTGGCCGGGGAGCTGGCAGCCGCTGGGCGCCCGGTTCCGGACGGCCGCGGACGGCACACCGGGGACCAACTTCGCGCTCTGGGCGGCCGGGGCGGAGGCCGTCGAACTCTGCCTCTTCGACGAGGACGGCACCGAGACCCGCTGCGCGCTCACCGAGCAGACCTTCCAGACCTGGCACGGTTTCCTGCCGGGGGTGCGGCCGGGCCACCGCTACGGCTTCCGGGTGCACGGCCGCTGGGACCCGTGGACCGGCGCCCGCTGGAACCCCGCCAAGCTGCTGCTGGACCCCTACGCCAGGGCCGTCGACGGGGAGCTGCGCAGCCATGACGCCCAGTGCGGTTCGGTCCGCGACTGGCCGGAGGCCGACGTCGCCGACACCGTGCGGGACAACCGGGACTCCGCCCCGTACGTCCCCAAGGCCGTGGTGGTGCAGGACGACGACGACTGGGAGGACGACCGCCGCCCCAAGACGCCGTGGGCGGAGACGGTGATCTACGAGCTGCATGTGCGCGGTTTCACCATGCGCCACCCCGGCGTCCCCGAGCCGCTGCGCGGCACCTACGCCGGGCTGGCCCACCCGGCGGCGATCGAGCACCTGGTCCGCCTGGGGGTCACCGCGGTGGAGCTGCTCCCGGTCCACCAGTACGCCTCCGAGGACCATCTGCAGCGCCGGGGGCTGCGCAACCACTGGGGCTACAACACCCTGGCCTACTTCGCGCCGCACGCCGGCTACTCCTCCTCGGGCACCCGAGGGCAGCAGGTGGGCGAGTTCAAGCGGATGGTCCGGGCACTGCACGCCGCCGGGATCGAGGTGATCCTGGACGTGGTGTACAACCACACCGCCGAGGGCGGCGCCGGCGGTCCCACGCTCTCCTTCCGCGGTATCGACAACGCCGCCTACTACCGGCTGCCGCCGCTGCACCGGCGCGGCTACGCGGACTACACCGGCTGCGGCAACACCCTGGACACCCGGCAGCCCCACGTGGTGCGGCTGATCACCGACTCACTGCGCTACTGGGTGGCCGAGATGGGGGTGGACGGCTTCCGCTTCGACCTGGCCGCGGCGCTGGCCCGCGGCAGCGACGGCGTGGACATGCACTCGCCGTTCCTGGCGGCGGTCTCGCAGGACCCGGTGCTCAGCCGGGTCAAGCTCATCGCCGAGCCCTGGGACGTCGCCCCCGGCGGCTACCAGGTCGGGGGGTTCCCCCCGCTGTGGGCCGAGTGGAACGACAAGTACCGCGACACCGTGCGGGACTTCTGGCGCGGCGCCCGCCCCGACGTGCGGGAGCTCGGCTACCGGCTGTCCGGCTCCTCCGACCTGTACCAGCGCGGCGGCCGCCGCCCCTACGCGTCCGTCAACTTCGTCACCGCGCATGACGGTTTCACCCTGCGCGACCTGGTCTCCTACGACCACAAGCACAACGAGGAGAACGGCGAGGACAACCGCGACGGCACCGACGACAACCGCTCCTGGAACTGCGGCCACGAGGGCGAGACCGACGACCGGCAGATCAACGCGCTGCGCCGCCGCCAGCTGCGCAACATGCTGGCCACCCTGCTGCTGTCGGCCGGAGTGCCGATGCTGGTGGCCGGCGACGAGATGGGGCGCACCCAGGGCGGCAACAACAACGCCTACTGCCAGGACAACGAGATCGGCTGGGTCGACTGGTCCCTGCTGGAGGACCCCGGCTGGCGCTCGCTCTTCGACCTCACCGCGCGGCTGGTGCGGCTGCGGCGCTCACACCCGGTGCTGCGCCAGCGGGCCTTCTTCTCCGGGCTGCCCGCGCACCCCGGCGGGCTGCGCGACCTGGCCTGGTTCACCACCGGGGGGCGGGAGATGACCGAGGCGGACTGGTACGCGCCGACGGGCGCCCTCGGGATGTTCCTCTCCGGGGAGGACATCGGCGAGCGCGACCCGGCCGGGCTTCCGGTCCTGGACCGCAGCTTTCTGCTGCTGCTCAACGCCTGGCACGAGGACGTGGTCTTCACCCTGCCCGGCGAGCCGTGGGCGAACGGCTGGCGGACGGTGCTGGACACCTCGCTGGAGGAGCAGTCCGCGGAGCCGGCGGGACGGCCCGCGGCGGGCGCCGAACTCACCGTCCGCAGCCGGTCCCTGCTGGTTCTGCGCACGGCTGAGCCGATGTCATAACCGCAGCCTCAGGGCATCCTTAAGGGAATCTAGGGTGCCTTGAACCGGTCTGCGGCACCGGGCGTACTGGACCCATGCAGCAGACAGCCACAGCAATGACGACGGCCCACAACGACTCGGAGTGGGTGCGCGCACTCTACGCACGGTACGGACGCTCGGTCCTGGGCCACGTCCTGCGACTGCTGCACGGCGACTACCAGCGAGCGGAGGACCTGGTGCAGGAGACGTTCCTGCGGGCGTGGCAGCACCGGGCCACCCTGGACCCGGACCGCGCCGGCCCGTGGCTCCACACGGTCGCCCACAACCTGGTGGTCTCCGCCTTCCGCCGGACCCAGGCGAGGCCGCCGGAGAGCCCGCTGGGCGAGGAGGAGCCGCCCGGACGCGGCGAGGACGAGCTGGACCGGATGCTGGAGAGCTGGCAGATGGCGGAGGCGCTGCGCGGACTGCGACCGGACCACCGCGCGGTCCTGGTCCAGGTGTACTACCTGCGGCGTACGGTGGCGGAGGCCGCGCAGCAGCTGGGCATACCTGCGGGGACGGTCAAGTCGCGCTGCTACTACGCACTGCGGGCACTGCGGAACGTGCTGGAGGAACGAGGGGTGACAGCACCATGACGTGCGAGGAGAGCGTGTCTCTGGGCGCCTATCTGCTCGGAGCGCTCGACGGCGGGGAGCGCACGGCGCTCGAACGGCATCTCGCCGGCTGCCCGCGCTGCCGGGAGGAGCTGGTCCAGCTCGCCCCGCTGCCCGGACTGCTGCGGCACACACCGTTCGAGGAGCTGCCGGAGACCGCGGCGGCCGCGGAGGAGGTCCCGAGGGCGGGCCTCGCCACCCGGACGGCGCCCTCGCCCGGACCGCCCGCGCCCCCGGGCCCGGGGTCCCCCCGCCCGGCCGGTCACGGGGCCTCGCCGCCGCGGGCCGAACTGCCGCCCCAGCACGCGGTACCGCCACCGGTCTCGCACCGCCGGACAGGCAGGACCGGACGGCTGCTCACCGCGGCCTCGATGGCGGTGGCCGCC
>NZ_LIQR01000205.1 GCF_001418575.1 Peterkaempfera griseoplana
GTCAACGCCTTCCCTGACGCACCGTCACATCCCGTGGCACAGCTGCGTTCGGCACTGGACCTCGACGACTCGGTCCCGATGGTCGACTGCGACGCCCGGCTCCGTACCTCCAGCAGGGACGTCCTGCTGACGCTGATGCGCTATCTGTACACCCTCTCCGCGACCGCGACCCGGGAGCCGCAGTGACCGCCCCACACCCCGACCACGCGCAGAGCGCGACCACCCCGCCACCGGGCTGCCCCGCCCACGCCCCGGACCAGGGCCCCGAGGACGCCGCGACCGGCGGACGGGTGCGGTTCTACGGCCCGGCCGCCGAGGCCGACCCGATCGGGCTCTACGAGGAGCTGCGCAAACGGCACGGGTCCGTCGCCCCGGTACTGCTGGACGGCGATGTGCCCGCCTGGCTGGTGCTCGGCTACCGGGAGAACCTTGAGGTCACCCGTGCGCCCAAGCGGTTCTCCCGGGACTCGCGGATCTGGCGCGACCTGCTGGAGGGCCGGGTCCCCCCGGACTCCCCGCTGCTGCCGATGGTCAGCTGGCGTCCCGACTGCCTCTCCGCCGACGGCGCGGAACACCAGCGGCTGCGCGGGGCGGTCACCGACAGCCTGAACCGCTTCGACCGCCGGGGCATCCGCCGGCAGATCCATCGCATCGCCAACCGGCTGATCGACGGCTTCGTCGCCGAGGGCCGCGCCGAACTGCTCACCCAGTACGCCCAGCATGTGCCGATGCTGGTGCTGACCCATCTGCTGGGCCTGCCCGAGGAGGCCGGTCCGCGGCTGGTGACGGCCAGCGCCGATCTGATGACCGGCACCGAACGGGCCGCCGCGGCCAACGAGCACATCCTGGAGACCCTGCGGCAGCTGGTGCAGCGCAAAAAGGTCACTCCCGGTGAGGACTTCACCTCCTGGCTGATCGCCCATCCCTCCCGGCTCACCGACGAGGAGGTGCAGAACCATCTGCGGCTGGTACTGATCGCGGCCAACGAGACCACCACCAATCTGATCGCCAACACCCTGCGGGTGGTCCTCACCGACCGGCGCTTCCGGGCCTCCCTCGCCGGTGTCCGGATGACGGTGGCCGACGCCGTGGAGCAGGTGCTGTGGAACGAGCCCCCGCTGACCGCCTGCCCGGGCGGCTGGGCCACGGCCGACACCGAGCTCGACGGACGCCTGATCCGGGCCGGTGACATGGTGCTGCTGGGCCTGGCCGCGGCCAACACCGACACCTCGGTGCGGCCCGACGTCCATGCGCCGGTGCGCGGCAACCGTTCGCATCTGGCGTTCAGCGGCGGGGCGCACATGTGCCCCGGGGGCGACATCGGGCGGGCGATCACCGACGCCGCCGTGGACACCCTGCTGATCCGCCTGCCCGACCTGCGGCTCGCGGTGCCCGAGGAGGAGCTCGGCTGGCGGTCGTCCATCTGGGCCCGCCATCTGGAGGCGCTGCCCGCGGAGTTCGCCCCCCGGCGGCCGGAGCCCGCCGAGGAGCCCTCCGGCCGGCTGGGCATCGGCAGGCAGCGGACACCGGCGGACACTGAGGGTGCGACGGCGAGGGCCCGTTATCCGGTGCCCCTTCCGGCCCGGACCGTACGGCGGTCACGCTGGCGGGCCCTGGCCCGCTGGCTCGTGGGCCGCTGACCCACGTCCCGGGCCTGCCGCCGGGGCCCCGCTCCGCGGGGCTTCGGGGGCGGGCCCCGTGGCGTACGACCCGCAGCCCTCGAGGAGTCGGCTCGGGCCCGGACCGTACGGACCGGGGCCCGCCTCGGGCACACGGGAGACCCGCAACCCCTCGGCGGACGACAGCCGTCAAGCGACAGCCGGCGGACGACCAGGCAGCGTCCGGCGGGGGCAGCGGCGCCCGCTCAGTCGTCGCTGCCGGGCAGGTCACCGCTCGACTGCTCGTCGCCACCCGGCTCGCCGTCCCCGCCCGGGCGCTCGCCCGCGCCCTCGCCGGAGCCCACCAGCGTCGAGGTGAGCGGCACCCGCGCCAGCCCCACCGCGCCCAGCAGAATCAGCGCGGCACCCAGTACCTCCGGCACCAGCCACCAGCCGGTCCGCACCTGCTCCTGGAAGAGGGTGACCCCCAGCGACAGGCTGACCAGGGCGTCACCCAGCGTCAGCGCGGGCTGGGAGGCGACCAGCGGGCCGGACTGCATCGCGTTCTCCAGCAGGAACAGGGCACCCACCCCGGCTGCCGCGAAGCAGTAGGTCTGCCAGGCCGTGAAGAAGCCCGCCGGACCGTAGTCCGACCACACATGGGTGGCGTCCTTCATCAGGGCAGCTGTCAGCGCATAACCCACCGCCGAGGCGGCCCCGAAGCAGGCCGCCCGCACCGCCCCGGCCGGGCGGCGCAGGGCCACGCCCACCAGGATCGCGACGGCGGCCACGGAGCTCAGCAGCACCAGGACCCAGATGCCCAGATCGGGCCGCTGCACACCCGGGGTCGGGGAGGCCGCCCACAGCGCCACCCCGAGGCCGACCACGATGCAGGCCACCGCGCCCCAGCCCCAGCCGCGCATCCGCCGCCCCAGCACCATCCCGCCGATCAGCAGCGCGAACGGCAGCTCCAGCACAAAGAGCGGCTGCACCAGGGAGAGTTCACCGTTGAGCAGCGCCAGCGCCTGGAAGCAGGCCGCGGCGATCACCGCGGCGAAGCCGCCCAGCCACACCGGTCGGTGCAGCAGTTCGACGATGAGTGACGGCCGGAAGCCCCGGGAGAGCGGCACCGAGCGGGCGGCGTACCGCTGGAACACCGTGGCCAGCGCATTGCTGACCGCGGCGAGCAGCGCGAACAGCACGGCGATTGCGGTCTGCACCCAGGGCTCCTCTGTGACGGCGGGTTACCGCCATCACGCTACGTGACACGTCGCCGGTCACTGGTGCGGCGGCGCCGCTGCGGGTGCGAAGGGCGCCGGTGACGCTCAGTGCGGAATGGAGTCGATCACTTCCCGCGCACCCTGGCGGAGCAGGGCCACCGCCACCGAGGTGCCCAGGGTCGCGGGGTCCAGCGGACCGGCCCACTCATGGGCGTCCAGCACGGTCTTGCCGTCCGGGCTGAAGACCCGCGCCCGCAGGGAGAGCCGGCCGTCCCGCTCGGCCCTGGCCAGCCCGGCGATCGGGGAGTTGCAGTGGCCCTGCAGCACATGCAGCAGCATCCGCTCGGCGGTGGTCTCCCGCCAGGCGGCGGGATCCCCGAGGGCGGCCACCGTCCCGATGGTGTCGGTGTCGTCCTCGCGGCACTGCAGGGCCAGGATGCCCGCACCCACGGGCGGGCACATGGACTCCACCGAAAGGATCTCGCCGATCCGGTCCGCCCGGCCGATCCGGCGCAGTCCGGCGACCGCGAGCAGCAGGGCGTCCGCCTCCCCCGCGTCCAGCTTCTCCAGGCGGCGGTTGGCGTTGCCCCGCATCGGCACGCACACCAGACCGGGGTGGGAGACCGCGAGCTGGGCGACCCGGCGCACCGACGAGGTGCCGATCCGGGTGCCGTCGGGGAGCTCGTCCAGGGTCAGCCCACCCGGGTGGACCAGGGCGTCGCGTACGTCGTCACGCTTGAGGAAGGCGGCGAAGACCGTACCGGCGGGCAGCGGACGGTCGGCGGGCACGTCCTTGACGCAGTGCACGGCGAGGTCGGCCTCGCCGGCCAGCAGCGCGGCGTCGACCTCCTTGGTGAAGGCGCCCTTGCCGCCGAGAGCGGAGAGCGCGCCCGGCCAGCGGTCACCTGCGGTGGTGACGGGCACCACCTCGGTACGGATCCCGGGGTGCAGCGCTGCCAGCTCGGAGCGCACCCGCTCGACCTGGGCCAGCGCCATCGGCGAGGAGCGGGCGACGATGCGGATCAGCTCGGGCGTGGGCATGCGCTTTATGATAGGCAGTCAACTCGGCTGCCAGTACGGCGGTCCTGGAGAGTTCACCCCATTGCCCCGGCCTGTGCCACGGGGCGGAGTCCGGCGGGGATGCCCAGCGCCGCACCCCCGGCGGCGAGCAGCAGCACGGCGCCGAGCAGAAAAGGGGCACGCAGCCCCAGGGTGTGCCCCACTTCCCCGGCCGCAGCCGCCCCGACCGCGCCGGCACCCAGCGACACCGTCTGGTACGCCGTCCCGACCCGGCCCAGCAGTTCGGGCGGCACCAGTGACTGGCGTACCGAGACCGAGGTGATGCCCCAGACCGTGGACGCCGCGCCATAGGCCGCGATGAGACATCCGGCGACGACGCCGGAGGAGGCCATGCCGACAGCCCCCACCAGGACTGCCGCCACGGGCATGATGAGCCTCAGCAGACGACCGGGGCCGATCCCGGCGGCCAGCCGGGGGGCAAGGCCCGCTCCGACGAGCCCTCCGACGGCGAAGGACGCGACCAGCAGGCCGTAGCCGGGGCCGCCGAGGCCCAGACGGTCACGGGCGAACAGCACCAGGACCGCGATCAGCCCCGACAGCACCAGATTGGAGACCCCCGCGATCAGGCAGAGCCGCCGCAGCAGCGGTTGGTGCCACAGCCGGCGCACCCCTTCGACGGCGTGGCGCCGGAAGGTTGCCGCACCGGCCGGGACCGGGCTGCCGGCGAGTGCGCCCGTTCCGTCCGCCCGGGGCCGGAAGTCCCCCGGTACCAGGGCCATCAGCAGGGCCGCGGCGGTGAAGGAGACGGCGTCGACCACGAACGGCCCGGCCGCCGCCACCGCGAACACCAGCGCTCCCAGAGGCGTGCCCACCAGCGTGTCACCGATGAGCATCCCCGCCTGGACCGCGGCGTTCGCCCGGGGCCGGTCCTCCGGGCCGACCAGAGCGGGCACCAGCGCGGCCCAGGCTCCGCTGTGCAGCACCTCGCCCGCTCCCAGCAGGAAGCCGGTGGCCGCCAGCAGCGGGATCGACGGCGAGTCCAGCACCACCAGCAAGGCCGGCAGGGCGGCCACCAGGGCGCGCACGGCGTCCACCGTCCACAGCAGCCGCCGCCTGTCCACCCGGTCGGCGACGGCCCCCGCGGGTACCGCCAGCAGCAGCCAGGGCGCCTGCTCCGCCAGGAAGACCAGCGCGATGTCGCGCGGATCGCCGGAGATCCCGGAGGCGAGCAGCGGCAGAGCGACAAAGCGCATGCCGTCGCCGAAGCCGGACAGCGTCGCCGAGGCCCAGACCAGCCGGAACGCGGACCCGAGCGGCGGCCGGGCACGTCGTGCATCCCCCGTCAGAAACATGAACTAGACTCTGGTTCGCATTTTGAGGCCTGTCAAGACACCCCGAGGAGGGTCCGTGCCCGAGGTCCAGCAGCCCCCGGATCCCCGCACGGGCGCACGCAGGCCCCAGCAGCAGCGCAGCCGCGAGAAGGTCGCCCGCATCCTGGCCGCCACCGGGCGCCTGCTGGAGGAACACCCCTACGACGAGATCGGCACCCGGCTGATCGCCGCCGAGGCAGGTGTCTCCGTCGGAGTGCTCTATCGCTTCTTCCCCGACAAGGAGGCCATCGTCGCCTCTCTGGTCCGGGACTGGCTGCGGCGCTTCGTGGAGATCTCGCAGGACACTGCCGCCGGCCCGCTGCCCGAACGGCCGGAGGACCTCCACCGGTTGCTGATCGAGGCGTACGCGGACTTCTTCCGCAGCGAGCCCGGCTTCCGCCGGATCTGGTGGGGCGGGCCGCGGATTCCCATGCTCCAGTCCGAGAGCGATGCCAACGACCAGGATGTGGCGGACACCGTCCATGCCCTGCTGGTGGGGCACTACGGCGCCCCGGACACCCCCGAGGCGCGGCGGCGCACGCTGATGGCCGTGGTGCTGGTGGGCCACCTACTGAACCTGGCTTTCCGGGACCGGCCGGAGGGCGACCCTCAGGTCCTCTCGGAGGCCGCCGTCCTGCTGGACCGGTATCTCGTCTTTCCCTGACGCACCCTCAACTACTAGTCGGCCCGGCACCCCGAAGGAGCGCACCCCGCATGGAACAGGACGCCTGGCAGACCGTCGAGCGGCTGCTCGCCTGGCTGGACGGCGCGAGCAGTGTCGCGCCCGAGACCGGGCGGCTACTGCGCATGATGAAGCTGTCGGAGGAGGTGGGAGAGGTCACGGAGGCGGTGATCGGCGCTCTGGGCCACAATCCGCGCAAGGGCCGTACGCACACCTGGGAGGATGTGCAGGCCGAACTGTGCGATGTGATCATCACCGCCATGGTGGCCCTGCGGACGCTGACCCCCGACGCCCCCGCGGTCTTCGACGCCCAGTTGCGCCGGGTGGCCCGGCGGTCAGGCGCGGCCGACCCGCTCCCGCTGGACGCCGAGGGGTCCCGCACCGCCGGGAACGCCGACGGGGCCGCCCCGGGCGGCGCACCGCCCGGCGACGACCGGCAGCTGTGACTCAGGGTGGCCCCACCTGTACCGGGGCCGGCGCAGGCCCGGCGCCGCGCTCGGAGCGTCGCGCCCGGGGGACGACCGCCCGCGGCCCGGGACGGCGCCGGGTGAGGGCGCGCGGCCGGGCGCGCCGCGGCCCGTGGGAGGGTGCACGGCCCGCTGGGCGCCCGGGACCGGCGGGGGTTCCTCAGTCGCCGTCGGGGACGATGTGGACCGCGGCCTCCTCGGCCGAGGCGGCCGCGCCGTCGATGCCGACGTCGCTGGCGAAGAGTTCGGACTCGGTGTCCGGGTGGGCGCCCTCGTCCAGGGCCACCAGTCGCCCGGCCCGGCGGTCGCCGACCTCCTCGTCGAGCAGTTCGCCGTCGGTTCCCACCGCGTCGCCGAGGCCGTCGCCGTCGCCGTCCACCTGGTCCGGGAGCTCTCGGGCGAGACGGCGGTCGAGCCCCTCGCCGCGGTTCTGCTCCTCGGCGGTGGTGCCCCAGTCGTTGACGGCGAACGGCCGCTCCGGGGGTGAGTAGCCCTCGTCCAGAACCTGCGGCACCCCCCGGTTGACCAGGGTGTCCTCGGGCTCCAACGGGCCCGAGTCGTCGGTGACCTCGTCGCCCTGCGGCTGGTAGACCTCGTCACCCATCGTGTTCTCACTCACAGCTGCACCTCCTTCGCGCGCCTGGCGTCGAGCCGGACGGACAGCCCGCTTCGATCATGTCCCCGGTCGGGCGTCGAGGCAAGGCGGCCGGGGAGCGGCCGCTCCCCGCGGGACCGCCGGGCACGCACTCCGGTCGGCCCCCTCCGCGGCCGGGCCGGGAGGGGGCCGACCGGATCAGGCGGCGTAGGCGTGGGGGCGGGCCTGGCAGCGACGGCCGGCCTCGGTGAGTCCGACGGCCCGTACCTGCCGGGACGGGTCCTGGAGCACCGGGCCGGGCGCTATCAGTCCCGCCTCCAGCAGGGCCTCACAGACCGCGGCCGGCAGCGCCGTGTAGCAGTTTCCGGTGCCGGTACTGGAGTCCCAGGGCTGCCAGGAGACAAAGCTGCGGCGGGCGGTGCGCCCGGTGGTGACCACCAGGTGGACCGGCCGCGAGGGGTCGGCGACGACCGCCAGCACGTCCTGGGCGCCGGCGGGAAGGGCGGAGCCGGGCTTCGCCCGGTGGCGGGCGGCGCCGGCGTACAGCACGGTCATGGCGTGGCCAACTCTCCGAGTCGGAAGGGTGTGACGGACTTCCCTGCCAACGACTATTGCCCAGGACACGCGGGTTCGCACGTGTATTCCTGTCACAAGATCGCGACAGCGGAAGGCTGGCACACGCCACTGACAACGGCCGTGCGGATCAGCGGGCGGCGCCGAAGTCCTGGGTCCAGTAGTCGCCCGGCTCCGCCAGGCCGACGCCGATCTCCTTGAAGGAGCAGTCCAGGATGTTGGCCTTGTGCCCGGGGCTGGACATCCAGGCCGCCATCACGCTGTCGGGCGTGCTGTAGCCGTAGGCGACGTTCTCCCCGTAGGAGGACCAGGAGTAGCCGGCCTTGGAGATGCGGTCGCCGGGGGAGGAACCGTCCGAGCCGGTGTGGGACATGTTCTTGTGCGCGGCCATGTCCTCGCTGTGCGCCTGGGCGGCGCTGGTGAGCTTGGCGTTCACGGTCAGGGGGCCGCAGCCGGCCTTCTTACGCTCGGCGTTGACCAGGGTGACGACGGTCGCGGCTGGGCCGCTGGGCGCGGCGGTGGCCGAGGGCGCGGCGGTGGCGGTGTCCGAGGGGCTGGACGCCGGAGTGCTGGGGGCGGTGGTGGGCCGGGTGCCGTGCTGGTGGCCGCTCCACCACTGCGAGGACCCGCCCCGCCAGTGCCGTGCCCCGGCCGCGCCGGGGTGCCAGCCGTCGGAGGCGAAGGCGGCCGTGGGAGTGCCCACCGCTACCGCGGCGACGAGGGTCACGGTTATCTTGCGGCGGCGGGAGAGGCTCCTGCGGTGCTTCGTCATGGGGGACCTCATTCGGTGGTGCGTCGGATGGGCCCGGTCATTGTGTGAAGCGCCCCCGGCCTGGGCAAAGGGCGTTGGTTACTACGGCTGCTCGTAGCAGAGCGGGGGTCTTGCGGCGGCCGGACCCGGATGCAGGGCCGGCGTCGTGGCGCTCCGCGAGCAGGCCGACGGTTCGTCAGATCGCCTCTCCGGCAGCCGCGTCGGCGGCCGTCCGCGGCCGGGGTCCAGGCGGGAGGGCGACCGCTGAGACGAATGTCCGTTTCGCCCCGGAACGCATATGTATGCAACCCCGGGTCGCTCCACTACCGTGCCTCGTTGACCGCCGCCGGCGAGTGACGCACGTCACCGGAGGACGGCCGTCGGCCGTGCTCGGGCCCGGCTCCGGCCGCAGGGACGCACCCCCGCGAGCGCGCAGGTTTGGGGACCCGGCGCACCCGTACGTAGAGTTCCCGGAGAACGCCGCCGGGACCGGCGGTCCGGGACGACCAAGGAAGCGGCAGCGGCGATGACGGCGAGCATGGAGACCGGGGAGGCGGCGGCGCCGCCGAAGGAGCGCACGGGCATCGACCCCGCGCGGATGGCGGTCTGCCTGGACGTGCTGGCCGAACTGGACGACCTGCCGCTGGACCACCCCGACGCGATCGCCATACGCAAGGCCACCGCGGGCATCTACCGCACGGTGAAGCAGCGCCGCCGCCAGGAGCGCCGCGCCTCCAAGACCGCCAACGACCGGGCGGTGACCGCCGCGACCGCCACCGGCGCCCCTGGGCGGATCGACGACGAGACCCAGGGTCTGCTGCTCACCGCCACCACCGCGGGCGAGATCGCCGGCATTCTGCAGCGGCCCCGGTCCTGCTACATCTGCAAGACCCGCTATGTCGAGGTGGACGCCTTCTACCACCAGCTGTGCCCGCCGTGCGCCGCGGAGAACCGCAGCCGCCGGGACGCCCGCACCGACCTCACCGGGCGGCGTGCGCTGCTCACCGGCGGCCGGGCCAAGATCGGTATGTACATCGCGCTGCGGCTGCTGCGGGACGGCGCCCACACCACCATCACCACCCGCTTCCCCAGTGACGCCATCCGCCGCTTCACGGCGATGCCTGACAGTGCGGAGTGGCTGCACCGGCTGCGGATCGTCGGCATCGACCTGCGCGACCCCTCGCAGGTGGTCGCGCTGGCCGACTCGGTGGCCGCCCAGGGGCCGCTGGACATACTGATCAACAACGCCGCCCAGACCGTGCGGCGCTCGCCGCAGGCCTACCAGGAGCTGATCGCGGCCGAGTCGGCACCGCTGCCCGCCGGGGAACTCCCCGAGTCGGTCGTGCTGGGCCGCTTCGGTACGGGCAGCCACCCTGAGCTGCCCGGCCCGCGCCGGCCCGGGCAGGGCACCCTGACCCCGGAGTCCATCACCGCCCTCGCCCTGACCACCGGCTCCACCTCACCGGAGCGGATCGCGGCGGGCACCGCGGTGGACGCCGGCGGCCTGGTGCCGGACCTGGCGGCGGAGAACAGCTGGAGCCAGCGGGTGCACGAGGTCGACCCGCTGGAGCTGCTGGAGGTCCAGCTCTGCAATGTCACCGCGCCGTTCGTCCTGGTCAGCAGGCTGCGTTCGGCGCTGGCCGCCTCTGCGGCGCGCCGCACCTACGTGGTGAACGTCTCGGCGATGGAGGGGCAGTTCAGCCGGGGCTACAAGGGGCCGGGGCATCCGCACACCAACATGGCCAAGGCGGCGCTGAACATGCTCACCCGCACCAGCGCCCAGGAGATGCTCACCGACGGCATCCTGATGACCAGCGTGGACACCGGGTGGATCACCGACGAGCGTCCCCACCCCGACAAGGTCCGGCTGGCCGACGAAGGTTTCCACGCCCCGCTGGACCTGGTGGACGGCGCCGCCCGGGTCTACGACCCCATCGTCCGCGGCGAGCAGGGCGAGGACCTGTACGGCTGCTTCCTCAAGGACTACAAGCCGTCGCCCTGGTGACCGCGGGGGGGTCATCGGCCCGGGTCCTCCGGGCCGACCACGGCCCCCAGCCGTTCCTCACCGAGCTGCAGGTGCAGATAGCGCAGGTCGTGCCGGACGGCCGGGGGCAGCAGCGCCTCGTCGGGGGCGGTGCCCGCCAGGAAGTCCCGCAGGGCGATGTCACCGCCCCTGGCCATGGTGTAGGGCGGCACCGAGTGGCGGGTGAGGACCAGCGGTGCCGACGGCTCCCCCGGGTCGGCCGTCCCCTCGGCGAAGAGGGTGCGCACCCGGTGGAAGTGCCGTTCCTGGATGCCGCCGAGGTCGATCCGCACGGCGTCCTGGGGCGTGGGCCCTCCGTAGGCCGGGACCAGGGTGATCGCTGCCCGGTCGTGCAGCAGCACATGGGCGGCGGCGTAGCGGAGCGTCTGCCGCTCGCTGCGGCTGCCGCCCCGGCCGGCGAGCAGTCGCAGCACCTCGGTACGCCGGTCGCCGTCCAGCCGCCCGGCGAGCTCGTCCAGCCGGGCTGCGGCGTCCGCGCCGCGGTCGGTGAGGATGCCGAAACCATCCTTCACGTCCAGCAGCGGCAGCATCCGGGCCAGGCTGCGGCCCAGCAGCAGCAGCTCCGCCTCCACCTCGTCCCGCGGCAGCTCGTTGACCGCGGTGCCGATGTCGCCCATCAGCACGATCTCCAGGTGCGCGGGGCGGTGCGTGGCGCGGCGGATGCGCTCGGCCATCTGGACCGCGGGCAGCACATAGCTGAGCGCCCGCAGCGGCAGCGTACGGGTGGCCCCGTAGACCACCCGCAGCACGATCGGGCACTCCGCGGCGCGGCCCGCCGCGGAGAGCAGCTGGGGCAGCACCTCCGGCGGCAGCCCGCGGATGTAGCCCGCACGCCGCGCCTCCGCGCCGACCAGGGCCTCCAGCAGCCGGGGCCGGAAGTGGTTGGCGGCGCTCTCCAGCTCGCCCGGCGCGGCGGGCCGGAAGCGGCTCAGGGCGTCCTGGATCTCGACCGGGCTGGAGGGCGCGGCCGTGCCGTCCCCCACCACGGGGACGTTGCGCAGTACACCGGTCAGCAGGTTCTGCTGCCGGCGGCCCAGCCCCGCGGGGTGGGTGTGCAGTGCGGCGTCGCGCAGGACGATCCCCGGCAGGGCCGCGACGCCGGGTCCGGCGGCCGGGCGGCGCTCCTCGGACATGGTGCGGCCGGCCTCTCCGGCCCACGCATCCGCTGTTGCCGTCGAACAACCGGACGGTGAGGCGGGGGGCGGTTCGCTGGACAAGAGTTGACGCTCCGACAGGTACGTTTGTGACGGGGTGTCCGATGGCCACCGAGGAGGATTGTCGCACACCGGCCATGGGTAACCTGCTCCTCCCGATCGGCGGCTCACGAGAGGAGTTGGGCGGACCGTGCCGACCTACGCCGTCAGCCATGCCGAGACCAGTGAGGCATGGGTCTCCCGCTTCCTGCTGGACCTGAGGCAGGAGCTGGAGCGACAGGCTCCCGGCGCGTTCACCCGTGTCGGTGACGGCCCGGACGGCGCCGGGGAGGACGGCCTGCGGGGCGCCCGCACGGCGGACGTCCTGCTGTCGCTCTGCTCACCCGCGTACTTCGGCGACGAGCGGGTGGGACGGGAGTGGGCCGTGGCCGTGCAGCGCCGGACGCTGGGCCGGGCCAGGACCGGGGTCACCCCGCAGACGGTGCTCCCCCTGCTGTGGGAGCCGCTGGCGCAGCGGCTGCCGTCCGTCGCCGCCGAGGCCGACACCCTGCGGGCGGACGCCCTGCCCGCCGCCTACCGGCTGGACGGGCTGGCGCAGTTGACCATGCAGGCTCCCCGGCTGCGCAGCGAGTACCGGGCGGTGGTCTCGGCCGTCGCCGGCCGGCTGGTGGCGTCCACGGCGGACCGCACCCCTCCCCCGCTGCCGCCGGAGGACTCCGCCGCCGATCTGCCGCCGGCCTTCGCCGCGGACGACGCCGCCTTCACCCGGCGGTTCCGGGAGCTGCTGCGGGAGGCGCCGCTGCCCTTCGACGGGGGCCCGGCGGTGGATGTGCCCCGGCGGGCCGCCCCGGTCGGCGCGGGCAGCGCGGCGGCGCTGCTGCGGGAGCAACTGCCCGACCTCGGGCGGCGGATAGCCCTGCTGGGGCCGCGCGGCAGCGGGCGGCGCAGGGAGCTGGCCTGGCTGGCGAGGGCCGTCCTGGAGGAGGAGCCCGGGTCGGGGCCCTGGGGCTGTGAGGTGCCGCTGGAGCTGACGGTGCGTCCGGGCTGGATGCCCGCGGTCGCCGACCTGGTCCAGGCGGTGGCGCCGCGGCTGCGTACGGAGGAGCCCGCCGGCTGGACCGCCCGCCGGCTGCGCTCCGGTCGGGCGCTGATCACCCTGGCCGGACTTGAGGCGCTGCCCTCCGGGGGCCGTGCGGCGGTCTGGGAGTGGCTGCTGAGGCTGCTCGCGGAGTATCCGCAAAGTCCGTGCGCCGTCGCCTGCGACGGGGTGGGGCTGCCCTGGCAGCGGCTGGACGGCGACTGGACGCCGGTACGTCTGGAGCCGTGGTCCACCGAGGACGTCGGGGCCTTCCTGGGGCTGGCGGCGCGCGGCGCGCCGGGCGACGCCGAGGGTGCGGGGCGCGGGGCCCGTGCGCTGGCCGGGCTGCTCGCGGGCGATCCGGTGCTGCGCGATCTGATGGCCTGGCCCGCCTCCGCGGCGGGGGTCTGGACGGCGGTCCGGGCCGCCGGTGGCGAGCCGCCGCCCGGCCGGCGGCGGCTGCTGGACGCGGCGGTCGCCGCGGTCTGGCTGCCCGGGGAGGGCGAGGCCGCGGAGCCGCAGGCCCGCCGCCGGCAGGCACGGTCCGGGGACGGCGCGCTGCGGGCCGCCGCGGGGCGGCTGGCGGCCGCCGCGGTGCGCGACGAAAGCGGTGACGTCGCCTGGGAGGCCGCCGCCGAGGCGGCCGGCGGCGGCCGTCCGCAGGGCCAGGAGCTGCTGGAGGCGCTGGCGGAGCGGTCCGGAGTGCTGTGGCAGCCCGGACCGGGGGTGGTGTCCTTCGCCCATGACGCGCTGCGCGACTGCCTGGCCGCGCCCGAGCTGGCCGGGCTGGGGGCGGCCGGGGCCGCGGAGCTGCTGACCGGGCTGCCGGAGCGGCGGCACGCCGCCGAGCTGGTGCTGCTGGTCGCGGCGGAGCTGCCCGCCGAGGAGCGGGATGCCTTTCTGCTGGCGCTGATCGACCGCGCCGGGGACGGGGGCGCGCTGCTGTCCGCCGCGGCGGTCGCGGCGGCGGACGGCTGCGGCGACCGGGTGGCCGACCGGCTGCGCAAGGCGCTGCTTGCGCTGGCCCCGCTGGAACCGGCCGACCTGCGGCTGCTGGCCCGGGGCGGACCGGCCGTACGGGACCTGCTGCCCTCGGTGCTGGTCCCGGCGCAGCCGCCGGTCCCCGGGTCGGCGGCGGACCGGGCCGCGCGGCCGGCGGACACCGGTGCGCCCGGGCACTCCCCGGTGCGCCGGCTGCCGGCGCGTACGGCCGTGGTACCGCGTGCCCCGGCCCCGCACACCGCGCACGACCGGCGTGAGCTGGAGGCGCTGGCCCGGCTCCCGCATGTCGCCGAGGTGCACTGCCACGGCCCGATCGACCGGGCGGCGGAGCTGCTGCCCCGGCTCAGGGGGCTGCGTACGCTGGTGATCAGCGGCGACCCGGGGCTGACCGCGCTGCCCGACCTGGCCGGCTGCCGGACGCTGCGGACCCTGGCGGTGCGGGGGTGTACCGGCCTGCGGGACGTCTCGGCGCTGGCCGCCTCCGACGTGGTCTTCGCGGAGCTGGCGCCGGGTCCGGCCCGGGTGGACCTGGAGCCGCTGCGGGGGGCGCGGTGGCTGCGGAGGCTGGACCTGATACATCATCAGGGGGCGCCGGTGTCGGTGTGGTACCTCGGGCGGGTGGAGGTGAGGGTGCACTCCTGAGGGGCGGGGTTGTCGAGGGGGCCGCGGCGGTGTGAGCATTCGCTGCGGACGTGGGCCCGCGGGGACACGGGGAGCGGATGGATCATCGGTGGAGCGGGGGCGCGATGGAGTACGCCAAGCAGTTCGATCCCGAGGTGGCGCCGGGGGCGCCGCCGGCGGACGGGGACGCCGGCCTCGGCGGATCCGACGGGCAGGTCTATGTGTTCGACGAGAACACCGTCCTCGCCGTGAACGTCGCCCTGGCCACCGGCCGGCCGCTGCTGGTCTCCGGGCCGC
>NZ_LIQR01000206.1 GCF_001418575.1 Peterkaempfera griseoplana
CAGGGCGACGCGCTGCCACTCGCCTCCCGACAGGTCGGTGCCGCCCCAGAAGGCCCGCGCCATCATGGTCTGCAGGCCCTGCTTCAGTTTCCCGATGACCGCGTCGGCGCCGGCCGCTTGGGCTGCTGCCAGGACGGCGTCGGTCCCGCCGTCATGGGGCTGGCCGAGGGTGATATTGCCCTCCAGGGTCAGCGGGAACCGCGCGTACTGCTGGGGGACGTAGGAGACCTGCTGCCACAGCTCTTGCGGATCCAGATCCCGGACGTCGACACCGTCCCAGGTGACGCGGCCTCCGTCGGCGAGCAGCAGCCCGGACAGCAGCTTGGACAACGTGGTCTTGCCGGAGCCGTTCATGCCCACCAGACCGACGATCTCCCCGCGCCGCACCTCGAAGTCGACACCGGTCAGCGCCGGCCGGTCGGCCTCCGGATAGGTGAAGCAGGCGCCCTCGGCGCGGAAGACCGTCGTGTCGACCGGGACGGCGTGACCCCGGGCGAGGCGGTAGCCGCCGACCTCGTCGAGGAAGGACCGCCAGTCCGCCAGGTACGCCCCGGTGCGGTAGAGCCGGGACGCGGCCACGACCATCCCCCACAGCGCGGTGCTCACGCTCTGCAGGGCGATCACGGCCGCCCCCGCACGGGCCACCGACATCCGGTGGTCGACCAGCAACAGGACCAGACCCGCCCACAACAGCAGCGTGGTCACCCCGGAGACCGCCGAGCCGACAGCGGCGACCCTCGCCGACCGCCAGGCCGCCGCCCGCTCACTCGCCCGGACCCGTCCGACGTGGTGCAGGTAGCGGTCCATCAGGTGCCTGGCCATCGTGCCCGCACGGATCTGGTCCGCCGGGTAGCGGTCGGTCAGGTACCAGCGCAGGGCGCCCATCATCCGCCGGTCGGCGGTGGTGGCCTGGTAGGACGTGTACTCGATGTGCAGACCGCGGACCAGCGAGATCCACCGCGGCACGATGCCCAGCGCCAGCAGCGGCAGCAGCAGCGGGTGCAGGACCGTGACCACCAGCGACGCCGCGACCAGCGATGCGGCCGACGCCATCAGGTCCTGCGTCCCCACCACCAGATCCGACGCCTCGACGGCGCCGCGCTCGGCCGCATCCATCCGGTCGCCGAAGCCCGGGTGCTCGAACGCCACCAGCTCGGCCGAGTACGTGGCCTCCAGCAGCATGCTCTCCGCCTCGGCCGACAACTGCGGCGCCACTCGCCGCGACAGCGCCGCTACACTCACCCCCAGCAGCGCCCGCACCGTCCCCGACCCACCCAGCACCAGCAGCGCGGGCAGGGCCTGGTGCAGACGGGAGGTGATGGTGCCCGAGCCGATCAGCACACCGATCGCCCGGGTGGTGGCCAGCAGCCCCGCCGCCTGCAGGGCACCGGTCGCCGCCTGGCACACCAGCAGCGCGATCACCGCTCGGCGGTCGACCCGCCAGGCGAGAGTGAACGCGTCGCGCATCAGGCCGGGGAGCCGCCCGGAGATCGCGGCCACCGAGGCGCCGCGCATGGCCTTCTCCGCGCTGTCCCAGCCCAGCGTGAGCCCGTAGTCCTCCTCCTGCTCCTCCGCTTCGGTGCTTTCGGTCCTCACCTCGGTCACGTGTTCCTCCAGCGGTTCAAGGCGCGTGTGGCGGCAGTGAGCCCGGGGCAGCCCTGTGCAGCAGGCGCGGCCGGCCTAGTGCCGCGTGCGGCCGGCGCGGACGATGGTGCTTGTCAGCCTTGCGCTGAGCCTTCCGGCCACTCGGCTCGAGTCAGCGGCATGGCCGGGTAGCAGGCCGAGCTCAGAAAGACCGCGCGCTGGTGAGGGGCAGGTATCGATGTCGGCCCCCTTAAGGGAGTCGGCCGTTGCCGCGGTCGTTGGGAAACACATCTGCGGAATCGTGTCCTCGAGGGCAGGACGTGCTTGTTCGACGGAGACCAGTCGGTGGTCGTGTGTCCGTCCGCAGTGATCGGTTGTCTGTCAGCGCAGGCCCTGTCGGGCAACATGGATCTCCCAAGGGCTCGAACGAGTGGTCCGCGTTGTCGGGATCCGTGCAGCGATCGTGGCAGTACCGGGACCGGGACGACGGGCGTGTCCCGGTGAATGCCATCAGTTCCGGGAGCACTCCTGGCGCGCTGTCGGATCGCAAGCGCCCAGCAGTGCGCCCTTGCGCTGAGGCCGCTTTAACGGATCCTGAGTACTTGTCACAACAGGAGGCTGCGGAGCCTGGCCGCGGGCGCGACGAAGGCGATGCAGGAGATCTGCAACGCCGAGGATCGAACGCGTGCCCAGCGGACGATCGAGCATTCGCCCGGACCTATGGCGCCAAGTGGCGCAAGGTGGTTGCGAAGCTCACCGCGGAGAGCGAGGAGTTGCTGGGTTCTACGACTTCCGCGGAGCACTGAATCCACTCGTGGACTACAAATTCCATGGGGTCGAGCTTCTCCACGGTGAAACTCCGCACCAGGGTGACCAGGGGCGCCGGCAGCCCCGCCGCGGCGCTCCCGATGTTGTTCAAGCTGGTCGAGTCCGCCCGGGACCGCTGGCGCTCGATCACCGGCTCACACCTGGTGCCTCCGGTCCGCGGGGGTGCCAGGTCCGGGATTGCATCCTCGTCGAACATGCTGAGGCTATGTGAGGGCTGCGGGGTTGGAGGGAGAGGCGAATCGTGGCAATTTGTTTCGGGCTAGTGGTGATCTTCGGCGACGACATCGAGGCGGCACGGGCCGCCGCCCGCATCGACCCGAAGCCATGGGTGCTTCGTGCTGGTGCCCACCGCATCCCTCTCCATCGACCGATGCTGGCCAAGGTGGGCGGATACACCGAGCTGTCGATCCTGCCCGTGGCAGTCAGCTGGCATTGCGGCCTGGACGGTAGCCTCCCCAGATTCCAGCTCACCGCAGCCGAGTTGACCGAGCTGGGACACCAGTTCTACGAACTGCTGGCGCAGTTCCGTGGCTACGTAGCCGCCAAGGTCGGCTGGGATCCGGAATCACTCGTGAACCCCGCTGAGCTCAGAGACGAGTGGTCGGCTGAACTGAACGACGGCAGCCTCCACGGGCTCGTGCTCTGCGACACGCTGCATGCGGAACTTGGCCTGAGCTCCGACTACGAAGTGTTCCAACCCGGCTACCGGTGGATACCGTACCGCGGGGAGGAGCCGAGCGGTCTCACGGCCGACTGACGAAACAGGCATCCCTGGCCGAGTGCGACCGGGTCGGCGACAGTGAAGCCGACCTCTCCGGGACAACCCGGCGAGATGGCCGCCGTTGGGCGACGGACTGCCACCAGGTGAGTGCGCGGCTTGTGCCTACGCGGGCAGTGCAGGGAACACAGTTACCGAGCCGTCCTTGTGGCGGGCAATCTCAATCGCCACGTCTGTCGTGCGGTTGTTGGCCGTGACGCCGTCGCCCAGCTTGTGTATCCGGTGTGCCGCGCTCATGAGGCGGTCAACTTCGCCGGTCGTGAAGACAGGTCGCAAACCGTTCGGGCGTGCGATCTCCAGTGCTGACAGGCGTAGCAGGACACGTGCGATGTTCGACTCCATTTCGTCGAGGCGCTGCTGATCCCGCTTGAGTGCGCGGGTGAAGCTCTCGAACGGATTGCCGGGGTCGCTCTGGGCGTGCTCGACGGCCTGGAGGGTGACCACCCGCCGCATCAACGCAATAGCCAGGGAGGCGAGTTCGACGTGGGTGCGGAAGGCGCCTCCGTGGTCGTCGACGCCGGGGAACGACTTGGTCAGCGTGCCGAGTTCGACGGCCTCGCCGTCTGGCAGCCTGGTGAGCGCACTCCGCCATCGGGCCAGGCGAAGGTCGGCTTTGCCCAACGCCGTATCGATGGTGTTGCACCGCTGAGTCGAGTCCCAGCGAGACACCGAGCTTGCCCTGGTCGAGCAGGATGGCCGTGGCCTTGTCGATGGCGGCACGGCAGCCGTTGAGTGCGCTCTGCTCGTCGTCCAGTTTGTCCTGCTGAAGTTGCTCCAGCAGTTCTGTGATGTGTTCGATGGCCTGCTGGCGCTTGTGGTCGGCGTGCGCGCTGAGCCCTACCGCAACGGCCATGAGCACGAGCGGAGCAGCCACGGTGAGCGCCGTCCCGCCGGCGGCTGCGATGCCGGCGGTCGCACCGGCCCCACCGACTGCGCCTGCAGCTGCTGCTCCTCCGACCGGCACGAACGTCGCTTGGGCGACGATGTTCGTTGAGTTCATGAGTGCACCGTGAATGCCATCGGCCGCCGCCTTCGATGCCATCGGGCGAACGATGCCCTGCCCGAACTGGGCGGCGACCTTCGCCGGCACCACCATGCGATACAGATTCTCGCCGGAAGTAGTCGCCCTGGCCGCCGTAAGGGAAGTTCGCGTCGATTGCGTGATGAACTGTGACAGGTGCTGCGCCAGGGGACTGGCGGCATCGAGCGGGATGCCATGGCCGCGATCGATCTTGTCGGGGAGCGGATGTACCTCAAGAGTGACGATCGGCTTGTCGGCCATGACGGCCAGTACTCCGCGCAATTCAGCCAGCCGCTCAGCCGTCATCGACTCGCCCGCGGTCAAGCCTGTCACTCGGACGTCAGCGGTCGCCAACGTCCACACCGGCACGGTCGTCTTGCGGTCCTCAGTCATCGTCCCCCCTTGTTTGACAGCAGCCTACGTCTGCCGTCGAACGCGAACGGTGCGTGGTCGTCGTTCGCGGAGCACAGCACGCTGGCATCGCTCACCGCACACGGGCGGGCTCCTGCGCACGCCCTTGGCCGAAGGGATCCATCGCCGCGACTGCGCCCCACCAGTCCAGCTGGTTCCGGTGCCGCGTGCAATCGACTCCCCTGTCGGTCCGCGCTGTCTGGGGCCTCGTATCCGAGAAGGTCTCCGTCCAGCAGAGGCTGGACGAGCGCTCGGACGCGCCAGGCCACGTCCGTCATCTTTGTCGCACCGGGAGGGAACACCAGTTGATGAGACAGGGTTGCGCCCTTGGAGGTGGTGTACGGGTTCCACCTGATCCGGGGGTTTTCTCCTGGGGATGGTCGTGGTGCCCGAATGTGAGACGGCCATCGGCTGATCCTTCGGATTGTCGAGATCACGAAGGGGAGATCAGCACGATGACCGCACCCGACAGTGTGCCGTTCGCCGCGCTGCTGGAGGAGAACCTCGCCTCGGCGAGTCCCGACCTGCTGAGGGCGATGGTCAAGTCGTTTGCGCAGGCGATGATGTCCGCCGAGGTGGACGAGCTGTGCGGAGCCGAGTACGGCCAGGTCAGCGAGGAGCGGGTCAACTCCCGCAACGGCTAATGCCCCCGGGAGTGGGACACCCGGGCGGGCACGGTCAAGCTGGCCATCCCCAAGCTGCAGACCGGTTCCTACTTCCCGGCCTGGCTGCTGGAGCGGCGCCGCCGGGCCGAGCAGGCCCTGATCAGCGTGGTCGCCACCGCCTATCTGCTGGGCGTGAGCACTCGCCGGGTGGAGAAGCTGGCCGCTTCGCTGGGGGTGACCCAGCTGTCCAAGTCGCAGGTCTCGGCGATGGCCAAGCACCTGGACGAGCAGGTGGTCGCCTTCCGCGACCGGCCCCTGGACCAGGGGCCGTACGCGTTCGTCTGGCTCGATGCGCTCACCCAGAAGGTCCGCGAGGGAGGGAGGATCGTCAACGTCCACGCTCTGGTCGCGGTCGGCGTCAACGCCGATGGCCACCGCGAGATCCTCGGCATCGACGTCGCCTCATCCGAGGACGGCGCGATGGTCGCGGTGATGAAGCCCATCAGGTCCTGCCGGACGGAGACCAGGAGGCGGGGCAGGCGAGCCGTGGGTAGCTCGATCACTGCGTCCGGGGGTGTGGTCATCGGGTCGTCTGCCGGTCGGAAGCGGCCGCGCAGAAACAGGGTTCATCCGGTCACGGCTCACTCGCCGGCCGGAACGAAAACCTGGTGAATGCGCACGCCGTCAACTGATGCACTGGTGAGCATGCCCGAACCTGTCCCGCCGCAGCCGACGCTGCTTCGCCCGTTCCGTTGGGACCTGGCACGCCCAGACCACCTCGGACGCTCCTCGACGACGTTCCAGCACCTGACCTGTGGTATCTCGAGGAACTGACGGCCTGCTCCGCCAGAATCCTTGCCCGCTGCGAAAATGCCAACCTGCGATTTGTCGGCCGCTCCGCCGACAGCGTCTTCGATCTGCTCACCGGTGCGCTCCAGGACACCTCATGGCAGGACCGCCTCGGCCGCCTCCCGCTGTCCCTCTCCGTGGATCCGCACGACCTGGCCCCACACCAGCTGCACCGGCTCCGGGAACACCTGGCGGCGGCTGGACTGACTCCCTACGCGTTGGCCCGCCGCCGGCGCCCGCTCGCACTCGTCGACCTCGTGTGGCAGGGCCGCACCTTCACTGCCCTGAACACTGTGCTCCGCGCCTGGACGCACGAGCAGCGGGAACCATGGCCGGTGATCCGTCACAAGCTCCGGTACATAGGCGTCACCTGGCGGCACAAGTCCAGCCCAAACACCGACCGCTGGCAGCAAAACCACCCGTGGACGTGTGACCTGCCCGCCCGCAACATCGTCAACGCCTCCCTCGACGGCGCCGTCTGGCACCTCCTCGGCGACGCGCAGCCGAAGACCGCACGCAGCTTCCCCGCAACACGCTGGCATGACGAGACGGCGGCCACTCCCCGGCGCAGCGCCTCCGTCCACGCGGCGCTTACCGAGGCACGAGCACTCCTCGAAGCCGGACGCAGCGCCACCGTCCGTAACCAGATGGTGCGTACCATGGCGACCGAACCCGCCTTCGCCCACGCCTGGCTCCGCTCCCGGACCGGGGAGCTGCGCCGCCCGCGCGGCGGGACCAGAAGGTCCCGAGGCGGGCATGCCTGAACGATCACGCAAGTCCGTGACGCGATAGGCCGGCCGAGGGTAGCCCTCGGGTCTTGGCAGGCCGCAATGGACGGACGTGACTGCCGACAAGCCAGCCCTGGCCGCGGAGCCGGTCGGGACGCGTGGGTGGATGAGATCGTCGAGCGGCTGTCGGACCGCGCCGACGCCTCCGGGTCGGCACTGCGCGGCGAGGGCAGGCGTTCATCGAGGTGCTACACGCTGGCGGCTTCTCCAGTGGTTTCCGAGCCTGGGAGCGGAAGCTCAACGGCCGCTCGTGCGTGGTGAGGCACCTCGCGGGGGAGTGGGCACGTGGAAGGTGGATCCGGAGATGTTTCCGCTTTGGATCACAATGCCATTCTGTATTCCTCCGCTGATGGTGTTGTGAATTCCCCCGCTGGGCTGCGAATCGATCGATCGGAGCAGGCTGGTGAGTTCTGTGGTAACCGAGGGGTCGCTCAGCATCAGACGGTGCAGCCGGGCTCGCCACATGGTTTCGATCGCCGTGGCTGTCAGATCGTCGTTTGTATCACGGATGGAGAGGAGTGCCGTTCTGCTGGTCTCCAGTTCCTGGAGCGTGGCGTCGACCGTGTGGCCGCGAGCGAAGAGTCGGCCCACCGTTCCCTTCACCTGGGTCCAGGAGTCAGAGATCATGAGCCCGACGAGTGTCGCTGCTCCTGCGCTGGCCAGTTCAGCCAGTTCGGTTCCCATGGTTCGGCCTCCAGAACATGTGGGTCACGGTTCCAGGGTCTGCTCCCAGAGTGCCCGGGGCCTGCCCTGACCGTGGTTGGAAGATCGTGGGTTTTGCGTAGTGCGAGGGCGGAACGTACGGCTGTGGACTGCGGGGCGCTGTGCCCGGCCCACGGCCGAGGTGGCAGGTCGAGAGTGTTGATCAATGGGCAGGGCATGGGCTAGGCGTGGGGTTCCTCGTCGGCGCTGCCCGCGTGACTGGGAAAATCGTCGAGGTCCGGGACGCAGGGGGCGTCGAATCGCCGAGTCAGTTCCTCGGCAATATCCGACCTGCCGTTCCTGGTGATGACCTCGGCAATCTGTCTGGTGAGCAAGGAACGTTGCGGATCGTCCTTGGGCAGCCCCATCGTCAGGAGAAAGGCGTCGAAGCAGTCCGCCGCGGAGCGCTCGTCGCTCTGCTGGGGCTCGGTGGATCGGTGGCCGTTGCCGCTGAGGCCGGTTGCCCAGAGTGGCTGCGGGTACGCCGGCTGGGGCACGAGGTGGCGGAACTGCTCAGGCACCTCCTCGTTCTGGGCAGCGGAGGACAGTTGGGCGAGCAGGCCGATGTCCTTGACCGTTTTCTCCACGTGATCGTCATTCTTGGACAGCCACCAGACGACGGCGCTTCCGGTGTCCTTGAGGACATCGTCGCCCAGGTATTCGCGGCGGTCCTGCTCATACTTCCGCTCGTGCTCCCAGACCGCCTTGTCCTTGCGTACCGCGGCGAGCTTGTCCAGCCGTTCCTGGTCGTGATCGGACAGGACAAGGGTCACGGTCTCGGCCATGGCCTGAAGGAAGCCGGTCGAGTCCGGCCGCATCCGGCCCAGGACGCCATTCAGCTCGTGCTGGACGAGTGAGGCACGTACGGGCGGGCGCTGTTCGGTGATCTCCCGGGCGCGTGCCAGCACCGCCTCGACCGCCAATCCGGCGGGGTTGATGACCGGCTCGTCCACCGAGGAACCGGTAGGGCACCAGCGCACCGTCGCGGAGAACAGGAAGTCGTAGTCGGGCCAGGCACTTGGCAGCGCAACCTGGGTCAGGCGTTGCTCGCGGCGTTCAACCGGGGCAACGGGAAGGTGCGGGAGCATCTCGTCGGGTACGGGATTGGTCCTGCGACGCCCGGCCACGAGAGTCAGGAGGCAGACGAGCAGGAGTAGGAGGGTCAGCGGCATCCAGATCCAGACGGCCCAGTGCATGACCAGAGCCAGCAGGGCGAGGGCGAGTTCGCCGATGAGGGTGAGAAAGACCGTAGCCGTACTGCGAGCAGCACTCATGGACCCGTCTCCTTGGATTCTTCGTCGCGGCGGTTCGTCGTCACACGGGTTTCGGGGCGGCCTGGGCGGCACCGATCTTTTGCAGGACGCAGTCGGTGACCACCGCCCGGGACGCTCGCAGCTCACCGGGGTGGTGCGCCCAGTCCCGGGCAGTGACGTACAGGTGGCTGTGGAGCACCGGGTTCTGGCCGCAGGCGGTGATGAGGGTGTCGAGAAGAAGGGCACGGTGCCCTTCGTCGTCGCGGGCTGCACACAGCCAGTCCTGCACAGGGAGGTGGCGCTCCGTGCCCTGCCGGAGATGGTGGTCGAAGACATGCCGCCAGCCATCGGCCAGGCGGCTGGGCATGCCGGGCTCGGTGAGGAGCGAGTGGTCGCCGGGACCGTGGTCGGTGAGATGGGCAGGCCGGGCAAGCGTCCGGAACAGTTCCGCATCAACGGCCGGCCACCGGTAGCCGGCCGGGCTCTGAGCGAGCCGGTCGAGCATACGGCGATACAGACGACGGTCGCCCAGCACGAGGTCGATCAGGCGCTCTCCGGCCCTGGACTGAGGTTGTCTCCGGGCCAGGTGGTGGAGACGAACCATGGCCTCGTCCGGGTACCGCACCGCCAGGACGCTGCCGCATATCTCGACCAGGATCTGGACGAGTCCGCCCGGTAGGTTGCTAGTCCGCGACCAGTCGTAGGTCTGCTGCCTGAAGTACCTGCCGTGTTCCTGATGCTGCAGCCCCCGCTCAAGGATCAGGGCGGCTGGACGAAGGCGGCCCGGCGCCAGGTTCTCGGTCCACCGGGTCACGAGGGCCACCAGCATGGCCAAGTATCTGTGACTGCGCAGGCACTGGTCGGCGAACCGCAGGGCCAGCGCATCACGATCCTCCGGTAGGAGGTCCGACAACTCGACGGCGGCGGCCACCCACGTGCTCAGAGGGCGGCGGAGCTGGGGCATGTGGTCCCAGAAGTGCATGCGGACGGCCGCGTCGTACCCGAGCGAATCGAAGTGCACCTTTCCGTGCGGGTCCGCAACGGCGCGGACCTCTGCGAGCCGTTCCGCCAGGTCGGTGTGCTCCAGGGCCGGGGTCTCGTCCTGCGGGTAGCGGGTCGTGTGCAGCAGCAGCGCCGCACCGCGGTGCACCGCGTCGGCCAGCGCACCGTGCATCATCGCAGCGGTGATCAGCAGTGCGCGCTGAGGCCCGTTCCGCAACTCCGTGACCAGATCCGCCACCTCGCGCCGGCGGTCCGTCACCGCCGCCCGGGCCTGGTCGCACCACTCCGCGAAACTGCCCTCACCGCCGGCCGCGTCACGGGCGCGGACGATGAAGTCGGCAAGCCTCGCCACCTCACGCATCGGCCGGCCCGCGGCCAGGAGATCGGATACGACAGGCATCGGCGTACCGGCGGTCTCCTCCACTGGGATACCGGCCTGCCGAAGATAGCGCTGCAGGACATACGGCCGGTGCGGAGCGGAGATGTCGGCCTTGTACGGATTGAGATCTGTCCTGATCTGCTGCACCGGGTCGTGCGGGAGCACCACCACCAAGTGTGCACCGCGGTCCTTCACGGTCTTGCAGAAGGAGGGGAGCTCATCGTGGACGGCGTGCCACAGGTGTTCGTCGACGGCCGACAGGTCGAGGAGCAGGCGGGCACGGTCGCCCACAGCCTCGGGGTCGAGTCGGGGCGCGCCGGTGGGTTCGTCGCTTCGGGTGTCGACTTCCTGGAAGGTGGCTTCAGTGTGGCGTTGCATCCCGCGGAGGAGCATGAGCGCCGCTGCGCTCCGGCCGCTGCCCGGCTCTCCGTCCAGGAGGACGATGCCCTCCCTCTTGAGCGTCTCGAGCGCGTTACTGAAGCCTTGAGGGGGTACGAACCGCTGATGGAGCCAGCGGATCTGCTCGTCGGCGACCGCACGGGGGTTGCGTCCCTGTCGGTCCCTGAGTACGAAGTTGATCTGGGGGCCGCTGCCCGCATGCACGGGGCCCCGTGCATCATGGAGGTGGGTGGTGATCGGATCGCTCACCGACCGCCGTCCTCGGGCCTGCGCGGCTCACCGAAGCGGTGGCCGATGCCGCCGTGGTTGTCACCCGCGACAAAGGTCGCTCCATCACCGGAGAAGTGCGGGGACTGATGGTAGAGGTTCCCCCGGCCCGTGTGTACGGGTCCCTGGCTGCCTTTGATGACCGTACCGACGTCACCAGTGATGTCGCGGCTCTGAACCGCCGTACCGTGCACCTCACCCATCGTGTTGTGCACTGCACCCGCGGCCTCGTCCCCGGCGGCGGAGCGCTCGGCCTCCAGCAGCGACGGCACAAGCTCGACCAGCGCGTCACCGATGCGGATGAGGTCTGACTCTGCTTGGTGCAAGTCCAGCCTGGTGGACTGGATTTCAGCGATTTCGGCCAATTCGGCAGGCAGGTCGGCGGCTCGAAGTCGTTCCGTGGTCCGGCCTTCCAGCACCGGAAGGACCGGTATCCCACAGCTGAACGCCTCAACGATCTCCCGACGGACCCAGTCTCCCTCCTCGTGCAGGGACGGCCACCGAGCCCACTCGGGACCGATGACCGCGAGCAGAACCGCACTGCGCCGCACGCCGCTCAACAGAGCCTCGGGGTAGCGCCTCCCGGGCTTGATGGAAGCGGAGGCGCGGAAGGCCGTGTCCTTGCCGAAACGGTGAGACAGCTCTCTCTCGATCAGGACCGCGCTCTTGTCTCCGTCCCCGGTCCGGTAGTTGACGAACACATCCGCCATCGTGGGTCCCTCTCTTCAGGAGGTGCTGGGATACAGGGAGGTGCTGAGTTCCGGCAGCAGGGCCCGTACAGCGGGACTCCGTGGGTGGCGGGCCAGAACACGCTCGAGACGACGCAGGTCAGAGGTGATGGTCGCGGAGCCGACGGTGAGTGCGCCGTCCAAGAGCTGGTGCGCCAGAGCACAGGCCTGGTCGATGTCGCCGGCCGCTGCATGGGAGAGCGCGCTGCGCACGCCGTAGCGCACCCGAGTGCGCAGCGCTCCGGCCGGCACCAGGGTCAGCTGCCGGTCCAGAGCCTCTGCCGCTTCACGAGGCCGCCCCAGGTCGTACAGGCACCAACCGCTGATCATCGCGGCGGGGTCGGCGAGGTTGGTCGTGCCGATGACGGGGGTCTCGGAGTCCGCCTCACTCTGCGCCAACAACGTGCGAGCTCGTTCCATCCGGCGCATGCAGGCGTCGTAGTCTCCGGCGATCGCATGTCCTTGTGCCTCCCGTTGTGCGGCGAGACCGCGGATCCGCCGCGGTAGCTTGCTGGCCTGCGCCTGCTGGGCGAGCCCGATGACCTGTTCGGCGTCCTCCCGGTACAGCGCGACCAACGCCCGACGCACCAGCGCGTAGGCGGCCAGATCCCGGTCACCGCCGACCGAGGCCATGTGTACGGCTTGTTGCGTCCACCACAGGGCCGCGCCTTCATTCCCGGTCTCCTGCAGGAGCCAGCCGATGTACTCGGCGTACCGGGAGCCCAGTCGCAGAAGCCCCTGACAGGTACGGGTGTCAGCCTGAGCGGACAGCTCCCGCAAGGTATGTGTCTGGGCGATGAGCACGGGTATCAGCGATGCGGGACCGACCCTCTGACCGAGTGTCCGATACTGGTCGAACACCGATCTGAACACTTCGAGCGACTGCGCACCTTCTTCTCCGGACATGGGCTTCGGCGCGCCGAACCTCATGCTCAGCACGGACGCAGCACCCGCAGTCACCACCTGCCGCCGCCCAACGGGCCGGAACCAGCTGCCACCGTCCGCTGATAACTGCATCAACCACGCCTCCTCTCCGCCGTTGCCCGAATCCGCCCGCTCAGTCGTGGGATCTGACTCCGGGGGGTGTTTCACTGCCGACTTGGTCACGAGTTCTTCGGCAAGGCAGGTCAGCGCACCCCCTGCCGCAAGCACGGCATCGCACAGGCGCACCAGCTCACGGCTGGGCGCCTTGGCGCCCCGTTCCACCTTGCTGAGTTGACCTTTGCTGTAATGAACCTGTCCTGCGAGTTGGGTCAGGGTCAGGCCGGATTCAATCCGCCGTCGGCGGAGTTCCCATCCGAACTGATGCGGCTGCTGGACCACACGCACCTCCGTTGCCTTCAGGTCCGAGCAACCAAGCTGCTGCACACAAGGTTGCAGTCGCCAAGAGCGCCCGGACAAGGCAGATGCCGGTGTTTCCCGTTTCCAGTTCCGCAGACAACCCGAGGCAGCCGGACTTGTCCATACAGTCCTCGGACGAGCTCTGGCGACAAACCTTCGGGGAGATCAGGGCATGGATGTGTGTGGAAGATCGCTCAACTCTGCGATGACGGCCTGGTTGGGGCCGTTGCATCCACCGTCTGAATCTTCAGCCGCGGCGAGGGGCTCCTCACCGCGGCTCGCTGGCCTCTCACGGACTCGCTGTCATCGTGCTGGATCGGGCGCGACCGGAGGTGGATGAGATCTGCTTACACCTGATCGAAACGGATGCTGGGGGTCAACGGGCCGCAGGTTCACATTCCGTCGCCCCGATGTGCTCGGCGACGTCGACGCGCCAGGGGTGGTGGCCGCACGTCTGTGGGCCTCGGGTGCCTGATGTGGGCGGTCGTGCGCTGACGCGGAAGCCGTCCCGGGTCGGGCCCAGGACGGCTGCCTCACTGCGCGGGCCCGGTGCACCGCGAACCGGGCCCGGCAGTGCTGCTCGGCAGTGCTACGCGGCGAGGGTGGCGCGCCTGGGCGGCCGGCGGCGGCCGGAGGAGCCCTGGTTGCCCCGGGCGGAGGCGGCCCGGATGTCACCGGCGGAGTGGGCGGGGCGGTCGCGGCGACCGCGACCCGGGGAGGTGCTGCGGCGCGGCCGCTCGACCACGGGGTCGGCGATCGTGGTGGGGATGCCGGTGGGCACGCGGGCCCCCGTGATGCGGGCCAGGTTCTCGTCGCCGGCGCTGACCCTGGTGGTGACGGGGGTGATGGCGGCCGTCGCCATGATGCGGGCCATCTCGCGACGCTGGTTGGGCAGCACCAGCGTCACGACGGTGCCGGACTCGCCGGCCCGGGCGGTGCGGCCGCCCCGGTGGAGGTAGTCCTTGTGGTCGTTCGGCGGGTCCAGGTTGACGACCAGGTCGAGCCCGTCGATGTGGATGCCCCGGGCGGCGACGTTGGTCGCGATCAGGGCCGTGACCTGGCCGGTGCGGAACTGCTCCAGGGTGCGGGTGCGCTGCGGCTGGGACTTGCCGCCGTGCAGGGCTGCGGCCTTCACCCCGTTCGCCAGCAGATCCCTCACGAGACGGTCCGCGGCGTGCTTGGTGTCGATGAACATGATCACTCCGCCGTCACGGGACGCGATGTGGGCGATCGTGGCGCTCTTGTCCAAGTTCTGCACATGCAGCACGTGGTGCTCCATGGTGCTGACCGCTCCCGCGGACGGGTCCACCGAGTGCGTGACCGGGTCCTTGAGGAAGCGCCGCACCAGGCGGTCGACGTTGCGGTCCAGGGTGGCGGAGAACAGCATCGTCTGGCAGCCCTCGGCGACCTGGTCGAGGATCTCGGTCACCTGCGGCAGGAAGCCCATGTCGGCCATCTGGTCGGCCTCGTCGAGCACCGTGATGCCGACCCCGTCCAGTCGGCAGTCGCCGCGCTGGATCAGGTCCTTGAGCCGGCCGGGGGTGGCCACCACGACCTCCGCCCCGCGGTTGAGCGCCTGTGCCTGGCGTCCGATCGACATCCCACCCACCACGGTCGCCATCCGCAGGCGCACCGCGTGGGCATAGGGGGTGAGGGACTCGGTGACCTGCTGGGCGAGTTCGCGGGTGGGGACCAGCACCAGGGCCATCGGGCGGCGCGGCTCGGCCTTGCGTCCGGCAGTGCGGGCCAGCACGGCGAGGCCGAACGCGATGGTCTTGCCGGAGCCGGTCCGGCCTCGTCCGAGGACGTCGCGTCCGGCCAGCGAGTTCGGCAGCGTCGCGGCCTGGATCGGGAACGGCGCGGTGACGCCCTGGCGGGTCAGCACCGACAGCAGGGCCTTCGGCATGTCGAGTTCGTCGAAGGACTCGACGGCCGGCAGCGCCGCGGTGGTGCTCACCGGCACCGCGAACTCGCCCTGGACGGAGGCAGTCTGGCGGGTGCTCCGACCGGAGGAACGCCGGCCTGCGGCGGGCCGGTCGCCGTAGAAGGAGCTACCGGAGGAGCTACGGGAGGAGCTGCCGGAGGAGCGGGAACCCGCGAAGGAGCGGGAGTTGGCGCTCTGGTGGGAGGAGCGACTGGAGCGGTTCATAGGAAACCTTCCTCAGGACGGCACGTCACGAGGAGGCTCCGTGGCGCGAGGCGCCGGCAGAGACCGCAAGGGAACGGGCCAAAGATGTGACAGGCGGAGCGTGGACGGTAGAACCGTCGGACACGTCACTCACGGTCGGTGCTCACCGCGGAGGGCGGGAGCGAAGAACCTCGAACCGGGAGATGCCACGGCAGGGAGTCGACCCGGACACGTCGCTGTGCGTATCGGGTGGGCATGGCCGCGAGGGCGGAGCCAGAGGGCCTGAACGGCCGGGGGGCTGCGCCACCGGAGGCGATGCCGAGGGGCCCGCACCAGGCGTGTACGCGGTGCGGGCCCCTCGCTGCTTGGCGGGTGCCGTGGCAGAAAAAATTAGAGCGGACGAATGTTCTCGGCCTGCGGGCCCTTCTGGCCCTGCGTGACGTCGAACTCGACCTTCTGGCCCTCGAGCAGCTCACGGAAGCCGTTGGCGTTGATGTTCGAGTAGTGGGCGAAGACGTCCGGGCCGCCACCCTCCTGCTCGATGAAGCCGAAGCCCTTTTCCGCGTTGAACCACTTCACAGTGCCATTAGCCATAAAAAATCTCCTTCAAGGGACTGTCCGAAGCACGCACAGCGCGGGCTCCGAGTCACCGCGATGAGCACCCACCCGGGAAGAGCCGGGAAACAAAAATGCGCCTGCGATACATCAGCAGGCGCACACAAAGTTCATGGGAACCACTACTGCAACTACGACCACTCTAACAGGTCGCGGGCCGCTGTGGGGGATTATTTCGCTTCGGTTCCGCGGGAGTCGTGTCTCCGGGGCGGTCGCGCCCGAGGTCAGGACCGTCGACGCGTCCGGAGAGCGGGCCGGTCGAGCAGGTCCGCCGTACCCGGCCGGCGTCGACGGCTCCCGCAGGAGGGCGACTCCTGGGAGTGCGGGGCATCCGCCTTCACGGCGGCGGCCCCCGCGAAGGCTGTGCACCGTGCCCGTGCCCGTGCCACGGGCACGGGCACGGGGAGCGTACTGGGCGGCGTACGCGGCATTCCGGTCCAATCCGAACTCGTATGCGTCGGGCAGGCCCGGTGCCCGCACTGTCGGGCGCATACTGGAGGTAATGACGAAGTTTGAAGCAGTCCGCCGCCCCCTGCCCACCAGTCCCTTCAAGCCCCGGGTGGAGGCACCGCGCAAGCACTTCGCCGTCGGCGACCGGGTCAGCCATGACAGGTACGGCCTCGGCCGGGCCATCGGTGTCGAGGGTGGCGGTGACATCGCGGTACTCGTCGACTTCGGATCACGGCAGGAACGCATCACCGCGCCGTACGCCGAGATGTTCAGACTCTGACCCCGGCCGCTCCCTGCTCCTCGGCCGACGGTGCCGCACGGCTCGCGGGCATACCGCGTCGCGCGGGACAGTGGAACGTCGTGTCGGTGTGTGCCGTCCAGGGGGAGACCTCATCATCTGCGGCGAAGTCGAGGCTGCCGCCGGAGGGCAGACGATGCCGGTCGAGGTGGCCACCGCCCTGTTCGAGGGCATCCGTGCCCCGCGTGCGGGCAGCATTCCGGGGCTTGTCCGCCGCTGCCGCTCCGCCGCTGCCGCTCCGCCGTGCCGCAGAGAGCAGCCGTACCAAGCTCGAAGCAGACTCGGTGACCGGCCGATCCAGCGACAGGGCGCCAACTCGCCGTAGTCCACGGGCTGATCGCGCACGACCGTTGCAAGTCGGCGCCGCGCTCGATCATGACATGCATTCGTTTTCCTACCGACCCCACCGTCACCTGACGGAGAAGTGAGAGAGAGCATGACGAAGACAGCAGGGGCCGTTGAAGTGGAGGGCACCGTCGTCGAGTGCCTGCGCAACGCCTCCTTCAGGGTGGAGCTCCAGAACGGGCACATGGTGCTCGCCCACATCAGCGGGAAGATCCGCAAGAACTACATCAAGATCCTCCCGCATGACCGGGTGGTCGTGGAGCTGAGCCCGTACGACCTCACCCGCGGCCGGATCCGCTACCGGTACAGGTGAGCAGAAGGCGGTCCGTACGGTGCCCGGTCGAGGAGTCCCGGATCGCCAATGGCTGCGAAGCCGCAGCCGTTGAGGAAGCGAAGACACTTTTCGCCCGGGGCGAGGTCGATCAGGCCGCGGGCAGCCGGCTGTATGCCCACGAGCGCCTGGGTTCCCTGAGTGCCCGCGCCGTAGCGCCAGGCCCGTACCAGCGGGACTGTCGGCGGACACGACGGTCACGCGCCAGCCGAAGGCGCTCTGGAGCCACACCCTTTTGCATCGAAGCAAGACCGTGGGCGGCAGTGAGGAAGCTCACCGCCGCCCACGGGTCTCTCACGGACTGGCTGTCCTGCGGTCCCGAAGAAAAGCCACTCAGGGCGAACTGCATGATCCGATACTTGAACGAATCGGATGGGGGAGCGGCCAGGCGCACTCATTCTCGACCGCTGGGGGTCAAGGGGCACAGTTCGAATCCTGTCGTCCCAACAAGCTGAGAGGCCCGTCGGTTTGGACGAGAGTCCAGACCGGCGGGCCTCTTCGCGTTGCCGGGTGCAGTTCAGCGGACGGCCCGCAGAAGTCGTTGTCCGGCTGGCTCCGGGACCACCAGGGGCCTGGTCTGCCGCCTCCAGGTGCCTTCTGCCGCCACCTGGATCGTCGAGGGCCTGACCGTCCACGTCCGTTGGGTTGGTTCCGGCCCACGTCGCCGGAAGAGGCGCTGCACCATCGTCTCGTCCACCACCTCCTGGCCAGCGCAGGGGTTTCCGAAGCTCGGACGAGGGTGGACGCCACACGTCACGAGGCCACGTGCACCGCGCGGAGACCTGCAGCTCAAGGCATTTCTGAGACGCTTGCCCAACGACGCCGGAAACTCGCACGGGGACCGCGGGGAGGAGGACAATGTGTCCATGTCCCTTGTGCCGTCCTCACCGGCAGTCTCCGCCCGGATGAGCCGCCAGACGTCCCGTGGCACGACCCAGGAAATGGCCGTCCGCAGGCTTCTCCATGCGCGTGGTCTGCGGTACCGCGTTCATGTGCCGGTTCCGGGGCTCCCGCGACGGACCTCGGACATTGCGTTCAGCGGGTCGAAAGTCGTGGTGTTCCTGGACGGGTGCTTCTGGCACGGCTGCCCCGAGCATGCAACGCAGCCGAAGTCGAACGCAGAGTGGTGGCGCGCGAAGCTGGAGCGGAACGTCACTCGGGACCGGGAGACATCCGAGCACCTGGCCGCCGCAGGCTGGGCCGTACTGCGCTTCTGGGAGCACGAGGCGCCGGAGGAAGTGGCGTCGCGCGTCAGCGATGCTGTGCAGAGGCGGCGCGCGGTTGGGCAGTCCCGATCGGGCGGACACCAGTCTTCGCGGGACAACTCCTGACGGGCTTCAGGGTGGTTTCCCAATAGGTCGACTCAACGACGTTGTAGCCTTCCCGGGCGGCCCGGCCCACGGTGCGCATCGCAGGCCGGCCGCTGTCTCGACCTTTGTCGGCACCACTCACTATGGTCGCCGTCGACAGGATGACCGCCGAGTCGCAGGTGCCGGCCTGGGCTCGTCCGATGCTCTAGGCAGGCCATGACCGACTGGCACTTCGACGTTCCGACCACGGGTAGCAAGATCCTCCCGCCGGACGCTCGTTCCTGGGAGGCGCTGAGCAGCCAGGGATACGACTTCGAGGTGGCCGTCGCCGACCTTGTGGACAACTCGGTCGACGCAGGCGCCAAGGACGTCGTGATCCACTTCCTGCGGGACGGTGACCAACTCGTCAGCCTCCTGGTGGTCGATGACGGTTGGGGAATGGACGAGGCGGGGCTCGATGTCGCCATGACGGTCGGTGGCCGCCGCGACTACGGGACAAGGGCCCTGGGCATGTTCGGCACCGGTCTGAAGTCCGCCTCCCTGTCGCAGGCCGACAGCGTGACGGTGATCAGCCGGACTCGGCGTTCTCGTCCCGCCGGGCGTCGATGGGTCATGGAACGCGCCAGGAGCGATCACCGCTGTGACATCGTGGATGCCGATTACGCCCAGGGCCTGCTCGACCGGTACTACGACCGGCCGATCACCTGGCAGGGCACGGTCGTGCGCTGGGACGGCGTCAAGGACTTCCCCAAGCACGGCGGCGGGGGCCAGACGGACCGCTACCTCAACCGCATCATCGCCAAGCTGGGCCTGCACCTGGGGCTCCACCTGCACCGCTTCCTGGCCCGCGAGGACTTCAACATCACCATCGCGGTCGAGGACGTGCGCACGGGCACGGTCTACCTCGACTACGGTGTGCAACCGGTGGATCCCTTCGGGTATCCGATCAGTGGAGATCCCACCTACCCCCGCCGCTTCACCGCTCCCGTCGCCGGCCTCGGGGATGTCACGCTTCACGCGCACATCTGGACGCCGCGTTCGAACCTGGACGAGTACAAGGCCGTTGGATCGGTCATGGACCGTCAGGGCTTCTACTTCTACCGGAACGACCGCCTTGTCCAGGCCGGCGGCTGGAACAAGTTCCGCCAGGCCGAGCAGCACCTCTCGCTCGCCCGAGTCGCCGTGGACCTGCCCTTCGAAGGGGGCGATGTGTTCCGGTTGACGGTGAAGAAGTCCGGCGTGGAAACCTCCCCGGAGTTCGCTGTGGCCCTGGAGCACGCCCGCGGTGTGAACGGCATGCCCTTCACCGACTATCTGACCGCCGCGCAGAGCGCCTATCGGGAGGCGCGTCGACGCAGCGGTCCCACCCGGGAAGCCGTAATCCCGCCCGGCAAGGGCATCCCGCCGGAGGTGCGACAGGTGATCAAGGAGGAGTTGCCCGTCCAGGAGTACGAGGATCCGATCGAGATACGCTGGCAGAAGTTGGATGGTGGCGCCTTCTTCGATCTCGATCGGGAGAACCATGTCATCCTGCTCAACTCCACCTATCGGACCGCCGTCCTGGGCGGTCGCAGAGGTGGGATCAACGATGCGCCGATGATCAAGTCCCTGTTGTACCTGATGTTGAATCAAGTGTTTCAGAAGGCACACAGTGGGCCGCGGGAGAAGGACAATCTTCAGTTGTGGCAGTCGATCCTGGTCGCTGCCGCGCGTTCCGAGCTGGACCGGCTGGCCGACAATGACTGACCCGTCCGCGTCGTTCCGTCCCGACATGGCTTGGACCGACATCGAGTACTACCTCGATCGGGGACTGGCCACCACCGTGCGTATGAACGGCCTCGCCAGGCCTCGGGTCGACTATGTCGTCACACCGCACGACGTCGCGCTCCAGGTTGAACTCGGTCCGCATCAGAAACCCCCACGCTCCGGCCTCCCGATGATCTTGATCGATCAGGTCGCGGTCGAGGGTCGTCGCATGGCTCGTATCCGCACCTCCGAGCCGCTGCTGCTGCGGGACTTTCACGACCTGCTGTGCGCGGTCGCCGATCGCATCGTCCACCATCACAACGGCTTGGACGAGGCCTTTGCCGAGACGGTTCGGGCCTGGACTGCTCTGATGAACCGTCCACGCCACCTGGAGGCGGAGAGGCGTCTCGGCCTCACGGGCGAACTGACGGTTCTGCACGCCCTTGGCTTGGATCCCCGTGTCGGCTGGCGCGAGGCGGTGGCCGCCTGGGTCGGTGGTGAGGCCGAGGAGCACGACTTCGCGCTCGCGGAGTACGACGTCGAGGTGAAGGCGACCGCCTCCGAGCAACGACGTCATGTCGTTCACGGAGCCGGGCAGCTGACTCCGAAGCCGAAGCGTGCTCTCTGGCTGGTTTCGCTCCAGCTGACTCGCGGCGGCGCGTCCGGCCGCACACTTGGCGAATGCGTGGCGGCTGTCCGCGAGCAGGTGCGCGCGCATGCCCCGGGGCAACTCAAGGTCCTCGACACCCACCTGGCCGGCTACGGTTGGGATCCGAGCGCGGCGGACGACGAGCGATGGTCTCTGCGCTCCGCCCCTCTCGTCCTGCCGGTCGACGCCCGACTCCCGAAGATCGACGAAGGTTTGCTCGGCACCCTGTCCCCGGAGCTGCGCGCTCGGGTCAGCGATGTGCGTTACCGCGTTGACCTGACAGGCCTCGTGCCCGCAGCACATCCGCCCCGACCGCTGACCACGCTTCGCCTTCCCTGACCCTTTCCATTCAGGCCCCGACGAGGACTCCCATGATCGACGACTCCGTCCGCTTGGCTCTGCACCGGGACGCACTGGCCGGAATGGTCGGCTCACGCCCCAAGCAGTTGCAGCGAGCCCTGGACTTCTACGGAGAGGAACTCGACACACCAGTCGAGCTCCCGGCCACGGATTTCCACGATGTCCTGCTCACTGTGCGGCCCGGCGACCAACTTCTCGAGCTGTGGCGCAAGCAGCTCACCGAGTGGGATTTCGCCGCTGCTCCGAGCTGGACCGAAACCTCAGCCCGAACCGACGAACGTCGCGCAACAGTCTTGAAGTTGCTCGGTCTGGACGACGACACCAGCAAGGTGATCAACGACCTGATTCCGGTGGCCAAGGAAGCCGGTCCGGTGGTGATCCGCGAGAGGCATCGGGACTGGTACACGCCGCAGTATCTGACCGGCCGGGAGTGGTACTGGCCGCGCTATGCCGGGCTGCTCGCGGCCAAGGGCTGGAGCGAAGCGGCAGTGGCAGCGCTCAACGAGGCATCCGACCGCGTGGTGGAAATGCTCGCCGACCCGTCCGACGAGGCCGCCTACCAGTCCAAGGGCCTGGTCGTCGGCTACGTCCAGTCCGGCAAGACGGCCAACTTCACCGGAGTCATCGCCAAGGCCGTGGACGCCGGTTACCGGCTTGTCATTGTTCTCGGCGGCACGCTGAACCTGCTGCGCGCTCAGACCCAGCGTCGACTGGACATGGAACTGGTCGGTCGGGAGAACATATTGCGCGGCGCCCCGGATCACGAGTCCGACTACGCCGACGACCCCGCCTGGGCCCAGGGCAAGTTCCTGGCTCACGGAGCCCTGCCGTCCACCCGGGGCCGGTTCGACATCGTTCGAATGACCACCCGCGACAACGACTACAAGAGCCTGCTCCAGGGCATCGTCGCGCTTGAATTCGAGAAGCAGGAGCCAGCGCTCCCGCTGTACCACGAGCGCAACCTGCACCGCAGTTCCGCCCGGCTCATGGTCGTCAAGAAGAACAAGACCGTGCTGGCCAAGCTGGTCAAGGACCTCAACAAGATCAAGACGCCGCTCGGTGAGATCCCGGTTCTGATCATTGATGACGAGTCCGACGAGGCATCGGTCAACACCAGCAACCTCAGCAAGCCCGACGCCGAACGTACCGCCATCAACGAGAAGATCTCCGAGCTGTTGCGGATACTGCCCCGCGCTCAGTACGTCGGGTACACGGCCACGCCCTTCGCCAACGTCTTCATCGATCCGAGCGACACCGAGGACATCTTTCCGAAGGATTTCCTCATTTCGTTGCCCCGTCCGGTCGGATACATGGGTGTCCAGGACTTCCACGACCTCGACTCCGACCTGTCGCCCGAGGAACGCACCTTTGCGAACTCCAACGAAAGGGCGCATGTCCGGGACATCGTCCTGAACGGCGACGGTGACAGCAGTTGCCTGCGGCAGGCCATGGACATGTTCGTGCTGACCGCTGCGGTGAAGCTGTACCGCGAGGCGAACGGCCTGGGCGACCGGTACTTCCAGCACCACACCATGCTCGTCCACGAGTCGGTGCGCACTGCGGACCACCGGGAACTCCTCGCCCTGATGAACCGTCTTTGGTACGACAGCGGCTACACCGGTCCCGCCGGACACGCGCGTCTCCGAGACCTCTTCGACACCGACGTTGCCCCGGTCTCGCGCGTCCGTGCGGAGGGCCAGGCAGTGCCGGAGAGCTTCGACGACCTGATTCCCTTCATCGGCGCTGCCAGCATGCGCATCGGCGGTGACGACAAGCCCATTATCGTTGTCAACGGGGACAAGGACATCGAGACCGGCGAGGCCGACTTCGACAAGCGATCGATCTGGAAGATCCTCGTCGGCGGCCAGAAACTCGCCCGCGGTTTCACGGTTGAGGGGCTGACCGTCACCTACTACCGGCGTCGAGCCGGCAATGCCTCCACGCTCATGCAGATGGGACGCTGGTTCGGTTTCCGCCCCGGCTACCGAGACCTCGTGCGTCTTTACGTCGGTCGCGAGGAGACCATGGGAACCAAGGAGGTCGACCTCTACCAGGCATTCGAGGCCATCTGCCGCGACGAGGAGGCATTCCGCGCCCAGCTCGAGCAGTACGCCCGCCCCGTCGACGGAGAGGCCCAGATCACCCCGGCCCAGATCCCGCCGCTCGTCTCGCAGCACCTGCCGTGGCTGAAGCCGACCAGCCCCAACAAGATGTTCAACGCACGCCTGGTCGAGATCCGCACTCCGGGGCAGTGGGAGGAGCCCACCGCCTACCCGAGCAAGCCGGCAGCACTCAAGCGCAACTACGAGTTGTGGAAGCCGATCCTTGATCGGCTCTCGGACGAGAGGACGGCCTTCACGCACACGCTGACGCGGGAGAACGGTCAGGAGGCCGCGTTTCGTTTCCCCGGGCGGACCGCCCTCGTCGGACACGACGACGTCATGGACGTGCTGCGTGCTGTCCAGTGGGGCTCGGATCACCAGTTCGCCCCGCATCGGACGTACCTGGAGGAGATCGGTCGCTCCCCGGCGCAGGTGGACGACTGGTTGGTGGTCGCCCCGCAGCATGTGGGTGCCGGTAAGACATTGCAGCTGGGTGACCAAGCACGTTCGTTCTCGTGGTTCTCTCGGGAACGGCGCCGCGGACCACTGTTCGGCGCGATCAGCGAGCCCAGGCACCGACCGGCGCTGCTCCGCGTCGCCGGGGCCTTGCCCTCCTGTGGCGAGGCCGTGACTGACAGCCTTGCAACGGGGCGGCGGGGGGTGTTGGCTCTCTTCCCCGTGGTCGAAGGGAAGGCCGTGACGGACGTCATGGCCAAGGATGCGCTCGACACCGGAAATCTCGTGATTGCTTTTGCGTTTGTCGCACCGAGTACGGCGCGGGGGGGCGACAACAGGGTGGTGCGCTTCACCAGCGTGGATTCGTCGCGAGAAGGCGCGGCGATCATCGCGCATCGGGACGCACAGTGATCCCGTGAACGCTGCCGCAAGGCGTGTCCTCGTGCGGCTCTACCCTTCTCTACGGACATGGTGGTGGCACGCAGCTGCGTGCCACCACCATCCGCGCACACAGGAACAGGAGTGGGGGCCGGGTGGGGATCCGCAGATTCACCTCGCTGGAGATCTGTTCCGGCGCGGGTGCCCAAGCCCTGGGCTTGGAGCGCGCCGGCTTCGATCCGGTCATGCTGATCGACAACAAGGAGCACGCCTGCAGGACGGTCCGGCTGAACAGGCCCCGCTGGGACGTGCGCTGCAGTGACGTGCTCGACTTCGACCCCGCCGAGCACCCTCGGACCTACGATGTCGACCTGCTCAGCGGTGGCCTGCCGCGAGTCAAGTCGGCTGCCGCTGTCCGTCGCTCGGAGGACCGGGCCGAGCGTGAGCTCCTCAAAGCCGCGATCTGGCTGCTGACCGCTGTCAGACCCAAGGCGCTGCTGCTCGAGAACGTGCCCGAGCTCGTCGGCAACGACAACTTCGCCGACGATCGGTCCTGGATCGAGGACGAGTTGGTTCACGCCGGTTACCGGCCCTTCTGGAAGGTGCTCAATGCGGCCGACTTCGGCGTGCCCCAGAACCGTCGGAGCGGATTCCTGGTCGCGCTGGCCGAGCCCCACCACCTCTCGTTCGCCTGGCCCGAGCCCAGCGGTCTGCCCGCCCCCACCGTCGGCGCGACCCTCGGGCCTTCGATGGCGGCTCATGGCTGGCCCGGGGCGCAGCGCTGGGCCGAGCAAGCCGACCGCCCCGCCCCGGCCCTGGTCGGCGGATCCGACCGCCGCGGCGGCGCGGACCTGGGCCCCAGCGGCACCAAGCGGGTATGGGCCGGCCTCGGCGTCAACGGCAACAGTCTTAGCGACGACTTCCCTGCTCGGGACTTCCCGGTCGACGGCCGGCCGCGGCTCAATGTCCGCCAAGCGGCCATGATCCAATCCATCCCGGAGGACTGGGCCGTTTTCGGCGGCAAGACCTCCGCGTACCGCCAGATCGGTCACGCCATGCCGCCCCCGCTCGCCACCGCGGTGGGGCAGGCCATTGGGGCGGCTCTGTGCCGGTAGCCCGTCTCCGGGTGCTGAAGTCAGGCGTCCCGCGGTGTCCGAGGCGCTGATGGGCAGCGGTCGGCTGGGACACCTGTGCCGCCGTGCCGAGAGATGGGTGCGCGGCGACTACCGGGATTGTGTGCTGCTCACGGCTGGACTCGGGCGTAGAGCGAGATCTCCGGCAGGGGCAACGTCAGTCGCTGCCGGGTTTGGGTGCGTGGCAGGTGGATGACGAGGTTCCGGCCGCGTGGCTGCGCCCTGCTGTCGACAGTGGAGACCTCGGGTGGATCCGGTGTCGGGTGCTTGCTCATCTGACCAGCGCAGATGAATCGGAGCATACGGCAGGGGAAGGCCGGCTACCATGGGCTGTCCCCGCATACGGGGACAGCCCTGCCATGCATCGTCGCCCGCTCCGCCCGCTAGGACCTACGAGTGTCGCACCCTCACAAGATCGTCGATCTCTTCGCCGGCCCTGGCGGATTCGATATCGCCGCCCACAACCTGGGGCTGCACGATGTCCTCGGTGTCGAGAACGACGAGAACGCGTGTGCGACGCGTGAGGCAGCTGGTCTGCGCACGCTCCCGACGGATGTTCGCGATCTTCACCCACGCGCCCTTCCCGAGGGATTCGAGTGGTTCAACGATGCGACCGTCCTGATGGGCGGACCGCCCTGCCAAACCTTCAGCGTTGCCGGCAACGGGCACGGTCGCGCTGCGCTGGACGAGGTCCGGAAGTTCGCCCATCGCTACGCCAAGGCCACGACGGTCCAGGATTTCGGGCGGATCCAACGAGAGCTGACTCAACTCGGCGAACCGCGGACAGGTCTGGTGCTGGAACCGCTGCGGTGGGTGCTCGAAGCAGCCCTGGTGGGGAAGCCGTACAAGGTGGTACTGCTGGAGCAGGTGCCGACCGTCCTGCCGGTCTGGGAGGAGTTCGCGGCCATCCTGGAGGGCAAGGGCTATCAGGTGATGAAGCCCGAGGTGCTGTGCACCGAGGAGTACGGTGTGCCGCAGACCCGGAAGCGCGCGATCTTCTACGCCCGCTGGGACGGGGTCATGAGCCCCGACAGCAAGAGCAAGTTGCCGCCTCCGAGGAAGACGCACGAGAAATACCAGCAGTGGCAGCGCCCGGAGAAGCGTGGCGTGCGGCCTGCGGAGATCTTCGAGGTGCAGGGTCGGGACGAGCTGAAGCCGGTCGTCACCATGGCAAAGGCGCTTGATCGCAAGGACTGCTTCCGGGTGAGGTCCAACTACGGCACGGGCGGCGTTTCCACCAATCGCGGATACCGGGACCGGAACCAGCCTTCCGCCGCGGTCACGGGGAAGGCGTCCCGAGCCAAACTGGAGTGGGAGGGAAGGCAGTTGGGCGAGTTCACTCTGCACGAACTCGGCCGGCTCCAGACTTTCCCCGCCGATTACCCGTGGCGTCGGGTGCGGACGGTGGACAAGGAGACGAAGCGTACGGTCGTCGAGACGCCCGAACACAAGGGTGTTCGCAGCGTGATATCGCAGCAGATCGGCAACGCCGTTCCGCCCCTGTTCGGCATGCACCTTCTGGCGGCTGCCCTGGAACTCGGTGACGAGCTGAAGAAGCGTGGGGAGCAACCGCTGACCTGGCCCAAGTCTGCTGCCTCCACTGTTGTGAAGGAGTCGCACGGCAAGGAGTTCGTCCCTACGAGAATGGCCCCCCCTTTGGCGGAGAATTCCTGAGTATTCCGCAGGCGTTCAGAAAGTGGAGTTCCCTGAGGCGACCGACCAGCAACTGCCTGGTCGTGACCGTCTGCTTCCCTGGTCTCCGCCTCGGCGCACAAGTGGGTCGTCCGAGTATCAGGGACGCCCGCCGCAGCGCGGACTGCAACGAATTGCGCAGGCGCTCCGGTTCGCCTCGGACGCGATGCCGTCGAGGCTGCCGGAGTCGCCGGCGTCGATGTGGATTCGGAAGCCGGCCATGTCTCCCTGACGTGCAGGCGCCTGCAGGGACATAGCCAGGTAGCCACTGTCCAGGCTCGACTCGTTGATCAACGGTTGAGCGAGTGTGCACGGCAAAGTACCTGGGAGAGACCAGGGAAGGTGGCTGCGGGGACTCTCCCCGGCCGTCCCTGGGGTCGTCGAGCCGTTCCCAGTCGGCGGGCAGCTCCTCGTCGGACATGTGGCTGTCGCGCGACACCCCAAAGTCTCCCTGATCCCAAGTGATGCCCTCATTGGATTGCACTCTGGCGGAGCCGGCCGTGGGCGCCGGCGGTTCTCCCGCAGCAGGAAATGATCGACATTGATCGCATCTGTACATTATGGCGGGTTTGGGAATCGTTGGTGGGTTGTGTCGGGTTTTCTCAGGGGGAGGGCGAGATGGTTCCAGGTTTATCGACTTGAGTGCTGGCGCACCGTCCGATGCTTTGGTGAAAGTAGAAGTGTCGCTTCATGATCAGTGATAAATTGCCTGGTCAGAAGCGGATAGGTGAGGGGAAGGGGAGTCGATCATGGAATCGGGCGAGGAGTTCGGGCCCTGGCTCGGACGGCAGCTCCGACGGCGAAACATGACTCAGGCGGAGCTCGCGGCGGAGGTCAAGGTGACGCGCGCCGCCGTCTCGGCATGGATCACTGGCAGAGCTCAACCTCGTCCTGAGACCGTTCGGCAGATCGCCGAGGCTCTCAGCACCGACCTCGGCACCGTCTACGCCCGCACCACCGACGCCGTCCCGGCCCATGCGGTGCAGTGGTACCACCGTCCTGCGCACAGTGACGGCGGGCGTGAGTTCGGTAACGCGGCCGCCTTCGCCTTCGAAGCCGACCTCAGAGTCCTTGCACGCGAGGCGACGCAGAACTCACTCGACGAGCGTCACGACCCGACCCAACCGGTCCGTGTGCGCTACACACTGCACGAACTCACCGGCGAGCACCGTCGTGCGTTCCTCCAGGCCATGCAGTGGGAGTCGCTCAAATCCCACTACGCTGCCGCAGCCGCCTCCGACCAAAAGGTCGGCCGCGCTCTCGTCGAAGGGCTACGAGAGTTGGAGGACTCGGAGACACTGCTCCTGCTCCGCGTCGACGACTACAACGCAAACGGTCTCACCGGCCCCGAGTACGACGACGGCCGCTTTGCTGCTGTCGTCCGGCGCCAACTCGACAGCCACAAAGTGGACAACAGGCGGGCCGGTGGATCCTACGGTCTCGGCAAGGCGACTCTTTGGGCGACCAGCCGTCTCGGCCTCGTCCTCATCAACAGCACCCTGTCCGTGCCGCATGAGGGACGCACCGAGCGTCGGCTGATCGGCCGCCTCGACCTTCCCTGGAGAGAAGTGGACGGGGAGGCATATGCAGGGCCTGCCTGGCTGGGGGAGCCTGACGCGGCGCGCGGATACGAGGGCGTCTCACGCTCCTGGTGGGGTATCCAGGAGGAGACCACCGCGCTCCACCTCGAGCGGGAGAGCGACGACCCCGGTACCTCCTTCCTCGTTGTCGCAGTCCACGATGCGGCTGCAGTCGCTGCCGGGGACGACGGGCTGCACGCCATGCACGAGAAACTCGTTGACTCCTTGGCCGACGACTTCTGGGCCGCCATGACGGACACCGCATCCGTGCCGCCGCTGCTGAAGGCGTCCGTGCGGACCCTGCGAAACGGCACAGAACTCATCCCCGAGACCCCCGTCAGCCCCGACCAGCGCAAACCCGCGCTTGCCCGTGCTCTGCGCGCCTACCTGGCCGGAGAGACCGTCGATGTCCTCGGCGTGCGGACCGACGTTGCTCTACGCACGGTCACCCTGAACGTGCCACCGTTGCGCGCGGAGGGGAAGGCAGTTGGCAACACCGCTCACGAGGCCGTCCTCCTCGTCACCCCCGCCGATGACCAGGACCGGACGCACAGCGAGATCGTGTGCATGCGCGGCAACCGCATGAAGATCACCACGCAACGCCCGCGCGATCTCGGGTTCGGTGTGGAGCCCTTCCAGGCGGTCCTGCTCGCGGGCTTCGCCACCGCCCGCGACGGGGAGGACGTTTCCCGTGCCGAGGCGTTCCTGCGAGCCTCGGAACCGCCGGAGCACAACCGATGGGAATGGACCGAGGAGCTGTCCGTCGCCTATGCGCGCGGGGCCAAGCGCCGCCTTGATGAGTTCCGCGCCTCGACGGCCGACGCGCTGCGCGCGGTCGTCGGCAACCGGGCTGTTCCCTCCGCCGGCATCGCAACGGAACTCCTGCGGGAGCGCCTGCGTTTCACCCAGTCTCCTGTCGCGGGCCGACAGGGAACGCGCCGCAGCCGCGGCTACCCGGTCGTCGACGACGTCGACGGCGAGGTTGACTCCACCGGCGCCTGGGTCCTACGGGTTCGCGTAGCCGTTCCCCCGAGCGAGGATGCATGGCGACTGTCACCGGTGCCGCGCCTCGGCGGCGGCAGGACGGGCGCGGGGGCGGCCGTCCGCTGGGCGGATCTCACCGTCACCGAGAACTGCTCCTTCGACGGTGACGTCCTCGTCATAGCCCCTGGTGTGCGCTACGCCGCGTTCACCGGGATCACGGACCCCGACACCCACCCAGTGGACACGGGCATGGCCAACATCGGCGTCGACGTGCACAAGGCCGAGGAAGGTGCGAAGCGCGCATGAACCGGACCATCTACCCGTATCCCGTGTTGCGAGGCCGGACCGATGTCGAGGTCACCCGCGTCCGACTCGACGGTGTGGAGCTGGAGTTCGCCGGGATCGGGATCTCCCAGCGAACCGTGGCTCTCGCCGTGGCGGGACGTGACGAGTGGCAGGAAGCCGCGATCGAGATCCGCGCCGAACTGCCGGAGACGGAAATTGCGGACGGCCCCTGGTCGGAACTCGTCTGCGTGGCCGTACTGGAGGAGGCCGCCACCAACGTCAGAACTGTGCACCGTCTCACCAAGGACCGCGGCAGCGGCACCTGGCAGGGAACCGTGCGCATGGCCCGCTCCCGCCACCACAGCAGGGCCGGCCTGCGAGTCCAGGTCGTTGCCACCGTTGGTGGCATTCCCGGACGCCGGATCGGCGGAAGCGAGTCCGACTGGGTCCTCGACCTCCACGCGAAGGCTCCTCAACGGGAACAGGAGTCCCCCGCCGTCGTCGAGGTCGACTTCCGTGACGGCCCGCACTCCTGGCTGCGCCCGATGAAGGACGCTCCCTGGTTCGTCGACACCGCCGGCGGCGACATGCCCGTCGTGTACCTGAACCAGGCCGTAGAGGGGCTCACGACCTTGCTCTCGGGCAAGGGAGGCCCGGCAGCCAAGGCCACGGCCGCGCTCGCCGGCGCCAAGATCGAGAGTGACGTCTGGGAGGCCATGTTTCACGCAGCCGTCGGAGACGTCGAGGCCGACGAGGAGGGGCGCCCTCGGATGCCCACCGGCTGGCGGGAGTCGGTTCTGCAGACCATGCTCCCCGATGTCCTGCCGGGCCTCTCCCCGTCCGACGCGATCGTCGAGTTCAGCGCCCGCCGGGAGGAAGGCTACGGCTGGGCAGAGCTCCAGTCCCGCGTCCAGTACGCAGCCGCCCTGCGCGCGCAACTGCCCAAGCAGCTCGCGAACGCGATGCGCGCCACTGTTCGTCCCGAGGGAGAAGACCGCTGAACGCCGACCACGGCGCTGTCGCCACCGTCGACCGCCTCGCCCTGCTGCCCGTGGGGGTGGCAACCCGCCACCTCAATCGCGCCATCCTGTCCGGTACCGAGCATCCCCCGCAGGTTGCCCTGCTGCGGGCGGCCCAGCCCATCGCCGATCCGTCGCCCCGCTGGGACACCGGGCCAGTACGCGTCCTGCTGGACCAGGCCATGGCCCGCTACGCCACCGATCGTGCGGCCGCCGACGCCTGGCTCGCTCCGCGCCTGCACGCCACCCTGCGACTCACCCGCGGCGAGGCAGCAGACAAGGGCTTGTGGGCCTACCTCGCTCTCGTCGTCGCACCGGACTACGTGCTGTGGCGCCACATTCCGACCGGGACTGACGAGTCACGAAGGGCCGCGGTCGTCCAGGCGGCTCGCTTCGCCGGCGCGAACTCCGTACAAGCATTCGCCCGCCTGTGGTGGGCGGCGGAGATGTTCCGTGACGGCGCCGACTACAGGCCCGTTGAGGTGGCGTGCAGCAACCAGGACGTCCTCAATACGGCCCTGCGACTCGACATAATGGAGCACCGCCCCACGGCGATGGCCGTGCTCCGTGTCCTGCAACAACTCACCGCCGGTGGCGCCCCCCGCCCGGGAGACCAGGTCAACTCGCTGTGTCGGGCCATCGGCATCGCGGGCAGCACACTCATGTACGAGACCCTCGGGCCGGACCAACTCCCCGACGAACGTGAGCTGCTGCTCTGGATCGACGAAGCAGACAGTGCCCCTCCGGCCCCTTGGGAACGACTCCCGGACGGACCCGACGACGGCGAGGTGCCCGCAGCTTCGGTGGCAGCACTTACTCGTCTCTTCGAGAACATCAACGAGCACCTCGGACAGCTGCGTGACCGGCGCGGGGTTGCGACCGGAGTCTGACAGGGCGACGTCGCCGCCCTGCATCGGCCGGGGCGGAAGCTTCGGCGGCGTCACCGGACGCCGTCCGTCCTTGAGGGGCATCGGCTCCGACTGGAGGATGCGGTGATCTCCTGCTGGGACGGTCTGCGCAGGGTGTGGCGATCCAGGCAGGGGTAGCCGAGGGGCCCAAGTTCTGCCGGAGCCACCCGGTGGGAGAGGACGGCTCAGCGGGTCTGCCGCATCCGGCAGACCCGCTGAGCAGAGGTGTCGTACGAGGCGGCCGGCCCGCCGCCGGAGATCGCCGGTCCGGTGGGCAGGCCGGCCGAGGGACGGTCCCGTGTGCCGGACCGCTCCGTGGTGCCGGGCGGGGCGGGAGGGTTGCTGGGGCTGGGTCAGTCCTCGGCCGGGGCTGCCGGGAGGCGGCTCTGGATGAGGTCCATGACGGTGGAGTCGGTCAGTGTGGTGACGTCACCCAGCTGACGGTTCTCGGCGACGTCCCGCAGCAGCCGGCGCATGATCTTGCCGGAGCGGGTCTTCGGCAGCTCCGCGACCGGCAGGATCCGCTTGGGCTTGGCGATCGGCCCGAGCGTGGTGCCGACGTGGTCGCGCAGTTCGCCGACCAGGTTGTCGTGCTCCGTCGCCGTGCTGCGCAGGATGACGAAGGCGACGATCGCCTGCCCGGTGGTCTCGTCGGCGGCGCCGACGACGGCCGCCTCGGCGACCGCCGGGTGGGAGACCAGCGCCGACTCCACCTCGGTGGTGGAGATGTTGTGCCCCGAGACCAGCATCACGTCGTCGACCCGGCCCAGCAGCCAGATGTCGCCGTCGTCGTCCTTCTTGGCGCCGTCCCCGGCGAAGTAGCGGCCCTCGAAGCGGGACCAGTAGGTGTCGATGTACCGCTGGTCGTCGCCCCAGATGGTGCGCAGCATGGACGGCCACGGCTCGGTCAGCACCAGGTAGCCGCCACCGCCGTCGGGTACCTCGTTGGCCTCGTCGTCGACGACCGTGGCGCCGATGCCGGGCAGTGGGCGTTGTGCCGAGCCGGGCTTGGCCGTGGTGACGCCGGGCAGCGGCGAGATCATCATCGCGCCGGTCTCGGTCTGCCACCAGGTGTCCACGATCGGGCAGCGGCCGGCACCGATGTGCTCGCGGTACCAGACCCAGGCCTCGGGGTTGATCGGCTCGCCGACGGAGCCCAGGATGCGCAGGCTGGACAGGTCGAACGCGGCGGGGATGTCGTCGCCCCACTTCATGAAGGTGCGGATGGCGGTCGGCGCGGTGTAGAGGATGGTGACGCCGTACTTCTGCACGATCTCCCAGAAGCGGCCCTGGTGCGGGGTGTCCGGCGTGCCCTCGTACATCACCTGGGTGGCGCCGTTGGCCAGCGGCCCGTAGACGATGTACGAGTGCCCGGTGACCCAGCCGACGTCGGCCGTGCACCAGTAGACGTCGCTCTCCGGCTTGAGGTCGAAGACCGCGTGGTGGGTGTACGCGACCTGGGTGAGGTAGCCGCCGGAGGTGTGCAGGATGCCCTTCGGCTTGCCCGTCGTCCCCGAGGTGTAGAGGATGAAGAGCGGGTGCTCCGCCCCGAACGCCTCGGGGGTGTGCTCGGCCGGCTGACGCCCGACCAGGTCGTGCCACCACACGTCCCGGGAGTCGTTCCAGGCCACTTCCTGCCCGGTACGGCGCACCACCAGCACATGCTCGACGCCGCCGGCTTTCGCGACCGCGTTGTCCACGGCGGGCTTGAGCGCGGACGGCTTGCCGCGCCGGTAGCCGCCGTCCGCGGTGATCACCAGCTTGGCGTCGGCGTCCTGGATCCGGGCCGCCAGCGCGTCCGCCGAGAACCCGCCGAAGACGACCGAGTGCGCGGCGCCGATCCGGGCACAGGCCAGCATCGCGATCGCGGCCTCCGGGATCATCGGCAGATAGACGGCGACCCGGTCGCCCTTGCCGACGCCCAGCTCCAGCAGGGCGTTGGCGGCCCGGGAGACCTCGTCCTTCAGCTCCGCATAGGTGATCGCGCGGCTGTCGCCGGGCTCGCCCTCGAAGTGGATGGCCACGCGGTCCCCGTGCCCGGCCTCCACATGCCGGTCCACGCAGTTGTACGCGACGTTCAGCTCCCCGTCCTGGAACCACTTGGCGAACGGGGGGTTCGACCAGTCCAGCGTCTCGGCGGGCTCCTTCGCCCAGGCCAGCCGGCGGGCCTGCGCGGCCCAGAATCCGAGCCTGTCAGCCCCGGCCTGGTCGTAGGCCTCCGCGGTGACATTGGCGTGTGCGGCCAGGTCGGCGGGCGGCGCGAACCTGCGCTCTTCCCTCAGCAGGTTCGCCAGGCTCTCGTTACTCATCAGGACTCCGTCATGGTCGGGTCGAATGGTCGGCGGTCGGGTCATCGAGCGGTCGGGTCATCAGGCCGTCGGGCCCTCGGACGGTCCCGCGGTCCCGCGGTC
>NZ_LIQR01000207.1 GCF_001418575.1 Peterkaempfera griseoplana
GAGCGGAGGTCGGCGGAGTCGAGGTGGGCGGCGCGGAGGTCGGGGGAGTGGAGGCGTTGAGGCCGAAGAACTGGATGGCGTAGGCGGCCATCCCGCTCTGCGGCAGCACGTGCCCGGCGCCCTGGATGCTGTAGGCCTCCACGTCCACCTTCCCGGACGAGTCGGCGAAGCGCTGCCGGGTCCATCCCGACTGCGGGGTGTCGGTGGACGTCGGTGTCTGGCTGATTCCGAACACGTTGGTCCACTGCTTGATGTCCTCGGCAAGCAGCTGGTACGGCACGAGGGTGTCGCTGGTGCCGTGCCAGAGCTGGAGCGGCGGCCGCGGACCGCTGTATCCGGGGTAGGCCTGTCGTACCAGGTCGCCCCACTCCTGCGCCGTCTTGGTCATGCTTCCGCCGGTGCACTTGCTCGTCCCGGGCGGGTAGTCCGCGGCGTTGGCGAAGCACCCGAACGGCACGCCCATGAAGGCCGCGCCCGCCTTGAACACGTCGGGGTAGAGGGTGAGCATCTCGTCGGTCATCATGCCGCCGGACGAGCTTCCGGTGGCGTACACCCGGCTCGGGTCGCCGTTGTAGTGCTGCTCAACATAGTTGATCATGGAGACCAGAGAGACCGGATCGCTTCCGCCGCCGCGGTGCTTGGCCGCGTCCGACCAGGTGTCGAAGCAGTTGCCGAAGCCCGCCGACTGGGTCGCGGTCGGGTAGATGACGATGAATCCGTAGCGATCGGCGAGGGAGGCGAACTCGCTGCCGGAGTAGAAGTTCGGCCCCGAGCCGCCGCAGCCGTGCATGGCCAGGACGATGGCCGGCTTGGCGGGGCGGGCGTCCGGGACATAGACGTACATCTGCATGTTGCCCGGGTTGTCGCCGAAGTTCGTCACCTGGGTCAGTGACGCCGCCGAGGCGGGTGCCGGCATGACGAGGGCTAACAGCGCGAGGCCCGCCGACACGAAGGCGGCGATCAACCTCGCCGGCGTTCTGCGTGGAATCTTCATCCCCTGACTCCTTTGGGTACGCCGGACGGCGCCCGGACGGGCGTCCGTGCCAACGGGGGGAGGGCGCCGGCGCGGGCGTGCCCGTGACGCAGGCGCGGCTGTGTGGCTGGTGGGGTGCCGGCCGACCCATGGGGTCGTGGCGGCGGGCTGCGCAGATCCGCGATGCCGGTCGGAGTGCCGGGGTGCGGGCCACTCCCGGAGGGCCGGCGATCGCTGCCGGGCTCGTGGACGCCCCGAGCCTCATGTAACAATTACCGTACTCAGCGGACATAAAACCGTCAACTGACGGTTCGCGGTCAATCAACGCCGGTCGGTGAGACGCGCAGCCCGCGGCACGACCCCTGGTCCCGGGACCCGGGCCGGCCATGACACCGGGTGGCGTCCGTCAGTTCTGAGATTCCGTCAGGTTCGGCGTCGCACTCGGCCGGGCACCGGCTGGGGACGGCGAGCGGGCCGGGCGTCCCCCGTGGCCGGGGCGTTGTCGGCCTTCCCGTGCCACACGCCCGCGAGCAGGTCGGCGGTGGTGTGCGCACCGACGCCGAGGTGCGGGGCGGAGGGCGGCGCGGCCACCGTGCGGACGTGCTCCTGGGCCGCCGCCGCGAGACCGTCGTAGACAGCGGTGAAGATGTCCCGCACCTGGTGCCGTCGCCAGCCCGGTGGCATGCAGCGCATCGGCAGCAGTGGATCGAGGACGCGGAACCGGCGGTAGGTGTCCATCACCTCGGTCCGCGCGCACACCGCCTCGGCGCCACTCACCTCACCGGCTCGAATCCCCGCCAGCAGCGGACTCCACCGGTCGATGAAGGACGCGTACTCCTCGGCGATGGCGTCGATGTCCCATGCCTCCAGCGGATCGCGGCGGACGGTCTGGTCCAGCTCCACGTGCTGGGCCCGGAAGACGGTCAGCGACCCCGAGCCGACCTCCGCCAGCTCCTCCCGCGCCCTTGAGGTGAACTGCCGGGGTGAGGCCCACAACCCGTCGTACAGCGGCGCGTACCCGAGCCAGCGGAGATGCCCCCGCAGCGTCCTGCGCTCGGCACCGCTGCCCTCGGGAAGGGAGAAGGCGATGAGTGTCCACGAGCCGTCCCATGCCTCGGCCTGCTCGGGGAACGCCACGATGGAATGGCCTGAGATCGACAGGTTGACCGCGGCGGGGTCGGTCAGGCGGTAGGAACTGTGGCGTCCCTGACGGCTGTTCTCCAGCACGCCCCGGCGCGAGAGCCGGCTGATGGCGGTACGGCCGGCGGCCGGAGTCACCCCGAACTCGCCGAGCAGCGCCACGATCGCCGCCGACGGGACGAACGCGCGGGTGCGCAACGTGTAGTCGGCCAGCAAGGTGACCGCGAGGCTCTGCGGTGAGCCGCCGGCTCGCCGGCGGGGAAGCCGTACCGAGCCGGCCTCGTCGTCGGGGAAGATCTCGTTGATGTCGAAGGGACGGACCACGACATGCGACTGTACTGAGGTCGTCCCTCCGGGGTGACGCAACGTCGGTTTTAGGCAGGGGCCCGGCTGCGCCGCCCCGGGCAGGCGCGCCGGGGTGGGCGGCGGGCACGGCCGCGACCGGCATGGGCGACGGAGCGGCGCCCGCAGGGCACCCCCCGGGACGGGACGCACTCTGCGGCGACGTCACAAGGAGGCCGGCAGCGATGACCTTCTCATGTCACCCGGTAGGCGGTGTAGCGCACGCGGTCGGCGTCGCGGATCGCGGACGCGACGAAGAGGGAGTGTTCCAGCGCGGCGAGCCGTGGTGCGGAGGTCTCCAGGTGCACCCCGAGGCGGAAGTAGTACTGCGAGGGGTCCACGGGTTCGCCGCGCAGCAGCGCCTGCAGGACTTCCGGTGGACCGCTGCGCACCCCGAAGGTGCGCAGGTAGAGGTGCTCACCGGCCGCTGTGCGCGCGCTGTAGCGGGTGTCGATCTCGATCGCTCCGTCGGGCCGGACCAGCTGCCAGTCGGCGCCGCCGGGGAGGATCTGCGCGTCGACCAGGCCGCGTACGTGCCCGCCCGTGATCGGCACGATGCGGCGGTGGCCGGCCCTGGTGGTGCCGTGGTCCTCCAGGCGGCCGAGGTGGGCTTCGACCTCGAAGGCCGGTTCGAGTCCCGGTACCGGCGGTGCGGCGGTCATGAGGCCCACACCGGCAGGTCGATCCGGGAGGGGAGGGCGGTGTCGTGGGAGATCTCCTGCTCGGCGCGGACCACGGCAGCGGCCGTGACGGCGGGTTCGCCGGTGCCGGGGTTGCGGGCGTAGCGGGGATGCGCGCCCGAGCTGACCTGGACACCGATGCGGTGACCGGCCGCGAACCGGTGGAAGGCCGGCCACAGCGGCACTTCCACCTCTCTGAAGCCGTCCTCGCCGGGCGGTGGGTCGGTTGCGGCCGTGCCGATGCTTCCGATGCGGCGGATGCCGTCGCAGACGGTCATGGAACGGCCGTCGGGGTGCACGTCGCAGATGCGGACGAACACGTCGGCGCTGGGCGCGGAGGAGCGGAACCGGATCCGGGCGACCGGCTCGCCGGCGACGGTGACGGCTTCCGCCAGCGGGGTGCTGCGGAAGACGGCGACATCGGCGCGGCGTTCGTGTGCGGCGTTGTCGACCGGTCCCGAGTCAGGGTTCAGGCTGGGGCCCCCGACGGCGGGCGTGGGATCGTCGGGATCGTAGGTCCAGCGGGTGACCCCGCCGTCCGGGGCGGCCGGGTCGAGCAGTCCGGACGCATGCGGGTGCCAGGACCGTACCGCGGCGCCCGGCGGCGGCCATGCGGGCAGGTCGTGCCACTGCTGGGCACCGGTGAGGAAGGCGCGGACAGGGGCGACGCGGGTGCCGGCCGCACCGGCGAAGTGCTCCTTGAGGAAGGCCACGGACTCGACGAAGGACGGGCCCTCGCCGCCGCCGATGTGGCCCCACGGGCCGACCGTCAGACGCGGCGCCCGGCCGGCGCCCGCGAGCTGGGCGTAGGTCCGCAGCTGCCAGGGCAGGAAGATGTCGTGCCAGCCGGTGCTCATGTAGACGGGTGCGGTGACGTCGGGCACCGACGCCGTGTGCGACTGCTGTGTCCAGTAGTCGTCGGTGAGTCTCTCGTGGCCGACCCAGTCCTGGTACCAGCTGATCGGCCGTCCGGAAGCGGCGGTGTCGGCGGCGCCCAGTGGCAGCACGTCGAAGGCCGCCTCCAGCTTGCGGTCGGGCAGCGGCAGGAGGCGCCGCAGCAACGCCGCCGGGCCGCTGCGGCCCATCAGGTCCATCCACCGTGACCAGCCGAGTGCGTTGCGCAGCGAGAAGGCCCCGTTGTCCCAGGTGATCGCGCCGAAGTCGGGCATCGTGTTGAACAGGCAGAGCGCCTCGGGCGCGTGGCCGGGATCCTCGCGCTGCATCCGCCCGGCCACCGCCCACTGGGCGTACCCCAGGTAGCTGGGGCCGTAGGTGGCGACCGAGCCGGTGAACCACGGCTGCTTCCGCACCCACCGGTGGGTGGTCATGCCGTCGCGTTGCTCGTTGAGCTGAGGCTCGAACGTCCCGCCCGATCCCCCCGTGCCGCGGCAGCTCTGGACCACGACGGTGAAGCCCTCGCGAGCCAGCGCCGGGGCCTGGGTGGGCACGCTCCCGCGGCCGTACGGTGACCGGATGACGACCGTGGGCAGGGGCGGGGCCACCTCCCCGGTCGGCGTGTAGACGTCGGTGAGCAGCTCGACGCCGTCGTCCATGGGCACACGCAGCCTGCGCCGCACCGTGAAGTCGTGGGGGCCCGGGGTGACTCCGGGGAGCTGCCTGGTCTGCAGGCGCCGCGACAGCAGTGCGCGGATCCCGGTCATCGCGTGTCCTTCGGGTCGGACGGCGGGCTGGGCGGTGCGGCCAGCCGCTGGGTGGTGATGGCGTCGCGCAGCCGTTCCAGCGCCGGCAGCGCGGCGGCCAGTGCCCGACGCTCCGCGGTGGGCAGCGTCGCGGCCGCCTCGGCCACCAGCGCGGCGCCGGCACGGTCGAACCGTTCGAACAGGTCGAGCCCCTTCGCGGAGACGGCAACCTGCACCTGGCGGCGGTCGTCGGCGTCCGGACTGCGGGTGACCAGACCGGCGGACTCCATGGCGCGCAGCAGATTGCTGACCGTGGGGCGGCTCAGGTCCAACCGCCCGGCCAGCTCGCCGGGGGTCGTGGTGGCGCCCCGGGGCAGGGCCCTGATGATCTCGATCTGGGCGTCGGGGATCTCCGGCAGGTTCTCGGCCCTGCGGGCTGCGGCCAGCAGCGTACGCCGCAGCGGCGAGATGACGGCGGCCAGTCGGGCGGGGTCGAAGTCGCTCACCGGCCGCTGCCCGGCGGGGTCAGGGACGGTCGGCTGTTGAGCGCCTCCGGGTCGAAACCCGCCGCCCGCTTGTAGGAGGCGGCGATCTCGGCCAGCTCGCCCGGCGGGAAGACCTCGCCGATGTCGCCGAAGCCGTGCGGCGCCCGTTCGTGGGCCAGCACCATGACCCGCTCGGGCCCTTGCCGGCGGTTGCTGTGCACGAGCGCGGTGGTCACCGGGCGGCGGTCGGTCTCATAGCGGGCGAGGGCCTGCGCGACGTCGGGCGCGGTCGCCAGATGCAGCGCCAGCGTTCGCGCATCCAGGATCGCCTGGGACGCGCCGTTGGAGCCGTTGGGGTACATGGCGTGGGCGGCGTCGCCGAGCAGCGTGGACCGGCCGTACGTCCACCGGTCGAGCGGGTCGCGGTCGACCATCGGGTATTCCAGGATCTCCTCCGCGGCCGCGATGACGGCGGGCACGTCGAGCCACTCGAAGCGCCAGTCGCGGAACAGTGCGACGACCGGAGTGGGGTCGACGGCCCGGTTCCAGTCGGCGTTCCCGCCGTCCGTGCCGTCCTGACGCCGTTCGGCGATGAAGTTGACGCGTGCGTGCCCGGACGCGTCGGGCGGGCCGACGGGATAGGCGACGAACTTCTGCTCGCCGTCACCTGCCATGATCATGGTGCGTCCGTCCAGGTAGACCGGCACGCGTGCGGTGCCCCGCCACAGCGTCAGGCCGTTCCAGCAGGGCGGACCCTCCTGCGGGGAGTGCTGGCGGCGCAGGACGGAGTGGATGCCGTCCGCCCCCACCACCACATCGGCCCGGACACGGACCGCACCCTCCTCGGTGTCGAAGCAGGCGACATCGGCATCCACGCCGTGCTCGACCGCGACCAGTCGGTGCCCGGTCCGGACCGCCTCGGGGCCCAGCCTGTCGCGTACCGCTTCCAGCAGCATCGACTGCAGCCGCCCGCGGTACACCGACACCTGCGGCCACCGGTAGCCGGCCTCCAGGCCGCGGGGCTCACTCCAGATCCGCTGCCCGTGCCGGTTGTAGTAGGCCAGTGTGCCGGGAGCGACCGCCAGTTCGGCGAGCCGGTCACCGAGGCCCAGCTCCGTCAGCTCGCGCACGGCGTGCGGGAGCAGGTTGATGCCCACTCCCACCGGCCGCAGCTCGGCGACCCGCTCGTACACCCGCACGTCGCGCTGTCCGGCCTCGTGCAGGCTCAGGGCCGTGGCGAGCCCGCCGATGCCGGCCCCGGCGATCACGATCGTCATCCGAACTCCTCCGCTCCGCGACGGGAGGTAGTTTTGAGGCAAAACCATTGACTGTCAAGGGGCTTGTACGCTCCCCGCCGGGCTCGCCGACAGCGGGGGCGGGTTCGGCGACAGAGCCGCGCCGTACGACCGGAAGCGCTTCCAGAAGTGCGGCGGGGGACGTCCCCCTGAGCGGTGGTTGTCCTGCGGGCGTCAGGGGGAGGTGGCGGGTGCGGACTGCCGTACGGACAGCCGGGTGGGCAGGATCAGAGGGCTCGGATCCTGGCCGTCGATGGCGCTGACCAGCATGCGTGCCATCTCGTGCCCGAGCGCTCTGACGGGTTGGTGAACGGTCGTCAGAGGGGGGTTGGTGAACCGGGCGCTGGCCAGGTCGTTGAACCCGATCACGGCCACGTCCTGAGGGACGCGCCGGCCGCGTCGGGTGAGCGTCTGCAGGGCGCCGATCGCCATCCCGTCCGAGGCGGTGAAGACCGCGTCCAGCTGGGGGTGGGCGTCCAGCAGTTGCTCCATGGCCTCGGCGGCCCGGTCCTCCTGGAAGTCGCCGGAGGCGACGTCCAGGAGGGGGATGCCGGCCAGGGTGAGCCCTTCGCTGAAGCCCTGTTCACGGGCGACGGAGGCTCGGGTGTCCACCTGGCCGGTGATCATCACCGGACGGGTCCTGCCGGTGCGTGCGAGGTGTTCGGCGGCCAGTCTGGCACCGCCCCGGTTGTCGGCGTCGACGTACCAACGGGGTTCTCCGGTCAGCGGCAGGCCGCCGAAGACGACGGGGACCTCGGACTCCTCGGCCAGCCGTCCCAGGGGGTCGTCCCCGCGCAGGGCCATCAGCATGATGCCGTCCGTCCGCCGGGAGCGGACCATGGTCTGGAGGCGTTCCCGGCCGCGTGGGGAGTTGGCCAGGACAAGGATCAGTTCCAGGTCCGTCTGTTCCAGAGCGGCGCTCACGCCCACCACCACCTCGGCGAAGAAGGGGTCGGCGAACAGGCCGGTCTCGTCGCTGGAGGCGGCGAGCACCACTGCGCCGACCTTGCGGGTGGCCAGGGCCCGGGCGGTGGAATTGGGCACATAGCCCAGTTCGCGCACCGCCCGCTCGACCGCCTCGCGTTTGGCCCGGCTGACGTGCGGGACGTTGTTGATCGCGCGTGATGCGGCGGTGCGGGAGACGCCCGCTCGCTGGGCCACCTCGTCGAGGGTCGGCATGCGCCTGGGCGACGACTCCATCGAAAGACTTGCTCCTCGGCTTCACACGGCGGGCGACAGGGCAATGGTCCCACGTGCACCGCCGTGCGAGACGTGGCCCCGGGGAAGGATCAGGGCGATACCCGGCCCCGGTCGCCGCCCGGCCCCGGCAGCGCTTCCGGTCGGCCCCCGGCGGGACGCCCCGAGCACCCGCCGCGGCCGCCGTCGCACCCTTCCGGACGGCGGCAGGAGACCGGTTCGGTCCGGACTCCCACCCGGCGACGGGGCCTCCGCGTCCGGCGGACATGGCCGAACCCGGCACTCGGCGGACGCCTGCAGGCGTACCCGGGCGCCCCGCGGCTGCGCCCGTCGCGGGACGCGGCCCTGCGGGGCGGGGCCGGGAGAGACCGGGTGCGGCAGCCGGTGCGCGCACGCCGCGAAACCCCGCCGCACCGGGGCCCGGGTGGAGGCGTGG
>NZ_LIQR01000208.1 GCF_001418575.1 Peterkaempfera griseoplana
GCCGGGGGCGACGGAAAGGTCGTGCCAGTAGGGGTCCGCCGGCCACTGCTCGCTCCAGGCCCTCAGACGTGCGGCCAGATCCGCTTCGAGCCGGTCGGGCGAGGGGAACTCACGTACCGGCTCGGGGTGGAGCACACACGGTACTGGGACACATTCGGCGGCGGCGACATAGGCAGGCTCCGGCGGGGTGGGCAGTACTTCGCGTACCTCCGAGGACCGCCGCCACCTCAGCTGCACCGCGGCGGATCCCCCCTCGACCTCGTAGGACGGCGCCCAGAGGACCTGCAGCAGGTCCGTGCCCTGCGGGAAGGCGAGTCCCGGCACATCGCGGGCGTAGAGCTGGACGACCGGAATCAGAGGCTGGGGCCCGGACGGCAGTGACTCCGGGTCGAGCCCCGCACTGATCCGGTTGACGATCTCCCGTTCCTCCTTGGTCAGCCCTCCCCCCTCGGGTCCGCTGGACCGTGAAGACGCCCTGGCCAGCAGGGCTCGCTCCAGACGAAGGTCCGCAAGCGTGGTCACGGGCTCGCCGAGGATGTACGTCAACTCGTACTCCGGCCAGGGTTCGTCCGCCGGCCACAGCAGCGGTCCACCCACCGAGCTGTCATGGACGGTCGGCTGCCCCGGAACGGGGTGCAGCCGGAACGCCGTCCTGGCCAGATCCGCCAGTTCCGGGAACACCTCGGTGATGTCCAGCGGACGCGGTGGTGTCGTACGGGTCATGTCCTCCCCCTTCATCGGACCGTGGCCGCATCGAAGCACACGGCACCGACATCCGGCGGAGTCGCGACCGACGGCCGAGGTCAGGAGTGCACCGTCAGGGCGGCCCGNNGGCCGCGCGGCCGCGCGGCCGTTGCCCGTCATGGCCCGCCCCTCCACCGTGACCCGTCGTCCTTCACGCCGCCGACCTGGGCGGAGGGGTACGGCGTACTGTTCGGTGGTGGAGAAGACGGTCACTGGGCTTCCATGACGGGTCCCCACGCCTGGTCAACGCCCTCGCAACCCTCCGCCAACTCGAGACCGACCCTGACCGCGCCTACACCGAGCCGATGCCACTGTCCGACCACACCCAGCCCGACCAGGCCCGACACATGAACCTGTACCGGGCCTACTTCGACCTGGTCGCAACCGGCCGCAAGACCGTCGAGGTCAGGGTCCAGTACCCACACCTGAGTGACCTCGCCCCCGGCCAGCACATCCGCTTCGGATGCGACCAGGACGAGTGCCTGACCGTGGTCCGGCGCGTCACCAGGTACGCCTCGTTCGTGGAGATGCTCGACGCCGAAGGGCCCGCCTCGGTCAACCCGGACGCCACGGCGGAGGAGCAGCTCGCTGCGATCCGTCGCATCTACGGGCCGGAGAAGGAGGCCCTCGGCGTCCTCGCGATCGAGGTCGCACGGGTGTAGCGGGGAGGCGATCAGACCCTGGGTGAGGCAGTGAGGAAATTCCGCACTGTTCGTCGGGCCCAGCCCGCTCCGGTGCGCGCCGCGAATGGCTCACCGTTGAGCGCATGGCAGTCCTTACCGAGGTCCCACCACAGCTGCCCGTCCGAGGTCAGTACCCTCTCGGCGATCCGGCGGAGGCCTATGTGCACGCCGGTGCCGACATCGGGGGTCTCGTCGTGGGCGCGAGGGGCGACCACGGAGTGGACGGTGAAGGCTGCGATGTCGTCGACGCCGGGCGCGGAGCGAGACCGCACCTGCCCAACGGTCCGGGACGCAGGCAGGTGCGGGAGGGGTCAGCGGACGTCGAACCTGCTCAGGGACCAGATGGCAACGAAATCGATCAACATCAGGGTGATCGACCACAGCGGGTAGTACGGCACGAACATGAACTGGGTGACC
>NZ_LIQR01000209.1 GCF_001418575.1 Peterkaempfera griseoplana
GAACATGAACTGGGTGACCAGGCTCACCGCAGCCAGCGCGATACCCACCCCTCTCCCCCAGCGCAGACCGGCCAGGACCCCGACACCCGCCACAACGAGGCCGATCCCGATCAGCGCATGGATCCAGCCCCAAGCCGTCAGGTCGAACCTGTAGACATACTGCGAGTGGGCCCAGATGTTGCTCTGGGCGATTCCGGCGGCGCCCATGAGAATGCTCAGCGTGCCGCTCAGCTCCAGCGCCAAGCCGCCGAAGACGTGGGGGCCTTCCACCCAGCCGGTGTCGCGCGATGGCGAATGCCGGCGCATCCCGTTGGATGGCGCGGACATGGGCACCTCCTTCCCGGACAGGGCGGGCACCGCCGCACAGCACCGCGGGCCGACTGGAATGCCCTGACCCTCTCAGCCTCGCCCGGCTGCCTGTACATCGCGACCGCAAGGCGCTGTCCAGGTGACGGCCGCGGCGTCGCGACAGTGAGGGCTGGAACAGACTGTTCAAGTTCCCTGCCCCGGACACGGTGGACACCAGGCCCGCGAAAACCCTTGGTGCCCGCAGATGCGCGGCGGCTACTTTGGAGGAAGCACCGTGGAGCAGCTCGGTCAGCTCGCCGGCCTCATAAGCCGGAGGTCGCGGGTTCGAATCCTGCCGGTGCCATGCGTTGAGTGCTGGGACACAAGCGGGGCTGTAACCCCTGCGCCTACGGGCTGGACCGGTTCGATTCCGGGGCGACGCACGGGAAGGGTTTCCAGAGCGGTGAAGCAGCGGCTTGCCAGGCCGCCGTCGGGGTCACCGACGCGGGTTCGATCTCTGCACTCTCCGCTGGAAGGTCCGGCATCGGTGTGCCAGGCGCTCGCGAAAGGCGGGGGGTGTGAAAGCCCTGGGGGTTCGAATCCCTCACCTTCCGCGGTCGGTGGCTCAGTGCTCAAAGTGCCCGGCTCCGCAGCGGAAAGTCGCGGGTTCCCATTCTGCCGAGCCTGCTCCATCCCCGCTGGTGCACGTGGCTACACGCCGCGCTCCGAACGCCGACGCCGCCTCGCTCGTCGGCACTCTCCCGGCAGACGGGCACCGTCCCGGAGCCACCCTCGGTCTGCGGGAACCCTGCGGCCGCTGTCTGCTGCGTCCCGTACGGCTCACTCACGCGCACCCCGCTCCGATTCCTCGTGTGTGAAGCGATACCCGGACGTGAGCAATGCTCAGGACTTGTG
>NZ_LIQR01000021.1 GCF_001418575.1 Peterkaempfera griseoplana
GAAGTGTATAAGAGACAGGGGATGGGGATTGAGAGCGACAAGCTGGTCTACGACTACCTCGGGCGGGTGGCCGACCTGGCGCAGAGCTCGCTGCCCGCGGCCGACCGGGCGCGGCTGATCGCCGGGTTGCGCGCCGACATCGACAGCCGCCGGGCGACGGGCAAGGACACCCCGGCCGCCGTACGGAAGGTGCTGGACCGGTTGGGGCCGCCCGACCAGGTGGTGGAGCGGGCCGCCCGGCAGGGCCCGCCCGCCGTGCAGGGCCCGGCGGTGCCTGCTCCCGCCGCGGTTCCGGACCCGGCTCCGCCGCCGGGGGCCGGGCCCTCCGTGCCGTCGGGGCCCTCCGTGCCGTCGCCGGGCACGCCGCCCGCGTCCGCGGGGCCGTCCGGAGGCGCGGTGCCTCCTGCGAGGGACGCCGAGTGGTGGCGGGTACCAGGTGCGGCCGCCGCCGCGGTGCCGGAGGCGGAGGAGGGCCCGGTGCAGCCGGCCCATCTGCCCACGGCCGAGGACTTCCCCGGGTGGGACGGGGTCGAGATCCGCTTCGAGGCGGAGCAGCGGCCCGCGGCGGCCGCCGCCCCCGCCGAGGTGCCGGAGCCGGAGCCGCCGCTGCCGGCGCCCGCGGAGAAGCGCCGCCGCCGGCGGCTCGCCCCCGCGGTGCGCTCCCCGGCGCGCGGGAGGCCACCGCTGCTGGAGTCGGCGGCGGGGGTGCTGCTGCTGGCCGGTGCGGTGACCGGGCAGCTGGTGGTGATGCTGCTGGGGTGGCTGGTCGCCTATGCCTCGCGGCGGATGAGCCTGCCGGCCCGGCGGTTCGCGGTGTTCGGCGTTCCGGCGCTGGCGGTGCTGGGCGGTGCGGTGTGGCTGTGGGGACGGAGCAGCGGGCGCTGGGGCGGGCCGCCGCCCACCGATGCGCAGTTCAGGGCGGCGCTGACCTCGCTGGTGCCGGTGGTGCTGCGGTCCGCCGCCGCGGGCTCGGCCGTCTTCCTGGGCTGGCGCGCCCTGCGCGGCCGCGGGCCCGGGGCCTGACCCGCCGTCCCCTCACGGTGCCCCGGCGGCAGGGCCGGGACACCGTGAGGAGGCGCTGCGCCGGGCGGGGTCAGGGGCGGCGGGCCGTGACGTAGCGGACCGCGGTGCGCCGGGTGAGGGAGCCGCCGGCGGCCAGGGGCCGGATGACGTCGTACGCGGCTTCGCGCGCCTCGTCCAGGCGGTCGGACGGGATGGACTCCAGCAGTCCCCGGTGGCCGTCGGAGCGCACCGAGGACCACCAGCCGTCCAGGTCGGCGTACCGCACCGTGACGACCTCCTCCACGGTGCGGATCCCGGTGAAGCCGGCCTTGGCGAGAGCCGTTTCGGGGGCGTCCGTCAGGGAGTTGAGGCCGAGGGGGCCGTCCTCGGCGTAGTCGCGCAGCGTCCGGGCGGCCTGCCGCCACTCGGGCTGGACGTCGGGGCCGAAGACGGTGAGACCGAAACGGCCGCCGGGGACCAGCACCCGATGGGCCTGGGCCAGCGCCGCGTCGGGGTCGGGGGTGATCATCAGCGCCAGCGAGGAGAGGACCGCCTCGAAGGACTGGTCGGGGAAGCCCAGGTCCTCGGCGTCGTCCACCCGCACCGAGACATTGCGCAGTCTGGCGCCGGCGGCCTGGTGGGCGGTGCGGTGCACCATGGCGGGCGAGAGGTCCACCCCGGCGACATAGCCGTCGGGTCCGACGGCCGCCAGGGCGGCGAAGAGCACGGCGCCTCGTCCGCAGCCCAGGTCCAGGACGCGGTCGCCGGGGCGGAGGCCGGCCAGGTCCACCAGCCGGTCGCCCACGGGGTTGAAGAAGTCGCCGTTGGCCTCGTCGTAGCTGTCCGAGGCGAGGTCGAAGGAACGGGTGATCCGGGCCTTGCGCCGCTGGGCGGGCGCCTGCTCTCGAATGCTCGGCATCCTGCCATGGTGGAGGGGTGTGGCACAGGTCACAAGAGTCCCGGCAGCGGCTGTCGGAAGGCGGCCCGGCAACGGCCGGTGGGCGACCGTCCGGCGGCCGCGGGGCGGCGGAACGGTGACCGTACGGTGTCCGGCTGCGATCGGCGGTCCCCCGGGCGGGCCGGGCCCACCCGCTGCGGGGGACGCGGGCGGATCCGGCGCGAACCGGGGACTTAGGGTGGTGGCCATGGCTGATCTGGCGTCCGGCGCCCCGCTGACCGTGGGCTTCGATCTCGACATGACCCTTCTCGACACCCGGCCCGGCATCAAGGCCACCTATGACGCCATCGCGGCCGAGACGGGGGTGTGGATCGACAGCGCACTGGCCGTCACGCGGCTGGGGCCGCCGCTGGAGGTGGAACTCGCCCACTGGTTCCCCGAGGAGCGCATCCCGGAGGTCGCCGACCGCTACCGGGCGATGTACCCGGCCACGGCCGTCCCGGCCTGCCTGCCGCTGCCGGGCGCCAGGGAGGCGGTCGAGGCGGTGCGCGCCCGCGGCGGCCGGGCCGTGGTGGTGACCGGCAAGCACGGCCCCAACGCCAGGCTGCACCTGGACCATGTCGCCATCGAGGTCGACGCGCTGGCCGGCTCGGTCTGGGCGCAGCAGAAGGGCGTCGTGCTGCGGGCCGAGGGCGCCTCGGTGTACGTGGGCGACCATCTCGGCGACATCACCGGCGCCCGGGCCGCCGATGCGCTGGCGGTCGCGGTGGCGACCGGGCCGTTCGGCGCGGAGGCGCTGCGCGAGGCGGGTGCCGACGTCGTCCTGGACGACCTCACGGCCTTCCCCGAGTGGCTGGAGGCACACCTCATGGGCGAGCCCTCCCGGGCCCGCTGACCCGGACCCGCTGACCACCGCGCGGCACGCACGCCGCAGGGGCGCGGGGCGACCGTACGGGGCGCCTCCCGTCCCGGCGGGAGGGCCCGCCGTGCGGTCCGCCCGCGCGCGGGGGCGTGCGGCGGTCAGCCCGCGGTGTGGTGCCGCTGGGCGCGGGCGGCGCGCAGCAGCCCCAGCAGGGCCACCAGGAAACCGGCCGGCATCAGCATGGAGAGCCAGTAGGCGGCGGTCGGCAGCCTGGTGAGGTCCAGGAAGAGGGGGATGAAGGTGGCGACGGTGGCCACGGCGCCGACGGCGAAGACGACGGCGCCCGCTCGGACGAGTGCGTCGCCTGGTTTGCGGGTTTCGGTGCTCACCCCACCAGGGTATGCACGTCACGCACGGGGTCGATCCGCACCCCGGCGTCCGGACCGGGGGGTGCGTCCCATGACCAGCTTGCCGCTGTCACCGTCCGGGCGTGCCCTGAGCGCCGGGCGTGCCCCGAGCGGCAGAGCCGGCGGGCGCCCGCCCGAGGCGCCGCCCGTTAACCTTGCGACTGCCTGCTAGCTCCGCGCAGGCCCCGTCGCACCGCGCCCCGGCCGCATGCCGGGAGCGCCATCCACCATCCAGCGGTCGTCGGCCCCACCCGACAATCACTCACACCCAGGACGAGGTCTTCCGTGCCTACCGGCAAGGTCAAGTGGTTCAACAGCGAGAAGGGCTTCGGCTTCCTCTCCCGCGACGACGGCGGCGACGTCTTCGTGCACTCCAAGGCGCTGCCCGACGGCGTGACCACGCTCAAGCCGGGACAGCGGGTGGAGTTCGGTGTGGTGGCCGGGCACCGCGGTGACCAGGCGCTGTCGGTGGCCCTGCTGGACACCCCGCCGTCGGTGGCCGCCGCGCAGCGCCGCAGGCCCGACGAGATGGCCCCCATCGTGCAGGACCTGATCTCCACCCTGGACGCGGTGCTGCCCGGGCTGCAGCACGGCCGCTACCCCAGCAAGCCGGGCGGCCAGCAACTGGCCACCCTGCTGCGTGCGGTGGCCGACCAGTTCGACGTCTGACGGACGCCGTACCGCCTTCCCGGGCGCCGGCTCAGCCCGGGAAGGCCAGCGCGTCGGGTGCCACGGCCGGCACCAGGCCCTCGGCGGCCGCCCGGGTGAGCAGTCCCCGTACGGCGGCGTGGCCGCTCTCGCCCAGGTCGGCGGTGAACTCGTTGACGTACAGGCCGATGTGCTGCTCGGCGACGGCCGGGTCCATCTCCTGGGAGTGTGCCAGGACGTAGCCGCGGGAGGCGGCCGGGTCGTCCCAGGCCATCCGCACCGAGGTGCGCAGCGACTCGGCGAGGCCCAGCAGCCGCTCCCGGCCGAGGGAGCGGCGGGCGACGATCGCGCCCAGCGGGATCGGCAGGCCGGTGTCGGCCTCCCAGGCCTCGCCCATGTCGGCGAGGCAGCGCAGTCCGTACTGCCCGTAGGTGAAGCGGGCCTCGTGGATCACCAGACCGGCGTCGACCCGGCCGTCCCGCACCGCGGGCATGATCTCGTGGAAGGGCAGCACCCGGATCTCGCCCAGCCCCCCGGGGACGGCCTTGGCCGCCCACAGCCGGAAGAGCAGATAGGCGGTGGAGCGCTCGCTGGGCACCGCCACCACCTTGCCGGCCAGCTCCGCCGGGTCCGCCGGCGCGTCCGGGCCGGTCAGCACCAGCGGCCCGCAGCCGCGGCCCAGCGCACCGCCGCACGGCAGCAGGACGTACTCGTCGAGCACCCAGGGCAGCGCCGCGTAGGAGATCTTGAGCACATCGAGTTCGCCGCGCTCGGCCAGGCCGTTGGTGATGTCGATGTCGGCGAAGGTGACCTCCGGCGCCGTCGCGCCGGGCACCAGGCCGTGCGCCCAGGCGTGGAAGACGAAGGTGTCGTTGGGGCACGGCGAGTAGGCGACGGTGAGCCGCTCGGTGAGCCGGGGGTGCTCCACCTCGGCGGGCGCTGACTCGGACATGCTCAACCACTCTCCTTCGCGGCGGTCTCGATCAGTTCCCGGTGCGGCAGGACGGCGAACGCCTGCTCCAGGGCCGTCAGCGCCTCACCGATCCGCCAGGCGGCGCGGTCCCGCGGCCCCACCGGGTTGGAGACGGTGCGCAGTTCCAGCACCGGCAGCCCGAACCGGGCGGCCGCCTCGGCCACCCCGAAGCCCTCCATCGCCTCGGCCGCAGCGCCCGGGTGCCGCGCCGCCAACTCGGCGGCGCGGGCCGCGGTGCCGGTGACCGTGGAGACGGTGAGCACCGGCCCGGTGGCGGTGGCGATCCCGGCGGCGCGCAGCGCCCCGGCGGCCAGCCCCACGGCGCCGGGCGGCGGGGTGTGCCGTACGGTGCCGAAGCCCAGCTCGGTGACGTCGCTGAAGCCGTCCGGTGTGACCGCCCCCAGGTCGGCGGCCAGGACGGCATCGGCGACGACGGTGCAGCCGACCGGGGCGGCCGGGGCGAAGCCGCCGGCGATGCCGGCCGAGCAGACCAGCTGGAAGGGGCCCGCGAGAGCGAGGGCGGCCGCGGTGCCCGCGGCGGCCGCCGCGGGTCCGACCCCGGCGGCCAGCACCACGGCCTCGACACGGCCGAGCCGTACGGCCCGGTGGCCGGCCGCGCCGTCCGTCCCGCCGTCCCCGCATACGCCGCCCGCCGCCCGCAGTCCCGCGGTCACCCGGTCGGCCTCGGCCGCGACGGCCGTGACGACCAGCAGCCGGGCCGTCGGGCCCGGCTGCCGGTCGCCGTGCGGCGTCGTGCTCATCGCGTGGGGGAGGCTCAGACGTCGGTGTTCTTGAGGGTGAAGTACCAGACGCCGTAGATGTCCTGGCTCTTGGTGTCGGCCTCGACCGCGGTGACCAGCGTCTCCGGGGCGGACTTCAGCACGCTGGTGGCGGGCACCAGGCCGGAGAAGGTGCTGTTGCGGCGGGCGGTCGCCAGCGTGGCCTGTCCCTGCGAGCCGCCGTCGGTGAAGGCGAACCAGCCCTTCTTGGCGATCCCGGGGTCGACACCGATGCCCACCCGGTCGCTGCCGCTCAGCTCCAGCACCGGAAGCTTGCCGTCCTTTTGCAGCTTGGCGGCCTTGGCCTGGCAGCTCTGCTGGGCGGCGGCGTCCAGGGGCTTGCCGTTGTTCCAGCAGATCGGCTCGGAGTGGATCGAGTTGGTTCCGGCGACCAGGGTGACCAGGCGGTTGACCGGCTTGGGCTGGTTGGAGGCGTGCGCGACGGAGAAACCCACCGTGCCGGCGCCGATCACGACGACGGCGCCGAGTGCGGCGATGGCGCGGCTGTTGAGGCTCATGGGACTGAGGCTACCGGTCTTCCCCCGTCACGCTACGCGGGGGTGCGGTGTGCCGCCGCGATCACGCCCCAGGAGGCTCCACACGGTGAACGCCAGGGTCACGGCCATGATCCCCGCCGCGACGCCAAGTCCCAGCGTCCCGTTGAGCGGAAGCACGATGCCGAGGCCGCCGCCGGCCACCCAGCACAGCTGCATCAGGGTTTCCGAACGGGCGAACGCCGAGGTGCGCACCTGCTCCGGCACGTCCCGCTGGATCAGCGCGTCCAGGGCCAGCTTGCCCAGCGACTGGGCGATCCCGGCCGACAGGGCCACCAGAGTGACCGTCAGCGCCCCGTACCAGAGCGATCCGCAGACGGTCGCGGCCAGCGCCAGCGACACCATCGCGGTCACCGTGAGCTCCGGCCCCCGGGTGCGCAGCCAGGAGCCCAGCACCGACCCCAGCGCATTGCCCACCCCGGCCGCGGCGGCCACCAGGCCCAGGGCCGCCGCCCGGTTGAGGCCGCCCACCGAGTCCGCCCGCAGCAGGAACGCCAGGAACATGGTGAGAAAGCCGGACAGGCCGCGCATCGCCGCGACGGCCCGCAGCGCCAGCAGCACGGAGGGGCCGACCGAGCGCAGCGGGCGCTCCCGCAGCCGGCCCTGCCGGGGAGCGGCGTCGTCGCTGACCAGCAGCGCCCGCTGCTCCCCCTTGGCGGAGTCCACCGTGTGGGGCAGTGCGAAGGCCAGCAGCGTCCCGGCGACGAAGACCAGGAACGCGCCGCGCAGCGGCCATCCCGGCCCCAGCAGGTGCAGCAGCCAGCCCACCGGCGCGGCCACCCCGGTGGCGATCAGCCCGGCCAGGGTGACCCGGGAGTTGGCCTTCACCAGGGTCACCTGATGCGGCAGCAGCCGCGGCACCACCACGCTGCGGACCACGCCGTACGCCTTGGAGGCGACCAGCACGCACAACGCCTCGGGATAGAGGGCGAGACCGCCGCCGGAGATCACCCCGGCCATGGTCCAGGCGAGCACCGCCCGGGCCAGCATCGACATCGCCATCGCGGCCCGGCGGCCGTGCGGCAGCCGGTCCAGCAGCGGGCCGATCACCGGCGCCAGCAGGGCGAAGGGAGCCATGGTGATCAGCAGGTAGAGGGCGACCCGGCCGCGGGCCTCACCGGTGGGCACCGAGAAGAAGATGGTGGAGGCCAGCGCGATCGTTATCAGCATGTCGCCGAACGAGTTCACCGCGTGCAGCTCGATCAGCTTGGCCAGCCCCGACTCGCCCGCGCCCTCCGCCGAGGTCGCCCGCCGGATCCGGCGGCCGGTGCCGTTCACCACCCGGCCGGTGGACCGGGCGAACCAGGAGGCGCCGCTGTGCGCCGCCCTCCGGGCCCGCCGGGCGGCCCCTGCGGGCGGGTCCGGGGCGGCACCGTCCCCGGACGGGTCCGGCCCCTCCGGCAGGGGCTCCGGGGCAGCCGGGGGCGGCCCGGCCGGTCCGTGCCGCCCCGAGGGCGGCGACCCGGGTTCCCGCGGATCGTCCACAGCGTGCTGCGACGAGACTTCGTCGGCCACGTCGGCCATCCTGCCCGACATGCCGGGCCTGCACGCCGGTTGACGCCCCCGCAAACCGGTGTCGTGCATCCGGGCTGTCGCCGGGGCACGACCGGCCGGTAGCGTGCCCTTCGCACTCCATCGCGGCGGCCGACGCCGCAGAAGGGTGCGGGCGGGGGTACGGGTGACCGGATCGTCCCGCAGAATAGGAGTCGAGGCCGCCGCCGCCCCGGCCGGGCGCCATGTCGCCCGGCGTCCCGCATGCGGGTCAGCGGCGGACCGGAGATCGGATTGGGAGAGAATCGATTCTCGTGAGTGCTGCGATGCGAAGCCGTACCCCTGACCGGATCTGTGCCGAGGCCGTCGAGATCGCCAGGGCCGCCGCGGTGGACGCGGCCGGTGCGGACGCGGTCGGCGAGTACATCGGCGCCGAGGCCGACGGGGACCGCGTCGTCACGCACTCCTTCGTCTGCCGGGAGCCCGCCTACCGCGGCTGGCGCTGGGCCGTCACCGTCGCCCGCGCCTCGCGCAGCAAGCTGGTGACCCTGGACGAGACCGTGCTGCTCCCCGGGCCGGACGCGGTGCTGGCACCGGAGTGGGTGCCGTGGAGCGAGCGTCTGCGCCCCGGCGACCTCGGCCCCGGCGACCTGCTGCCCACCGCCGCCGACGACCTGCGGCTGGAGCCCGGCTGGAGCGGCGACGACGAGGTGCCGCCGAACTCCGCCCTGGCCGACGACACCTCCGCGGCCGCCTTCGTCCCCGGCGAGGACGTCGAGGTCACCGACCGCCCGGTCGCCGAGATCCAGCCCACCCCGGCCCGCGCCGCCGTCACCGCCGTCGCCCATGAGCTGGGCCTCGGGCGGCCCCGGGTGCTGTCCCGGCTGGGCCTGCACCTGGGTGCGGAGCGCTGGGAGAGGTCCTACGGGGCCGACACCCCCATGGCGCAGGCGGCCCCGGCCTCCTGCACCACCTGCGGCTTCCTGATCCCGGTCGGCGGCTCGCTGGGCCAGGCCTTCGGCGTCTGCGGCAACGAGTTCAGCCCGGCCGACGGCCGGCTGGTCTCGCTGGGCTTCGGCTGCGGCGGCCACTCGGAGGCGGCCGTGATGCCCACGCCGCCCAAGCCGGCCGAGCCGATCCTGGACGAGCTGGCCGTCGAGCCCATGCCGCTGCACCCGGACCGCAGCGGCGGCTCCGTCGAGCCGGAGGGCCCCGCGGAGGAGCTCGGCCACTCCTGACAGCTGACGGTGGCGGAGCCCGGGCCGCCGCCGAGAAGGTCCGAGGGGCGGGGCCCGGGCCTGCCCGCAGGCGGTCAGGCCGGCTGCCACCCCGCCGGGTCCACTCCGCCCGGGACCGCCGCGGTGGGCTCGTACGGGCCGCGGGTGAGCACGAAGGAGCCGATGTCCAGATGGCTCACCGCGCCGCCGCCGTCCCGGACCACCCGCAGCACCTCGCCCGCGTAGTAGCCGTCCAGACCGGTCCAGGTGCCGTCGGCCTCCGCCCGGAACCGGGAGCCGCGGCCGGTGCCGCCCACCGGTGAGAGGTCCAGCTCCCGGTCGGCGCCCAGCCGCAGGACCAGCGCCGACGGGCCCCAGTACCAGGGGCCGGTGAGCGCCAGCAGCTCCGGATCGGCCCCGGACAGCGGCCGCCAGGGCTCCGGAAGGCGGGGCTCGCGCTCGGCGACGATCCGGATCAGGTCGGCGGCGACCGTCGCGACCGGCACCGACGAGGTCGCGTTGGCCAGCACCACGGCGGCGAGGTCGTCCTCCTCGCTCACCCACAGCGCGGCCAGGAAGCCCGGCATGGAACCGGTGTGCCCGTACAGCACCCGGCCGTCCTGCCGCCGCAGCTGCAGCCCGAGCCCGTAGGCGGTGGTCCACTGCTCGCCGTCGGGTTCGGTCGCGGGCCGGCGCATCTCGGCGAGGGTGCCGGGCGCGAGCACCCTGCCGTCGCCGCCGGACAGGAAGGCGGCCCAGCGGCAGAGGTCCGACGCGGTGGACCAGAGCTGCCCGGCCGGTGCCATCACCCCGGTGTCCTGCAACGGCTCCGGCAGCATCACATCGGCCCAGGGGTGGACCGCGAACCCGCCGGCGTGCGGCGCCCGGGGCAGCGGCGCCGTCCGGTCCAGGCCGAGCGGCTCCAGCACCTCCCGGCGCAGAACCTCGCTCCACGGCGCGCCGCGCAGCTGCCCGACCAGGGCGCCCAGCAGGGCGTACCCGGGGTTGGAGTAGTGGTGCCGGCTGCCCGCCGGATGCCGTACCGGCTGCTCACCCAGGGCATCGGCGAGCTCCGGCCGCAGGGTGCCGGGGGTCCGCTCCCACCAGGGCGGCGGGGTCTCGGAGGCCAGTCCCGAGGTGTGGGCCAGCAGCTGGGCGACCGTCAGCCGCCCGGCCGAGGTGCCGGGCAGGTGGCGCTCCAGCGGATCGGCCAGCGACAGCGTCCCCTCGTCGCGCAGCCGCATCACCTGGACCGCGGTGAAGGTCTTGGTGATGGATCCGATGCGGTACTGCACATCGTCGTCCGGGGCATGGTCGTCGATCATGCTGCGGCTGCCGAACCAGACCGGGCGCCCGCCCCGGACCACCGCGCCGACGAGCGACGGTGTGCGCCCCTCCGCCTGCCCCACGGCCAACCGGTGCAACAGGGCGCGGCGGGTGGTGTCGAGCAGTTCCTCAGCTGGACGCGTCATCCGCTTCCTCGATCCTTCGACGGGTCGGCCGGCCGGGCCGCTCGACCCTATCCCCGGCCCTGCGACGCCCGCCTCCCATTTCCGTACCGGCCCACGGCCGCAGCCGTGGGCCGCGTCCGTCACGGCGACCGGCGCCCGGGAGGCAACCGCCCCTCGAACCGCCGCCGGAGCCGCCCGTCCCGCGGCACCCCGCCGGACGCCCGGACGGGCGACCGGGGCGCGCCGCGTCCGTCCGCCGTCCGCCGGATCTGCCAGGCTCGCCCGCATGGCACCCGCCCGCCTCCGCGCACCCCGCCCGTACTGGACCGTGGCGGTGCCGATGCTGGCGATCGTCCTGCTGGTGCTCGTCTGGCACCGCCCCCTGCCGGGGCTGCTGATCGCCCTGGTGGTCGCCCTGCTGGTCGGTGCGGTACTGGCGGCGGTGCACCACGCCGAGCTGATCGCCCACCGGGTCGGTCAGCCCTTCGGGGCGCTGGTGCTGGCGGTCGCGGTGACACTCATCGAGGTGGCGCTGATCGTCACGGTGATGGCCGACGGCGGCCCGGAGGCCGCCGGGCTCGCCAGGGACACCGTCTTCGCCGCCGTCATGATCACCTGCAATGGGATCGTCGGACTCAGCCTGCTGGTGGGCGCCGTACGCCGACGGGTGGCGGTCTTCAACGCCGAGGGCACCGGCGCCTCCCTGGCCGCCGTCTGCACGGTGGCGACGCTCAGCATGGTGCTGCCCACCTTCACCACCAGCACCCCGGGGCCTCGCTTCTCCCGGGCACAGTTGATCTTCGCGGCCGTCTCGGCGCTGATCCTCTACGCGCTCTTCGTCGCCACCCAGGCCGTCCGCCACCGCAGCCACTTCCTGCCGATCACCACCGAGGGCCGGGTGGTCGAGACCGAGGAGCACGTCCATCCCCCCACCCTGGCGCAGTCCTGGACCAGCCTGGTGCTGCTCGGCATCTCGCTGGCCGGCGTGGTGGGGCTGGCCAAGTCGGTGTCCCCCGCCGTCGAGTCGGGCGTGCACACGGCGGGGCTCCCCCCGTCGGTGGTCGGCGTGGTGATCGCCCTGCTGGTGCTGCTGCCGGAGTCGCTGGCCGCCGTACGGGCCGCCCTCCGCGACCGGGTCCAGACCAGCCTCAACCTGGGCCTGGGCTCCGCCATGGCCTCCATCGGCCTGACCATCCCGGCGGTCTCGGCGGCCTCGGCCTGGCTGCCCGGACCGCTGCTGCTCGGCCTGGACGCCACCCACATCGTGCTGCTCGCCCTCACCGTCGCCGTCGGCACCCTCACCGTCATCCCCGGCCGGGCCACCCCCCTCCAGGGCGGCATCCACCTGGCGGTGCTGGCTGCGTACCTCGTGCTCGCCGTCAGCCCATGAGGCCGCACGGCCCGCCGGCCGCGCCCGGGTCGGCCCGGCGGATTGCGGTCCGGCCGCCGTACGGCGCGGCAGGTGCGCCCCTCGCGGTGCGGCCCGGTCCGGTGCGGTTCCGCGCCGTCGGGTGCGGCCCGGGACGGCTCGGTGCGGCTCGGCGCGGCGCCGTGCGGCTCGGTGCGGTCGGTGTCGGAGCATCGCCCGGAACACGCAAGAATGCCTCGGACGGAAGCGGCAAGGCGCCACGGAGCGGATAGCTGGCTCGGCGGGCGGTCACGGAAGGCGGTAGGGCCAGTGGAGCCTCGGATCATGGGCAGCGCGGCGGAGGTCCCCGGCGCGGACCCCTTCGGCACGGCCGGGCTGCGCCGCCGGGTACTGGACGCCTGGGCGGCGTCCTCCGCGCGGTTCCGCGAGGACGCCAACGCCGAGGAGGAGCTGGCCCTCGGCGGCTACCGCGACCGTCTGGTGGTCGAACTCGCCCAGAACGCCGCCGACGCCGCCGCCCGGGGAGGCGTCCCCGGCCGGTTGCGGCTGACCCTGCGGGACGGCGTCCTCGCCGCGGCCAACACCGGCGCCGCCCTGGACGCCTCCGGTGTGGAGTCCCTCTCCACCCTGCGCGCCTCCTCCAAACGCGAGGACGGCCGCACCGCCGTCGGCCGCTTCGGAGTCGGCTTCGCCGCGGTGCTGGCCGTCTGCGACGAACCCGCCGTGCTGGGCACCCCGGGCGGCGTCCGCTGGTCCCTGGCCGAGGCCCGCGACCTGGCCCGGGCCGCCGCCGAGGAGTCCGGCACCCCCGGACTGGACGAGGAACTGCGCCGCCGCGACGGCCATGTCCCCCTGCTGCGGCTGCCGCTGCCCGCCGAGGGCACCCCGCCGGAGGGCTATGACACGGTGGTGGTGCTGCCGCTGCGGGACGCCGCCGCCGAGGATCTCACCCGGCGTCTGCTCGACGAGATCGACGACGCGCTGCTGCTCACCCTGACCGGCCTCGCCGAGATCACCGTCGAGACCGACGGCGCCGTACGCACCCTCACCCGCCGCACCCTGGAGGCCACCGGCCCCGGCCCGGCCACGGTGGTGGTCACCGACAGCGCGGCCGCCGAGGACAGCCGCTGGCAGCTGACAGGCGCCAGCGGCCGGCTGGACGACGCCCTGCTGGCCGACCGGCCGACCGAGGAGCGCCGCCGTCCGTACTGGTCGGTGACCTGGGCCGTCCCGGTCGACGCCGACGACCGGCCGCAGCGTCCCCGCAC
>NZ_LIQR01000210.1 GCF_001418575.1 Peterkaempfera griseoplana
GACCGCGTCCGCCTCGGCAGGCGGGGCGGGCGGCTGCGAACCGGAGCCGACCAGCAGCAGCTGGCCGAAGGCCCGATGCTGGGCCAGGACGGCCGGGCCGTCCCAGCCGGGAGCGCCGGGACCCAGGTCGGTCTGCTGGTCCAGAACGGTGCAGCCGTCGTAGCGGACGGTCGTCCGCGAGGTGATCCGCCCCGGCCGCCAGCTCCACCCGGGTGGTCAGCAGCAGATGACTGCGGGCGGCTGCCACCAGCGGCTCGGGTCGCCAGTCCAGCTGCGCTCCGGGCCCGGCCCGCAGCTCCAGGTCGTAGTGGGCGGGGGCCCCGCCGCGGCCCGGCAGGCTGACGGTGGCGGCGGCGGAGCCGACCCGCAGGGACGCCCCCTCCGCCACCTCCACGGTGATCCGCAGCCGGTCACCGCCGAGCGGCGCGGCCATCGCCCCCACCACGGCGACCTCGGCGACGGCCGGCCCGGCGGGTCCCCGGACGCGGCGCAGCGCCAGCGGGCCGTCCCCCGCGAACAGCGGCAGCGCCGTGCCGCCGCGGCCGTCGGGCACGGCGGTGATCCGGGCGGTGGCGCTGACGGCCGAGGCGGGAACGGTCATCCGGCGAGGCCGGCGGGGGCCTGCCAGGCGGCGAGCCGGGCGCGGACCCAGGCGGCCACGGGGGCGATGCCGTCCGCGGCCGCCAGTGAGCAGAAGACGGTGGGCAGTTCCCCGCGCTGCGCCCGGGCGTCGCGGGCCATCACCTCGAGGTCGGCGCCGACCAGCGGCGCCAGGTCGGTCTTGTTGATCACCAGCAGGTCGGAGCGGGAGACGCCGGGGCCGCCCTTGCGGGGGACCTTGTCGCCGCCGGAGACGTCGATCACGAAGATCTGGTGGTCCACCAGCCCCTTGCTGAAGGTCGCGGTGAGGTTGTCCCCACCGGACTCCACCAGGACCAGGTCCAGCGGCCCCAGGGCGTCCTCCAGCTCCTCCACCGCCTCCAGGTTGGCGGAGATGTCGTCGCGGATGGCGGTGTGCGGACAGCAGCCGGTCTCCACCGCGGTGATCCGCTCCGGGGGCAGCACCGCGTTGCGCAGCAGGAACTCGGCGTCCTCGGTGGTGTAGATGTCATTGGTGACGACGGCGATGGAGACCTGGTCGCGCAGTGCGCGGCAGAGTGCCGCGACGGTCGCGGTCTTGCCGGAGCCCACGGGGCCGCCGAGGCCGATGCGCAGCGCGCGGCGGCGGCCGTCGGGGGTGTGGTAGCTGTGCCGGGCGGGGAGGGCGCCGTCGAGGTCGTCGGCGTGGTCACGATGCAAAGAGTCGCACCTTCCAGGAGGCGTGCTGCTCGGCGTAGCGGTCGAGCAGCGGGGCGGAGGCGGCGGGCAGCTCGTCCGGGCCGCGGGTGCGGGCCCGGCGGGCGGCCTCGGCCGCGGCGGCGGTGACGGCGTCCACGTCGGGGGCGAGCCGGGCGAGGACGGCGGCGACCTGGTGCGGGTCCAGGCCCAGCAGCCGTACGCAGGCGGTCGCGGGGCCGCTCACGCTCTCATGGGCGGCGGCTGCCGCGGCGTCCTCGGGAGAGAGTCCCGCGGCTCGGGCGGTGACGCCGAGGGCGACGGGCTGGTGGGCGCCCTTGGGGCGGGCGGCGGCGAGGGAGTCGAGCCGGGGGTGCGGCCAGGCGGTGCGGGCGGCACGCAGCAGCTGACGGCCCAGCCGGCGGGAGGCGGCGCGCTGGGCGGGCGAGGGGGTGCGGGCGTCCGCGGCGTCGTCGAGGACGAGCGGGTCGGTGCCGTCCGCCGCTGCCGCGGCGAGCGCCGCCGCGGTGAGGCCTGTGGTGTGCAGGCGGCCGGTGAGGAAGGCGTGCAGGGTGGCGGTGTCATGGATGCGGCCGGCCTGGACGGCGGCCTCGGCGCCGCCGGAGTGGGCGTGGCCGCCGGCCGGGAAGCGGCCGTCGGTGAGGATCAGCAGGGCGGTGTGCACGGTGCCTCCCCGGGGTGCGGGTCAGAACAGGAAGTACCGCTGCGCCATGGGGAGTTCGGCGGCGGGGGCGGGCTCGACCACATCGCCGTCGATGCTGACGGTGAAGGTGTCGGGGTCGACCCGGACGTCGGGGCGGGCGTCGTTGTTCACCATGTGGTCCTTGGTGACGCCGCGGGTGTTGCGGATGGCGGTGAAGCGCTTGCCGAGGGCGAGGCGGCCGGGCAGGTCGTCCTCCAGGGCCGCCTGGGCGGTGAAGTTGACGGAGTTGGCGGCCGGGGCGCGGCCGGTGGCGCCGTACATCGGGCGCGGCAGCACCGGCTGGGGGGTGGGGATGGACGCGTTGGCGTCGCCCATCTGGGCCCAGGCGATCTGGCCGCCCTTGATCACCAGGTCGGGCTTGACGCCGAAGAAGGCGGGTGTCCACAGGACGAGGTCGGCGAGTTTGCCGGGCTCCACGGAGCCGATCTCATGGTCCAGGCCCTGGGCGACGGCCGGGTTGATGGTGTATTTGGCGACATAGCGACGCGCCCGGTGGTTGTCCGCCCTGCCGTCGCCCGGCAGGGCCCCGCGGCGCCGCTTCATCACATGGGCGGTCTGCCAGGTGCGCAGCACCACCTCGCCGATGCGGCCCATGGCCTGGGAGTCGGAGCTGATGATGGAGATGGCCCCCAGGTCGTGCAGATGGTCCTCGGCGGCGATGGTGGACGGGCGGATCCGGGACTCGGCGAAGGCCAGGTCCTCCGGGACAGCGGGGCTGAGGTGGTGACAGACCATCAGCATGTCGAGGTGCTCCTCGACGGTGTTGACGGTGTGCGGCCGGGTCGGGTTGGTGGAGCTGGGCAGGATGTTGGCCTGGGAGACCACGGTGATGATGTCGGGGGCGTGGCCGCCGCCCGCGCCCTCGGTGTGGTACGCGTGGACGCCCCGTCCGGCGATGGCGGCCAGGGTGTCCTGGACGAACCCGGCCTCGTTGAGGGTGTCGGTGTGCAGGGCGAGCTGGGCGCCGGTCTGCTCGCAGACCGTGAGGCAGGCGTCGATGACCGCCGGGGTGGCGCCCCAGTCCTCATGGATCTTGAAGCCCAGCGCTCCGGCGCGCAGCTGGGCGTGCAGGGCCTGACTGTTGACGGTGTTCCCCTTGCCCAGCAGGCCGATGTTGAGCGGAACGCCGTCCATGGCCTCGAACATCCGGGCCAGGTGCCAGGCGCCGGGCGTGACGGTGGTGGCCTTGCTGCCCTCGGCCGGGCCGGTACCGCCGCCCACCAGGGTGGTGACGCCGCTGGACAGGGCCTCGTCGGCGAGCTGCGGGCAGATGAAGTGCACATGGGCGTCGATCGCCCCGGCGGTGAGGATCCGGCCGTTGCCGGAGATCACCTCGGTCTCCGGGCCGATCACCAGGCCGGGGTGGACGCCGTGCATGGTCTCCGGGTTGCCGGCCTTGCCCAGTGCGGTGATCCGGCCGTCCCGGATGCCGACGTCGGCCTTGACCACGCCCCAGTGGTCCAGCACCACGGCGCCGGTGACGACGGTGTCGGGCGCACCGTCGGCGCGGCTGGCCCGGGACTGGCCCATGGACTCGCGGATCACCTTGCCGCCGCCGAAGACCGCCTCGTCCCCACCGGCGGCGAGGTCCTGCTCCACCTCGATCAGCAGGTCGGTGTCGGCGAGCCGGATGCGGTCCCCGGCGGTCGGGCCGTAGAGGTCCGCGTAGCGGGCCCGGGTGACGGTGAGGGCGGGCGTGAGGGGGTGCGGGTCAGGCATCGAGGGGGCCTCCCGTCTCTCCCCGCAGCCCGGCCACCTCGCGGCGGCCGCCGAGCGGGATCAGCTCGACCTCGGCGGGGATGCCGGGCTCGAAGCGCACCGCGGTGCCGGCGGGGATGTTGAGCCGCAGACCGCGGGCGGCGGCACGGTCGAAGTGCAGACCGGGGTTGGCCTCCGCGAAGTGGTAGTGGGAGCCGACCTGTACGGGCCGGTCGGCTCCGTTGACCACGGTGAGACGGGTGACGGGGTGTCCGAGGTTGAGCGCGACAGGGCCCTCGCCGTGCAGGATCTCCCCGGGCACACCGGTGGGGGCGGTCATGCGATGGGTCCGTGGACGGTGACGAGTTTGGTGCCGTCGGGGAAGGTCGCCTCGACCTGGACGTCCGGGATCATCTCCGGGATGCCGTCCATGACGTCCTCCCTGGTGAGGACGGTGCGTCCGGACTGCATCAGCTCCGCGACGGTACGGCCGTCGCGGGCGCCCTCCAGGATGTGGGAGGTGATCAGCGCCACCGCCTCGGGGTGGTTGAGCCGCAGTCCGCGGGCGCGGCGGGCGCGGGCCACGTCCGCGGCGACATGGATCAGCAGGCGTTCCTGCTCGTGCGGGGTGAGTCTCACGGGTGCGCACCTCGGATCGCGTCGGAGGGCGCGGACACGCCGTTGTGCCGCGATGGCACTCCCGGGGCACGGCGCGGCGGCCGTCCGCCCGGGAGGACGTACTCGTGCGGGACACCGTAGCGGACGAGTGGCGCCGCTGGTCAGAGGTCCTGGCGTGTCGCGGGCCGTTGCGGGTCGCGGGCGGCGATGCCGAAGGGGCGTGCGGGCAGTGCCGGAGCCCTGGTGGAGAGCTCGGAGACGGCGCGGGCGGCAGCGGCCGGGTCGGCGTCCAGGGCGCGCAGCCGCTCCAGGTCCTCGGCGGAGACCAGCGCGGCGACGGTGCGGCCGTGGCGGGTCAGTGCGATGCGCTCGCCCGCGTAGGCGACACGGTTCACCAGGTCGGCGATCGCGGCTCGGGCTTGTGTGACCGGAATCTCGGCGGGCATGCTGTCATTCTAACGTTCTGTACATTCTGTACGCACCCGGGAGGTGGCGAACCGTGCAGCGGACGCCCTGGAGCCCCGTACCGTCCCCCTATGAGCGGCTGCTGCACGAGCAGCGGATCGTCTTCCTGCGCGGCCCGCTGGACGACACGGCCGCCGCCGATGTCACCGCGCAGCTGCTGGAGCTGGACCACACCGCGCCGGACCGGCCGGTGAGCCTGTACATCAACTCCCCCGGCGGGCCGCTGGAGGCGGTGATGGCGGTGCACGACGCCATGCGCCACCTCTCCCCCGACGTCGAGACGGTCTGCACCGGCCGGGCCGAGGGAACGGCGGCGCTGCTGCTGGCGGCGGGCACCCCGGGGCGGCGGCTGGTGCTGCCCGGCTCGACGGTGCTGCTGCGCGAGCCGCCCGCCGCCGAACTGCGCGGCCGCGCGGCCGACCTGGAGATCCACGCCCGGCAGGTGGAGCGCGCCCGGGAGCGGATGGTGGAGCTGCTGGCCGGGTACTGCGGCCGGACACCGCAGCGGGTGGCCGCCGACCTGGAGCGCGGACGTCCCCTGGAGGCCGCGGAGGCGGTCGGGTACGGCGTGGCCGACCGGGTGGCCGAGCGGCTGCGCGGCGGCTCCGCTCCGGCCGCGCGGTAGGGGGCGCGGTGCAGGGGGACCGTTCGGCGCCGCTGCCCGCCCTGACCCGGGCGGAGGCCGAGGTGGTGGATCTCTATCTGGAGGTGGCCGACCTGCTGGGGCGGGTCAACCCCGCCCGCGGCCGGCACACCTACGGCAGCCTGCGGGCCGCGCAGGCCCTGGCGGTGAAGGCCGCCGAGCTGCGGGACGCGCTCGTACGGATGCACGAGCGGGGGGAGCACGAGCTGCACGCGGCGACGCTGGAGCGGGCGCTGCGGGTGCTCGACGGGGAGCGCCGCACCGGCCGGGTCGGACTGCCGCCGGCCGATGGCTGACTGCCGGTCACGAGCCGCTCGGCCGAAGCTCCCCTGACAACGCGTCGACCACGGATCGGTTGCGGGGCGGTCGCGCTCCGCGCCCCGGACGGGTGAAGGGACCACCCGTCCGGGCTCGGTCACGGCGTGTCGCCCAGATGAGCCGTCACCTCCCCCGGATGCGGTAACCGAGGTCTTTCCGGAGCCCTCCGGAGATCATCGCGACAACCCGGTGCGATCTCTCCGGAAGGGGTGGAAATGCGCAGGTGAAAGGCAGATTCCCGGGCTGTGGACGGCTGTTGTCGAAGCGTGGGGAAAGGGGTCCCGGAACGTGGTCTCCGACTTCCGTTCGACCGGGTGACAAGAGTCACAAACGCCTGCCCCGAGATGAAGACCGATCAGAAATCTGCCAATACTGGCCGCCGAACGCGACAAGTCCCCGTCACCGTGGCGGGGCGGTCCGGCCGGACGCCTAATTCCGCCACCGACCCGGACGCCAGGCGCGAGCTCGTTTTCGGCGGGAGCGGGAGACCCGAGCACGGTGGGGTGCGCGACCTGCGCCGCGGCGACAGCCGCGGCGGGGATCGGCGCCGCCCCTTGGGGTGAAGCCACTTCGGTGGCCGGGCAGCTTTCGGTGCCCGAATCCGACAGGTCATCTTTCGCAGGCGGTTCCGGAAGGACTTCGTATGTCTGCGACACCCCCCAGCCATGCCCCCGTACCGCCGGGCGGCACCGAGGAGGGCAGTCATACCCCGTCCCACCAGGGGCGGCGCATCGGAGCCCAGCGCGGCCGGCTGATCGACCGGGTCGGCGCGACCGCCGTACTGACCGCCGCCGCGGTGGCGGGGGCGGGCCTCACGCCCGGCCTCACCACCCAGGCGGAGGCGGCCACGCTGTCCGGCAAGGCGCTGCGGATCGCAGCGGCGAAGAAAGGCGCGCCCTATGTCTACGGAGCGGCGGGACCCACCCGTTTCGACTGCTCCGGACTGGTGATGTGGACCTACAGGAAACTGGGCCGGAAACTGCCGCGCACCGCCCAGGCGCAGTACAACAAGGCGGACCACATCGCGAGGTCCAGCCGTGAACCCGGGGATCTGGTCTTCTTCCACCAGGGCACCAGGGTTTACCACGTGGGCATCTATGCCGGGTCCGGCCGGATCTGGCACGCCCCGCACAGCGGAGCCCGGGTGCGGCTGGAGAGGATCTGGACCAAGAACGTCTGGTACGGCCGTATCGGCTGATCCCGGCGGAACGCCGCACCGCCGTACGCCACCGCCCGAACGGCGTAAGGCGGTGCGGTTTCCGGCAGCCTCTCCCGGTTATCCGCGGGCATTCTCCGGCGCGGTACGGGAAATCACACCGACGGCGAAGGCGATCTGCTCCGCCGTGAGGTCGCCGCGAGCGGTGAGCCGCAGCCGGGACTGCCCGTCGGGGACGGACGGCGGCCGGAAGCACCCGACCGCCACTCCGGCGGCCCGGCAGTCGGCGGCCCAGGCCACGGCCGCCTCCGGGGAGGGTGCGCGCACCGACACCACGGCGGCGTCCGGTACCGCGGTGAGCAGGCCCGCCGCGGCGAGCCCGCCCGACAGCTCCCGGGCGACCTCCCTGGCGCGAGCCGCCCGCTGCGGCTCCTCGCGCAGCAGCCGCAGCGCCCCGAGCGCCGCCCCCGCCGCCGCCGGGGCCAGGCCGGTGTCGAAGATGAAGGTGCGGGCCGTCTCGACCAGGTGCCGGATCACCCGGCGCGGGCCGAGGACCGCTCCGCCCTGGGAGCCCAGCGACTTGGACAGGGTGACCGTGACCACGGTGTCCGGCGCCCCCGCGAGACCGCAGCCGGCGGGTCCGCCGCTGCCGCCGGGGCCCAGCACGCCGAGGCCGTGGGCGTCGTCGACCAGCAGCGCCGCCCCGTGCTCCCGGCAGACGGCGGAGAACTCGGGGAGCGGCGCGGCGTCGCCGTCCACCGAGAAAAGGGAGTCCGTGACGACCAGGGCGGGTCCGCCGTCGTGGCCGGCCAGGGCGGCCCGTACCGCGCCGGGGTCCCGGTGCGGCACCGGGCGGACCTCCGCCCGGGAGAGCCGGCAGCCGTCGATCAGCGAGGCGTGGTTGTGGGCGTCCGAGACGATCAGGGTGCCCGGGCCGGTCAGCGCGGTCAGCGCGGCGAGGTTGGCGGCGTAGCCGGAGGAGAGGACCAGCGCCGCCTCGGTACCGCAGAAATCGGCGAGTTCCTGTTCCAGTTCGGTGTGCAGCTCGGTGGTGCCGGTGACCAGACGGGACCCGGTGGCCCCGCCGCCCCAGCGCAGCGCCGCGTCCGCAGCCGCCCGGGTCACCCTCGGGTGGCGGACCAGCCCCAGGTAGTCATTGCTCGCCAGGTCCAGCACCGGGTCGTCGGCCGGGCGGCTGCGCAGGGTCCGGGTGAGCCCGGCGGCGGCGCGCTGCGCCGCGCTGCGGTCCAGCCAGTCGAAGACGGCCCCGGGGTCGGGGACTTCGCGGCGTGGGGAGGCTGCGGTCGCGGTGGGGTGGGCCATGCCGGGCACTCTGGCACGGCGCGGCGCCCGGCGGCAACGCGTTCTGGATCACGCCGGAGTGCGCCTCCGGGCGCGCTCCGGCGCCCGCGGTCACCGCCGGGGGCGGGGCCGTGGCCGTGCACAGGACGGGGCCGGACGGGCCAGGTGGGTACGGGCCGGCCGGACGGGCCCGGTGCCGCCGGATCTCCACCGGCCCGCCCGTCCGGCGGTGCGGTGACCGCGGCCCGCGGCGCCGCCACGGCTCCCCGGACGGGCCGGACGGCCGGGTGGTGAGCCTGCGGTGCCGGGGCGCCGCCCTTCCGCGCACCGCCGCGGGTTGCGGTCCGTACCGGCCGAGCTTTGCCCGCGGTCGGGCCGACCAGGCAGTATGGGGCGGTGAGCCTCATCGACGAGCTGCCCGGCAGCGCCGACCCCGACACTCTCTTCGAAGTCTTCGCCGCCTGGGCAGAGGAGCGGGGGATCACGCTCTACCCCCATCAGGAGGAGGCGCTGATCGAGATCGTCTCCGGGGCGAACGTCATCCTCAACACACCGACCGGCTCAGGAAAGAGCCTGGTCGCGGCGGGGGCGCACTTCACGGCTCTGGCGCGCGGGGAGCGTACCTTCTACACCGCGCCCATCAAGGCGCTGGTGTCGGAGAAGTTCTTCGAGCTGGTGAAGATGTTCGGCACCGCCAATGTCGGGATGATGACCGGCGACGCCAGTGTCAACCCGACGGCTCCGGTGATCTGCTGCACCGCGGAGGTGCTGGCCAACATCGCGCTGCGGGACGGCGACCGGGCGGACATCCACCAGGTGGTGATGGACGAGTTCCACTTCTATGCGGAGCCCGACCGGGGCTGGGCCTGGCAGGTGCCGCTGCTGGAGCTGCCGCAGGCGCAGTTCCTGCTGATGTCGGCGACGCTGGGCGACGTCCGGCGGTTCGAGGCAGATCTGACCCGCCGCACCGGCCGGCCGACCACCGTGGTGAAGTCGGCCGAGCGGCCGGTGCCGCTGTACTACGACTACCGGCGCACCACCATGCACGACTCCCTCGAGGAGCTGCTGACGACCGGTCAGGCTCCGGTGTACGTGGTCCACTTCACCCAGGCGGCGGCGGTGGAGCGGGCGCAGTCGCTGATGTCCATCAACATGTGCAGCAAGGCGGAGAAGGACGCCATCGCCGCACTGATCGGCAACTTCCGCTTCACCACCAGGTTCGGCCGCAATCTGTCGCGCTTCGTCCGGCACGGGATCGGGGTGCACCACGCCGGCATGCTGCCCAAGTACCGGCGGCTGGTCGAGCGGCTGGCGCAGGCCGGGCTGCTCAAGGTGATCTGCGGCACCGACACCCTGGGCGTCGGGGTCAACGTCCCCATCCGCACCGTGCTGTTCACCGCGCTCTCCAAGTACGACGGCCAGCGGGTGCGCCTGCTGCGGGCCCGGGAGTTCCACCAGATCGCCGGCCGCGCCGGACGGGCCGGCTTCGACACCGTCGGCAATGTGGCGGCCCAGGCCCCCGAGCATGTGGTGGAGAACGAGAAGGCGCTGGCCAAGGCCGGCGACGATCCCAAGAAGCGCCGCAAGGTGGTCCGCAAGAAGGCCCCGGAGGGCTTCGTCAACTGGGGCGAGGAGACCTTCCAGCGGCTGATCGCCGCCGAGCCCGAGCCGCTGGTCTCCCGCTTCCGGGTCAGCCACGCCATGCTGCTCTCGGTGATCGGCCGGCCCGGCAACGCCTTCGAGGCGATGCGTCGGCTGCTCACCGACAACCACGAGGAACGCCCGGCCCAGCGCCGCCACATCCGCACCGCCATCGCCATCTACCGCTCCCTGCTGGACGCCGGAGTGGTCGAGCGGCTGCCGGAGCCGGACGCCGAGGGCCGGATCGTACGGCTCACCATGGACCTCCAGGAGAACTTCGCCCTCAACCAGCCGCTCTCCACCTTCGCGCTGGCCGCCTTCGAGCTGCTGGACCCGGCGTCGCCCAGCTACGCCCTCGATGTGATGTCGGTGGTGGAGTCCACCCTGGACGACCCCCGGCAGATCCTCGCCTCCCAGGAGAACAAGGCCCGTGGCGAGGCCGTCGCCGCGATGAAGGCCGACGGGGTCGAGTACGAGGAGCGGATGGAGCGGCTCCAGGAGATCAGCTACCCCAAGCCGCTGGAGGAGCTGCTCAGCCACGCCTACGACGTCTACCGGCGCGCCCACCCCTGGATCGGCGACCACCCGCTGCGCCCCAAGTCGGTGGCGCGCGACCTCTACGAGCGGGCCATGACCTTCTCCGACTACGTGGGCCACTACGAGCTGGCCCGCGGCGAGGGCCTGGTGCTGCGCTATCTCGCGGGGGCGTACAAGGCGCTGGAGCAGACCGTGCCGGAGGAGGTCAAGACGGAGGACCTCAAGGACCTGATCGCCTGGCTGGGCGAGCTGGTGCGGCAGGTCGACTCCAGCCTGCTGGACGAGTGGGAGCAGCTGGCCAACCCGGTGGACGAGGAGGACGGCGGGACCGTGGCCATCGAGGAGCGCACCACCCCCGTCACCGCCAACGCCCGGGCCTTCCGGGTGCTGGTGCGCAATGAGATGTTCCGCCGGGTGGAGCTGGCCGCGCTGGAGCGGTACAGCGAACTGGGCGAGCTGGACGGCGAGTTCGGCTGGGACGCCGACCGCTGGGCGGACGCCATGGACGGCTACTGGGACGAGCACGAGGACCTGGGCACCGGCCCGGACGCGCGCGGGCCCAAGCTCCTGCTGATCGAGGAGGAGCGCGGGCTGTGGCGGCTCCGCCAGATCTTCGACGACCCGGCGGGCGACCACGACTGGGGCATCAGCGCCGAGGTGGACCTGGCCGCCTCGGACGAGGCGGGCCGTGCGGTGGTCCGGGTGACCGCGGTCGACCGGCTGTAGCGCGGCGGGCGGTCCCGGCCGAGGGCCGCGGCGGGCGTCCGGCGGCCCCGGCCGAGGGCCGCGGCCCTCGGCGCCACGGCCCGTCGGCCGGCCCGCGCTCAGGGCGGTACGGGACGGCCTCCTCGGGCCGTCCCCGCCCTCGCGCCGGGCCCGCCGGAACCGTCAGAACCACATGAAGCGGGCGCCCGCGGTGTGCGCGACCGCACGGGTGGCGTCGGCCAGCTGGTCCGCCTCCGGGGCGGCGGTGGGCTTGTGGCCGTCCCGGAAGGCCGAACTGGTGACGGTGACATAGTCCTGCACCGCCGCCACCCGGCTGAACTGCGCCTCGGCGGCGGGCGGCAACGGCGGGACCACGTCCTGGGCGGGGTCCTCGGGGAGGTCGAAGGTGACGTCCCCGGCCCGGCCGCCGAGCAGACCGGCGGCCCTGCGCGCCCGGCTCTCGTCGGTGAAGCGCAGCACGGTGACCGTGGTGAGCACGATGCCGTCGGCGCGGGTGTAGGTGGCCCCGATGTAGCCCTCGCAGCCGCCGATGTGCGCCAGCCGGGTGGCGGTCGCGCCCAGCACCACGTCGGCGCAGGCGGTGCCCTGCCGGGAGGCTGTGCGGCGGGCCGCGGCGGCGCCCTCGTCGATGGTGCGGTCGGTGGGGAAGTAGCGCTCGACACCGAAGGCGTCGGGGGCAGCGGAGGAGACCGACGCCGGGCCGGGGCCGGCCGCGGCCCCCACTCCGGTCGCGTCCTGGGAGCTGCCGAGGATGCCGCCGTCCGAGCTGTCGACCCAGAGCGCCGCCCCGAGGCCCACCACGATCACACCGGCGAGCGCCGCCCAGATCCTCGGCGAGGACGGGGGCTTCTCCGCGTCGCCCCCGGACGGTCCGGGCACCTCCGCGGCGGTGCCGGGCCGGGCCTCGGCCGGCTCCGCGGTCGCTGTCCCGGAAGCCGCCGCCCCCACGGCTCCGGCCCCGGGTGCCTCCGTACGGGCGGACCCTGTGGGCGTGGCCCCTGTCGGCGCTGCCGCCGCCCGGGCGACATCCGTACGGGCGGCGTCCGTACGGGCGGCCGCCGGCTCGTCGGGCGCGGCCGGAGTGGCGGCGGGCGCCGGGTCGCGGTGCGGGGCGATGCCCTCCCCCTGCTGTGTCATGGCACGGGAGTCTATGCGTCGGGATCATGAACGGCCATGGGGGTGGCCCCTCGCGGCGGCCTCGTGGCCCGGTGGTCCCCCGTACGGCCCTCACCTGCCCTCGCACGGCGGTGACCTGCGTCACTACGGTCCGCGCCGGGCCTGTGACAACCGGTCAAACCGGGGCTCCGATCTTCTGGCAGGTTTCGCTCTGGCGCGGCTGCGGCCTACGGCGGCAGGATCTGGCGCATGGATCTCCTGGACACACTGGTCGCCAAGGGTCTCTCCCGTGAGCTCCCCACCCGGGAGGAGGCCATCGCCGTACTCGCCACCTCCGACGAGGAACTGCTGGACGTGGTGGCCGCCGCCGGACGGGTGCGCCGCCACTGGTTCGGCCGCCGGGTGAAGCTCAACTACCTGGTCAACCTGAAGAGCGGCCTCTGCCCCGAGGACTGTTCCTACTGCTCCCAACGGCTGGGCTCCACCGCGGGGATCCTCAAGTACACCTGGCTGAAGCCGGAGGAGGCCGCCGACGCCGCGGCCGCGGGTGTCGCGGGCGGCGCCAAGCGGGTCTGCCTGGTGGCCAGCGGCCGCGGTCCCACCGACCGCGACATCGACCGGGTCGCCGACACCATCGCCGCGATCAAGGGCCAGAGCGAGGGCGTGGAGGTCTGCGCCTGCCTGGGGCTGCTCTCCGACAACCAGGCGGAGCGGCTGCGGGCCGCCGGTGCGGACGCCTACAACCACAATCTCAACACCTCCGGCGACAACTACGCCGAAATCTGCACCACCCATGACTTCCAGGACCGGGTGGACACGGTGCAGCAGGCCCAGGCCGCGGGACTGTCCGCCTGCTCCGGGCTGATCGCGGGCATGGGCGAGAGCGACGCCGACCTGGTGGATGTGGTCTTCTCCCTGCGGGAGCTGGACCCGGACTCGGTGCCGGTCAACTTCCTGATCCCGTTCGAGGGCACCCCGCTGGCCAAGGAGTGGAACCTCACCCCGCAGCGCTGCCTGCGCATCCTCGCCATGGTCCGCTTCGTCTGCCCCGATGTGGAGGTACGCCTGGCCGGGGGCCGCGAGGTGCATCTGCGCACCCTTCAGCCGCTGGCCCTGCACCTGGCCAACTCCATCTTCCTGGGCGACTACCTCACCAGCGAGGGCCAGGCCGGGCAGGCCGACCTGGACATGATCGCCGACGCCGGCTTCGAGGTGGAGGGCACCGACCGCACCACCCTGCCGCAGCACCGCACCGCCGCCGCGGGCCACGGCGGCTGCGGTCCGTGCGGCGGGGAGGAGTCGTCGTCCTGCGCCACCGCCTCCGCGCCCGCCTGCGCCCCGGCGGAGGCCGCGACCGACGCCGGTCCCACGGCCGAGCCGGTCACCGCCGGGGCCGCGCGCACCGACCTGGTGCAGGTCCGCCGGCGCGGCGCCGGTACCGACCTGCCGCCCAACGCCTGATGCCGCAGCCCCACCCGCGCACCCCGATGGACCCCCGCACCCTGCTCGCGCTGGACCGGGCCCATGTCTGGCACCCGTACGGGCCCATGCCCGGCTCCGCCACGCCCTACCTGGTGGAGTCCGCCTCGGGCGTCAGGCTGCGGCTGGCCGAACCGGCCGAGGGCCACCGTGAACTGGTCGACGGCATGTCGTCCTGGTGGGCCGCGATCCACGGCTATGCCCACCCCGTGCTGGACGCCGCGGTGCGCGGCCAGCTCGACCGGATGAGCCATGTGATGTTCGGCGGGCTCACCCATGAGCCCGCCGTGCGGCTGGCGGCGACCCTGGTGGAGATCACCCCCGAGCCGCTGCAGCATGTCTTCCTCGCCGACTCCGGTTCGGTCTCGGTCGAGGTCGCGGTCAAGATGTGCCTGCAGTACTGGGCCTCGCTGGGCAGGCCGCAGAAGCACCGGCTGCTCACCTGGCGCGGCGGCTACCACGGCGACACCTTCCACCCCATGTCGGTCTGCGACCCCGAGGGCGGGATGCACCGGCTGTGGGGCGGGGTGCTGCCCCGTCAGGTCTTCGCCGCGGAGCCGCCGTCCGGCTACGACTCCGCCGTGGACCAGGCGTACGCCGCGCACCTCGCCGGCCTGGTGGAGCGTCACGCGGACGAGCTGGCCGCGGTGATCGTGGAACCGGTGGTGCAGGGCGCGGGCGGGATGCGGTTCCACTCCCCCGGCTATCTACGACTGCTGCGGGAGGTGTGCGACGCCCATGACGTCCTGCTGGTCTTCGACGAGATCGCCACCGGCTTCGGCCGCACCGGCGAACTCTTCGCGGCCGGCCACGCGGGGGTCTCGCCCGATGTGATGTGCCTCGGCAAGGCCCTCACCGGCGGCTATCTGACGATGGCGGCGACGCTCTGCACCTCCCGGGTGGCGGACGGGATCAGCCGCGGCGAGGTGCCGGTACTGGCCCACGGGCCCACCTTCATGGGCAATCCGCTGGCGGCGGCCGCCGCCAACGCCTCTCTGGGCCTCCTCCTGGACCAGGACTGGCGCACCGGGGTCAAGCGGATCGAGTCCGCTCTGCGGGCCGGGCTCGCCCCGGCGGCCGAACTGCCCGGCGTGGCGGACGTGCGGGTGCTGGGGGCGATCGGAGTGGTCCAGCTGGACCACCCGGTGGACATGGCAGCGGCGACCCGGGCGGCGGCACGGCACGGCGTCTGGCTGCGTCCCTTCCGCGACCTGGTGTACACCATGCCGCCGTACGTCACCGGCGACGACGACCTGGCCCGCATCGCTGCGGCCGTGGTCGCGGCGGCCGCCGCCGGGTAGCCCGCCGTGGCGGGAGCCGCGCGGCGTCCCGCCTGGGCACACAGCAGGCCCCCTCAGGAACGGAGCAGCAGATGGGCGTACTCGCGGTCACCGGCACCGGAACCGAGATCGGCAAGACCGTGGTCACGGCGGCGATCGCGGCGCTGGCCCTGGACGCCGGGCGCCGGGTCGCGGTGCTGAAGCCCGCCCAGACCGGGGTGGAGCCGGGCGAACCGGGCGATGTGGACGAGGTGGCACGGCTGGCCGGGCCGCTGACCCGCCGCGAACTGGCCCGCTACCCGGAGCCGCTGGCCCCGGACACCGCCGCCCGCCGCTGTGCCAGGCCCGCCGTCGGCCCCCGGCGGATCGCGGCGGAGGCCGCCCGGCTGTCGGCGGACCACGACCTGGTGCTGGTGGAGGGCGCCGGTGGGCTGCTGGTCCGCTACGACGAGGAGGGACACACCTTCGCCGACGCCGTCCGTGCCATGGCCGACCATGGCCTGCCCGTCGATGTGGTGACCGTCGCCCCGGCCGGACTCGGCACCCTCAACAACGCCGCGCTCACCGCCGAGGCGCTGCGCCACCGCGGCCTCCCGCTGCTCGGCGTGGTCGTCGGCGCCTGGCCCGCCCAGCCGGACCTGGCGTCCCGCTGCAACCTCGCCGATCTGCCGGCCGTCACCGGGGCACCGCTGATCGGTGCCCTCCCCGAGGGCTGCGCGGCCCTCGGCGGCCCCGCCTTCCTCGACACCGCCCGCGCCGCCCTCTCCCCCGCGCTCGGCGGCTCATGGGACGCGGCCGGCCTCACCGCCGGCCACGCCGCGCCCCTGCCGCAGGCCGTGGGCTGACGCTTCCAGGGCGCGGGCGGGTGTGGCCCGGCGGTACCGGGAGCCCGGCCGTGGTACCGGCGGCTGTCCAGTGTGTGCTGGCAACGGGCCCGGC
>NZ_LIQR01000211.1 GCF_001418575.1 Peterkaempfera griseoplana
GATGCCGAAGTCGGTGAGCACCACCCGCCCGGTGCCGCGCTCCAGTAGGACGTTGGCCGGCTTCACGTCCCGGTGCAGTACTCCCCGGCCGTGGGCGGCTCCCAGGGCGTCCAGTACGGCGAGGCCGATCCTGGCCGCCTCCCTGGGTTCGAGCGGGCCGTCGGCAGCGATCACCTCGGCCAGCGACCGCCCGTCCACCAGCTCCATCACGATCCACAGCCGGCCGTCCTGCTCGACCACGTCATGGACGCCGACCACCGAGGGGTGCCTGATCTGTGCGGCGGCCCTGGCCTCGCGCAGGGTCCGCTCCCGCTGCACCTCCGGACCGGCACCGTCCCCGGCCTCCCGCAGATGGACCTCCTTGACGGCCACCTGGCGGTCCAGCAGGGTGTCGTCGGCCCGCCACACCGTGCCCATGCCGCCGCGGCCGAGCGAGGCGCGCAGCGTGTAGCGGCCGCCGACGGTCCGCAGCGTGTCTCCCATGGGGGTCATAATCCCGTACGCCGGACCCGGCGGGCACACCCCCCGACGTACCGTCATCCGCCGCCCATGACAGAGGAGTTGGCGGAACCGCGGCGGGCCCCCGTGAGGGTGCCCGCCGCGGTACGGGGGTCAGACGGCCGGGGTGGTCAGCGCGGGGAGGACCCGGTGCCCGTTGGCCAGCATGGTGCCCAGCGGCTCCAGCTTCTCCGCCGGGACGGCCAGCGTCAGGTCGGGGAAGCGCTCGAACAGGGCGGGCAGGGCGACACTGGCCTCCAGCCGGGCCAGGGACACGCCCAGGCAGTAGTGGGCGCCGTAGCCGAAGGCCAGATGGTCGCGCCGGGTCGGCCGGGTGATGTCGAAGTCGGCGGCGGTGTCACCGTGCAGTTCGGGGTCGCGCCCCGCCGCGCCGTACGAGGCCAGGATCGCCTCGCCCTTGCGGATGGTGATGCCGCCGTCCAGCTCGATGTCCTCCACGGCGTAGCGCAGCGGCAGATGCGGCACGGGGGCCCGCCACCGCAGCGTCTCGTCGATGACGTCGTCCCAGGTGGCCTTGCCCGCCCGGACCAGCGCCAGCTGCTCGGGGTGGGTGAGCAGCGCGGTGATGGCGTTGTCCAGGAGGTTGACGGTGGTCTCGAAGCCGGCGCTGATGGTCAGCAGCAAGGTGTCCAGCAGCTCGGCCTCGCTGAGCGCCGAACCGTCGTCCTCACTGCGGGCCTCGATCAGGTCGGTGGTCATGTCGTCACCGGGCGCCGCCCGCTTGGACGAGACCAGGTCGGTCAGCAGTCCGTAGAGGGCGACCTGGGTGGCCGCGACCTCCTCCGGCTCGGCCGCCGCGTTGAAGACCGAGTCGACGGTCCGGCGCAGCGCGTCCCAGGACTTCTCCGGGACACCCATCAGACCGCAGATCACCTCGATGGGCAGCGGGTGGGCGAAGGCCGACCGCAGGTCGACCGGCTCGCCCGCCGGGGCCGCCTCGACGGCGTCCAGCAGCGCACCGGTGATCTCCTCGACCCGCGGCCGCATGGCCGCCGTCCGGCGCGGGGTGAAGGCCTTGGCGACCAGCTTGCGCAGCCGCATGTGGTCCTCGCCGTACGCGGTGAACATGTTGCGCACCGCGACCCAGATGAAGAACGGCCACTCCTGCGGGATCTCCCCGTTGACGAAGGCCGGCCAGTGCTGGTTGGGGTCCTTGGACACCCGCGGGTCGTTGAGGAGCCGCTTCAGCAACTCGAAGCTGTTTACCGACCACGCCTCCACAGCGTTCGGAAGCTCCACGAGCGTCGCGGCGCCGAGGGAGTGGAGCTCGGCGGACTCACCGTCGAAGTCGCCGCCGGCGGGGTCGAGTCGGAAGGGACAGGTGGGCTGCTGTGCCATGAGCGCGCTCCAGGGTTCTCGTCGGGCTGTACGGGTGCAGCGGAACGGGGGAAGCGGACGGGCAGGGAGCTGAGCGCCCGGTGGAACGGGCCGGGCCGCCAGGACAGCTCGTCGACGGGTACGGCGAGTTCCAGGTCCGGGAGCCGGTCGAGCAGCTTCTCGATGGCCACGGTGGCGATCAGCCGTGCGGGGCTCTTGGCCGGGCAGGTGTGCGGCCCGGCGCTCCAGGCGAGGTGCGCTCGGTTGCCGGCCCGGTGGCCGGCGGGCAGGGAGGGGTCGGTGTTGGCGGCCGCGAAGGAGATCACGATCGGCTCCCCCTCGCGGAACCGGACCCCGTCCAGCTCGGTGTCCTGGACGGGGTAGTGCACGGCGTAGTTCGCCATGGGGGTGTAGGTGGTCCACAGCACCTCGTCGAGGGCGTCCTCCACCGGCAGGCTGCCGCCGGAGAGGTCGCCCGCGAAGCGGTCGTCGGCGAGCAGCAGCCGCAGCGTGTTGGCGATCAGGTTCTGCTGCGGTTCGGTGCCGGCGCCCAGCAGCACCACCAGCTGGTGGATGACCTCCTCGTCGGTCAGCTGCGCCGGGTGGGACATCAGCCAGGAGGTCACATCGGCACCGGGACGCTGGTGCTTCAGCGTGATCAGGTCGATGGTCGCCTGGGTGAGCATCTCGTTGGCCTTCTCGGCGTCCACGCCGTCGAAGATGCCGGACATGCCCGTGACCAGCCGGTCCCCGATGTCGCCGGGGCAGCCGAACATCTGCTTGAAGACCAGCAGCGGCAGCCGCTTGGCGTAGTCGCCGATCAGGTCCGCGGTGCCGTCCCGGCTGAAGCCGTCGATCAGGGCGTCGGCGCTCTGCTCGACATAGTGCCGCAGCTCGTGCGGGTCCACCCGGTCCAGGCTGTCGGTGACGGCGGCGCGCAGCCGGGTGTGCGCCTCGCCGTCCGCGTACAGGCAGTTGGGCCGGTAGACCATCATCGGCACCACCGGGTTGTCGGGGGAGACCTCCCCGGTGGCCAGGGCGCGCCAGCGGCGGGCGTCCTTGACGAAGGTCTGGGTCCCGCGCAGCACCTTGAGGGCGGTGCCGTACGAGGTGACCAGCTTGGCGTCGACACCGGGCGCCAGCTCCACCGGCGCTGCGGGGCCGTACTCCCGCAGCGCCGCGTAGACGGAGTCGGGGTCGGCGGCGAAGTCCGCCCCGTGGAGCGGGATGCGGCCGCTGCCGCCGCCATGGGCGGGGCAGCCGGGGGGCGGCAGTTGAC
>NZ_LIQR01000212.1 GCF_001418575.1 Peterkaempfera griseoplana
CTCCTAAAGCGGGTGTCGCAGGTTCGAATCCTGCCTGGGGCACAGAGCAAAGGGCCAGCTCAGAGACTTGCACCTCTGAGGCTGGCCCTTCTTTATGGGGAGCCCGCGCCACAAGCGCGCCACTCAGCCGCTGCGTGGCGGCGGTGAAGCATTGCCGTTCTGCTGCTTCCGGATCATCTCGCCCAGCTTGTCGGCGATGGCCCGGTCGCGGTCGCTGGTCATGTGCTGGTAGATCAACGCGGCCCGCGTCGTGCTGTGGCCCATCCTGGTCATCAGCTCCCGCGTGCTGGCGCCAGCGCTGGAAGCGAGCGTGTTCCCGGTGTGACGGAGATCGTGGAAGTGCAGTTCTCCGGTCACGCCGGCCTTGTCGCGCGCGGCCACCCAGACAGCCCGAAAGTTGCTCCGCCGAAGCCTGCCACCGTGGGGGCCGACGAAGACGTGAGCATCCGGGCCGGGCGCTGCGAATAGCTCCAGGTGGCGGACCACGTCGGGCAGGATCTCATCGGGGAAGGAGATCGGCCGGACTCCGGCTGCCGACTTGGGCGCCTTGTCGGTGAGGTGCCCGTTCTGCATCTCCGCCTGAGCCCGCCAGACGCGGATCACGCGAGTCGATACGTCCACGTCCTTCCGGCGCAGCGAGGCCAGCTCACCGAACCGGAGAGTCGTGAAGGAAGCCAGGAGGATAGCCAGCCGGAAGCGAGGCTGTACCACGTCGGCGACCGCGAGCACTTCCGCAATGGTGAGGACGGGTCGCTCCGGCACGTCATACCGGTCGGCGCCCTTGACTCGACAGGGATTCCGGCGGATCAGTCAGGCCCAAGGAGCCCTGACCGAGTCGCAACAGCTTACGGCCCCCTGATCATGCTCGACCCCAGACCGGACAGGACACCGCCCAAAGCCGCTCCACCAGCCGCGCGGTACTGGTCGCAGAGTGGAATCCCTTCCGCTGGGTTGGCTCGTCCGGCATCATGGCCGCCGTGAAGTGGATCTATGCGCGCACCAGTGGTCAGATGTTCCTGCTGTTCCTGAGTCTGTGGGCAGTCCTGTACCTGGCTCTGTTTCTCGCGCTGGGCCTATCGTCTGGTTGGGATGCTGGTTCTTGGCTCACCGTCGGGGCGCCCAGCACTTCCTTTGAGCTGTCATTTCTCGTCAGCCTTGCGCTGGTCTGGCGTCGGCGCGTGGCCCGGCGACGCTGAGTCCGATACGCGCCGTAGCCGTGCCACGTATGGGCGGAGATCAAGTCGGGGCTCGGACGCAAGACGGCACCGGGCGGTGAAGTCCCGGAGCCGTCTCCGGGCCCTGAAAGGTCGATCAACGCCGACCAACGATGACAATCGGTGACAGCATCAGCGCTGGTTAGCGGGCCGGACCTACCTAGCACCGCAGTTCATCGAGGTGACTGATTAGTAGACCGGCAACTGATCACGACAGGTGGGGAGTGGATGGGCGTGCCACAGTCGTGCCATGTGGGACGGGGAACCAGGGGGAACTTCGGTCCGTCACGGTCGGGCAGTGGAAACCGCGCAGGTGCTGGACGTGCAGGCCAGCGGGCGTACCAGTGATGTCTGGCCGCCCTCGCTCCTAAAGCGGGTGTCGCAGGTTCGAATCCTGCCTGGGGCACAGAGCACGACCAGCGCAAACGCCCCGGACCGGTCGAGGTCTGGGGCGTTTTGACGGTAACGGCCTTCGTGGCAGGCGGTGATCGCTGCACGATGTGGATTCGAGTGACATCCGAATTCCGGGTATGCAGGGTCACCCGGGGACCGCCGTCAACGTCCTCGCCTCACTGCTCTGTGGGTGTGGTCCTGGACGCCGGTCCCTAACCGACCAGGCGGCGGCGCCAGTCCAGAGGGGTGACGGTGATGGCCCGGCCGGGGTCACGATCCCACTCGGCGTGAAGTCCGACTGCTTCGAGGGCAGCCACGACCTCGTGACCGATGGCTGCAGTGGTCTCGGACGAGCCGTCGAAGCCACCGTAGAGGAGCGTCAGTCCGTGGCCGGCCGCGGCGGAGTCCGTGCACTGGCTGTGGAAGTAGACGAAGCCGCGGGCGTCGGGCCTGCCTTCGCCGCCGATCGCCGGCCGCCGAGACGAGGAGCGTGCGACGCCGTTGGATTGGGCGATGTGGCTCGGAACCCTTGCTGTGTCTGTTTCCAGCGGGTTGAAGTAGAGCCGGTGGGGCGATGGCTTTGGGAGCACAGGTTCGGCGGTGGGAACCGGAGCTATTTAGCGTGATGGTGTACGACATGCCGCTTTTGGAGTAATCGGGGTTTTGGGCTGTTTGGCCGCTCACGCTGTGATCGTTGATCCCGGTCGTGTCAGGAGACCCGTGTGTACAGGTCGCGTGAGTGGATCTTTGAGCGGATCCGCCGGGACCGGCGTTTGGGCCCGGCGGTGTCGGGGCGGGCGTTGGCCCTGCGGCACCGGGTGTCGCGGAACACGGTGGCGAAGGCCTTTAGCGCCGTCGGTGCCGGCGAAGCGGAAAGAGCCGCCGCCGCGGTGGAGCGTGCTGGAGCCGGTGAAGCCGTTAATCGACGCGATACTGCGGGCTGATGTGGGCGCGCCGAGGAAGCAGCGCCCCACCATCGACCGGATTGTTCAGCGGCTGGCGGGCGAGCACGATTTCGAGCTCGCGGCGTACTCCCTGGTCCGCGACCACGCCGTCAGGCGGCGCCCGGATGCGGAAGGCGGCTTCACCAGGACCCAAGAAACGTTCTGGGCCGCGGCCAAGAAGGCGGGGGACCGGAAGGCGCCCGGATGCTGATCGAGGTGCTGCTGCACCGGCAGTTGCCCGCCGACGCGGTGATGGCCGGGTGGCCACCGTCCTTCGGGTCGGCTCGGTCGGCAGCGACCTGGGGGCGACGGTGATGCCTGCTGTCCTGTGTTGATTAGACACTCCCCTCCTGCGGCCCTGCCGCCCTGAGCAGCTTCGAAAGAGGGCCAAGGGCAATGGCGGACCGATGAGAGGAAAAGCGTCAGAGTGACTGAGTACGACATGACGGTCGAGGGGCTGCTGGCGGCGGTGGAACAGGCGCCACCAGTAGATTCCGTTGCAGTGGTCGCCCAGGTCCTTGCCGGGCAGATGGATGCCTGTGAGGTCCGCTTCTGGATCATCGATTTCACCGGCGATGTCTTGCTGTCTCTACCGGTGGGCAATGACGGGGAAGGCGGGGAACAACACCACATCGACCTTCGCGGCACGCTCCACGAGGAGGTGATCCGCTCCCAGCAACTGCATATCACCCAGACCCCCGGGCCGGTGAGCGGATACCAGGTGCTGGCACCCGTGACCACCCAAGGAGATGCCATCGGCATCCTGGAAGTGACCACAACCATCAAGCCCAGCCCACGTCACAGCCACCAGATCGCGCAGGCCGCCCAAGCCCTGGCCTACGTCGTCACCTCCAACCGGCGCTTCACCGACCTCTACGAATGGGGCCGGCGCAGCATTCCGCCCACCCTGGCCGCTGAGATCCAGCACAACCTTCTCCCGCAGGCTCTGTCCTGTGAAGCAGGGCCGATCACTTTCGCCGGCGCCCTCCAGCCAACCCACGACATCTCCGGCGACACCTTCGACTACAGCCTGGACAGGCAGACCCTGCACGTCTCCATCACCGATGCCATGGGCCACCACACCTTCGCCGCACTGCTGGCCTCGCTCATCGTCGGTTCCCTTCGCAATACCCGGCGTGCCCGGATCCCCTTGGCCGAGCAGGCCCGGGCAGCACACCAGGCCGTCCTGGACTACGGCCAAGACGCCACCGTCACGGGCCAGCTCCTGAACATCAACCTGTCCAACGGCCACGCCCTGTTCGTCAACGCCGGCCACCCCTGGCCACTGCGACTGCGCAACGGCCGGGTCAGCGAGATCCAACCGGAAGTGGACCTGCCCTTCGGTGCACCCTGGGACGGCCGCTACCGCGTTCAGGACCTGGACCTGGCCCCCGGAGACAGACTGGTGCTGATCACCGATGGGATGACCGAACGCAACACCACCGCCCTGGACCTCCCCGCCCGCATCGAAGCCGACGCCGCTCTGCACCCCCGGGAAGCCGTCCGGTCCCTCATGCGCGCCCTCCGCCAAGCCACTCAAGGAAACCTGCTGGACGACGCCACCGTCGTCTGCCTGGACTGGCATGGCACCAGCTCCAGCCAGCACACCAGCGCGACCAGCGCCGACACCTCCCCGAACCGCCACTGACGCACATCGGAACGCGAACACCACCGCAGCCCGCGCTCAGCACACGGAGTCGGGCCTCCTGGCAAGTCTCGGACTTCCTTGCGTTCGTCCTGTCCGGTGCCATGGACCTGTGGCACGGGAGGTCCCGGGCCTGGGCTGGGTGGAAATGCGTGGACAGCTCTCCGCCGGGCCCGGCAGAGTGGCCGACCGTGACGAGCAGTGAGCTGTGGACCCGTGCGACCGCCGAGCGCTACGACGCCGAGGAGAACGCAATGTCCTCGGCCGCTGTTCTCGGGCCGACTCTCGACTTCCTCACCGAACTCGCCGGGGACGGCCGGGCACTGGAGTTCGCCGTCGGAACCGGCAGAGTGGCCGTCCCGCTCCGGGAACGCGGCGTGTCCGTCGTGGGCATCGAGCTGTCCGAGCACATGGCAGCGGTCCTGCGGCGCAAGATCGACGAGGAGGGACTGCCGGTCACCATCGGCGACATGGCCACGACTGTCGTCCCCGGTGAGTTCACCCTGGTGTATCTCGTCTACAACACGATCTCCAACCTGCTCACCCAGGACGAGCAGGTCGAGTGCTTCCGCAACGCCGCACGCCACCTGATGCCTGGCGGCCGCTTCGTCATCGAGCTGGAGACGCCGCCGCTGCGGCTTCTGCCGCCCGGGCAGGTCGCGGTGCCGTTCGACGTCTCCGAGCGGCATCTCGGCTTTGACACCTTCGACGTGGTCGAGCAGATGCTGGTCTCGCACCATCTCACCCTGGACGGCGACGACGGCCGCTACCGCCGTGGCAGCTCGCGGCACCGGTATGCATGGCCGGCGGAGCTGGATCTGATGGCACGGATCGCGGGGCTCAAGCTGGAGCGGCGCGTCGCGGACTGGAACGGGGCAGCGTTCACCCAGGACTCCTCGAAGCACATCTCCGTGTGGCGCAAGCCGGCCTGAGGCAGTCCCTTCCGGTCCGGCCCACGGGCTGGGTCGCCCCGGATGGAGCCGACGGCGGTCCGTGACGGCAACGGAGTCGTACGGAACGGATGGAGGCGGCACCCCGGGGACCCTCTCGTCGGGGGATCGGCCGGTGGCCCGGCGCGCCTGCGAGGAGGGGCGAACCCCCGGCGAACTCCAGAAGCGGGTGTCGCAGGTGCGTACCCGGCCCGGGCACATGGTGCAGCGGTCAGCTCCAGCCGGGAGCAGGGGGTTCGGCGCCGCTGAACCAGTGGGCGGCGAAGACCCCGGGGGCGGGGTACGGGTGCGCCGGGTCGGTGAGCATGCGGAAGACGAACTCCGCCGTGGTCCCGTGGTACCGCTCCCAGGGGACGGGGCCGACGTCCCGGTGGAGGACGGGCCAGCGGTCGGGATCGGGGTCCTCGGTGAGCCAGCAGAAGTCCTGCTCGTGTTCGCTGCTCGCCCACCACAGCAGCCCGCCCGGCGCCGGGAAGGGCCGGTACGGTTCCCACTGGCTGCTGCCGTGCCCTTCGGCGAACCCGGCGAGGTCCTCGGCATGCCGTCTGATCCGGTCCGGCAGGTGGATGTCGAGGTAGCCGTCGAAGGTGCCGTCTCCGAACCGCTCGATCAGTTCCTTGTAGTCGCTCGGCAGGGCGGTGCCCAGCCGGGCCTCGGCCGCCGCCCAGTCGGCCTGGCTGCGCCGGTCCGGGTCCCAGCCCGTGAGCAGCACGAGTTTGTCCACCCAGGAGGCGTCCGCCGGCAGTTCGTCGGGCTCCGGGAGGCGCCGCTCCGCGACGAGTGCCACCGGGCGTGTGTCGCCGTCGTCGCCGCGGACCGTGCCGCAGCCGACCCACCTCCCGCCGTACATCCAGGCGCGCATCGACACCAGCCGCGCTCCGAAGGGAGCGAGCAGCGGCAGTCCGGAACGGTCGTTCACCGCCGGGTCGACGTCGCCGTCCACAGCGAGGGCGCGGGGGCTTCCATGCCGGCACGAGAGCTCCTCGGCCAGCAGGAACAGGCTCTCGAAGTCCGGCACGTCCAGGCAGGTGTGGCCCGCCCTGTGTCCGTCCACCTCGCAGCGGGGTCTCCGCAGGTGGTCCAGCGCGCCCTGGTACAGCGGCTCCACGAGGGCGTCGAGAAGTACGGTCACGTCCATGGCGAGCAGTCAAGCACCCGGCACCGACAGCGACGGCCGGTCAGTTCCTGCTGCAGACAGCGGCCGGCCGGGATGCGCCGAGGCGCTGACGATGGCCGCCGGCGGCGGGCGGCACCGGCCCCCGTCAGTGGATGCAGCCGCATCCGGAGGCCGTCCCGGTCGAGGCAGGGATCGCGGCCGGGTCGGCCTGTGCGGCGGAGGTGCGGCAGGCGGTGGTGCCGCAGCACGCCCTCCGGGGCGTCCGCGGTGCCCTGGGCGGCGCTTTTGCCGAGGGTGTCGGCGTCGGCCTTGACCACGTACACCTCCCAGGGCTCCTGGCCGGGGCCGGTGACCCAGAGCTTGTCCCGGAGGGCGTAGCAGCGGGAGGTGTCGTTCTCCTCGAAGGTGGCCAGGCCTGCGTTCCAGGCGCGACCGGCACGACCGCGTCCACCGCGGGGCGTGGGCGCAGCCTCCCCGGGCGCACGGCCTGACCGGCGCCCGCGGAGGGGCTCAGGGGGGCCGGACGGCGGGCGGCGCACCCCGAGGCGTTGCCGGGGTACGCCGCCCGGGTCGGGCGGGGGCGGGCCGGCCCTCGGGTCGCGGTGACCGTTCGCGGAGCCGGCCCGATGGGTCATGGGGGTGCTCCCCGCGTCAGAGGCTGTGGGCGGTGATGTCGCCGTAGGCGGTGGTGGCGTGGATGGCGAGGGGGGCGTCGGCGCCTTCGGTGTTCCTGAGGGCGTTGTGGATGCGACCGTGGGCGGTGCCGGCGTCGAGGGTGGCGGAGACGGTGCGGGCGGCGCCGACGGTGATGTCGCCGTGTTCGGTGCGCAGGGTGACGGTGCCGTGGTGGGCTTCGGTGATGTGGAGGTCGCCCTTCTGGGTGGTGAGCTGGGCGGGGCCGTTGAGGCGGCCGAGGGTGATGTCGCCGGCGGCGAGGGTGAGGTGGGCAGTCCGGGTCTCGTCGAGCTTGACGGTGGCCTGGGCGGCTTCGAGGGTGACGTCGCCGAGGCGTCCGACGCCGCGCAGGTCGGCGTCGGCGGCCTTGGCCCGCAGGTGGGAGCCGGTGGGGAGCTGGACGGTGATCTCCAGGGTTCCGGAGGGGCCGAGGACGCGGCCTGCCGCTGCGGGGGTGTGGATGTGCAGGACGCCGTCGGTGTAGCTGACCTGGGTCTGCTCGGCGGCCTTGACGTCGCGGCTGCGGGAGGCGTCGGCGGGCAGGACCTCCACGGTGGTGTCGGCCCGGTCGGCGGCGATGAGCCGGATGTGCCCGGCGGGGATGTCCAGGACGGCGGTGACCGGGGCGGCGGTGGCGAACTTCTGCATGGTGCGCTCCTTCGAGATCCTGTTTCCGATGCAGGAAACGCTACGTTGCGTTCGCAGTACTGGCAACGCCCTTGTTGTGCTCAAATCCCTTTGCTGCAGGTAAAGGCAGGGAAATCATTGCAATGGTCCTGCGACTGAAGCAACGGCCTTCAGTGACGCCCGTTGCAATGGAATGGCGGTGAACGCTATGCGCGAGGCGCCGCCCGTGCTCACCGCCACCGAACCCGTCCGGCGACCCGCGGCGGACTGGAGTGCCGGCGCCCCGTCCACTGCCGCCGCGAGCACCACGCCGTTGCCGACGGGGGCCGGGGACCCGCTCCGTCCGCTGAGGGGTGCGTCAGTCGGCCGTCAGGCGTCTTCGGCGGACGGGACCGCGGACAAGGGCGACGAGAGCGCCGCGGCCGCCGGACCGGCATTCCCAGCGGATGGCCGGGCGACTACGTTGAGGGCCGGGAGTCCGCGCCTCGCGTGGACCTTGGCTGCGAGGAGAGGGTTCCGCACATGAGCAGGTCGGTGACGGCGGTCAGCAGCAACAGCGAGTACTCGTTCACCAAGCCGAACCGGGAGAGCATCACCCTGCTCGCCGGCCTCGGGGTGGAAGGGGACGTGCACGCCGGTGTGACGGTCAAGCACCGCTCGCGGGTCGCGCAGGACCCCACCCAGCCGAACCTGCGTCAGGTCCACCTCATCCACGGGGAACTCTTCGACGAGCTCGGCGAGGCGGGTTTCCGCGTGTCCCCCGGCGAGCTCGGGGAGAACATCACCACCCGCGGTGTCGACCTGCTCCAGCTGCCGGTGGGCACCCTGCTGCAGCTGGGCGCCGAGGCCGTGGTGGAGGTGACCGGACTGCGCAATCCCTGCCTGCAGATCGACAACTTCCAGGACGGGCTGCTGAAGCAGGTCGTCGGCCGCGACGACCTCGGCAACATCGTGCGCAAGGCCGGGATCATGGGCATCGTGAAGGAAGGCGGAGTGGTGCGCCCCGGCGACGCGATCGAGGTCAAGCTGCCGGATGGGCCGCACCGGCCGCTGGAGCGGGTCTGAGCCGGACAGTCCTCGCCGTTCAGGGCAGGCGTCCGGGAGATTTCCGAACCCGCGCCGGGGGAAAGCCGCAGCCGTGCAACCCTCACCCCGCCTCAGGGGTCTTCACGCTGTCACATCCTCGCCCGAACAGCGTGAAAGGCCTCCGTGCACCAGAGAAGATCCGTCGCCGTCCTGACCGGCGGCGCCCTGTCCGCCGTCGCCCTCGGCGGTCTGCTGGCCGCCGCCCCGCAGGCGGCGGCCGCCGATGTCACCTGCTCGACCAACGTCTACAAGCGGACGTTCTACAAGAACACCACGTTCTCCGGCTCCCCCGTACGGACCGACTGCGACGGCGCCATCAGTCAGAGCTGGTCCGGCAGCCCGGCCACCGGTGTGCCCTCGAACAACTTCGGTGTCCGCTGGTCCGTGACGCGTGACTTCGGCTCCGGCGGCCCCTTCACCTTCGCCGTCTCCGCCACCGACGGCGTCCGCGTCCACCTGGACGGGGTGCGCAAGATCGACCTGTGGAAGGGCACCGGGGACACCGCCCGCGCCAAGAGCGTCAACCTCACGGTTCCCTCCGGCAGGCACACCCTGCGAGTGGACTACGTGAACTGGAGCGGCGCCGCCAAGGTCGCGTTCACCTACACGCCCCGGACGTCGTCCGCGTACGACAGGACGAAGCCGCTCGCGCCCACCGGCGTGAAGACCGCCTACAGCACCAAGTCCCGCAGGACCACCGTCTCCTGGTCCGCCAACAAGGAGATGGACCTGGCCGGCTACTCCCTCTACCGGCGGCCCGTCAGCTCCGGCACCTGGACGAAGGTCGCCACGACCACCGCCCGCAGCTACACCGATCCGCTCGTCAACCCCGACGACCGCACGCCCTACTACTACGAGGTGCGCGCCAGGGACAAGGCGGGCAACACCTCGTCCGGCAGTGCGGACACCATCGTCCGCCCTCTGCCGGTAGTGACCTCCCTGACCGGCACGTACGCCAAGGCCACCGGCAGGGTCACCCTGAAGTGGCCGCTCAACACCGAGCCGCAGTTCGACCACTACACGGTCCTCAGCAACGACCTGGTGGACGGCTACTACCGGTGGGTCCCGCTCGGCACCACCAAGGGCAGCACCTGGACCACCGCACCCGTCACCGCCGACGGTGAGACCCGCCACTACCGGGTCCTGGTCACCAACGACAACGGGACCACCACCTACAGCGCCAACGGGCTGGACGCCACCGCCGCCAACGAGCTCTGGCTCGACATCCCCGACGGCATTCCCCCGGCGGTGGCCCCCGACCTGTCCCTGAGCTCCTGCGCCGGCGGCGTCCAGGCGACCGCGACCGGCTACACGCCCGCCGCGATCCGCGACTTCAGCGGCTTCGAGATCCAGCGCCGGGTGTCCGGTGCGGCCACCTGGACGGTGGTCCTGCACAAGGGGTACGACCCGCGTCTCGACCCCGCCACCGCCACCGTCTGCGACCCGCTGCCGGCCGACGGGCGCACCTATGAATACCGGGCCCGTACCTATGACGCGTCCGGCAACTACTCGTCGTACAGCGGGACCCTGGCGGTGACCCGGCCGGTCGGCTGACGCCGGGCGGGACGGCACGGGGAACCGGACCCGGCCGATGCGGCACACCCCGGGGGCGCGGCGCCTGGCCGTGCCCCCGGGGTGCGCCCGCCCCCCGCGCCGGGGGGACGGGCCCCGGAGGGCCCCCGGCACCGGGACGGGACGGTCAGTACCGGGCGCCGACGGGGGCCGGGATGGCGTCGAGGTCGGCGAGGTCGGCCGCGGACAGCCGGACCTCTGCGGCGCCCGCGTTGTCGGCGAGGTACCCGGGGTTCTTGGTGCCGGGGATGGGGACCACATGCGGGCCCTGGGCGACCAGCCAACTTCTACCGGGGCACCGGCAAGGGCACCTTCAGCACCCGACGCCTGATCGGCTCGGGAATGGATGCGCTCAACTCCATCACGGCCGTTGGCGACATCAACCACGACGGGCACAACGACCTGCTCGCCGTCAGCAACAGCAAGCGGGCGGACCACGGCAACCGACTCGTCCTCTACACGGGCAAGGGCGACGGCACCTTCAACGCGGGCCGTGTCTGGGCGAACGGCTGGAGCGGAGTGGGGGGTCTTTTCTGACGGGGTCGGTGGCGGCTGTCCGTACGCAGACGGCCCAGGCATTGACCGTCATGGGTACCGGGCTCGGTGCGGCCCTCAGTCCGCCGCCGCCTCCTCCTCCGGGTTCAGGCGGGTGACGAACTGGGGGCCGCGCTGCCGGGGTGCCCAGCCCAGGCGCCGCGCACGGCGGACGGCTACGGCCACCAGCGCCGGGGTGATGACGGTGCCGTGTTCCACCCAGGTCACCATCCGCCGGCCGCCGTCGTCGGCGTCCTCCACCACGATCGCCAGGCCGGGTTCGTCGTCGGGCGCCACCACCCACCGGTAGCGGTGCCCGTCCACCACGGCGATCCTTGTGCCCTTCCTCGCCAGTGCCATCGTGCCCGGGCCCTCCCTGCCGCGCCGTCCCGCCGCGGCGATTACAGCTCACCCGGCCCTCCGGCAGCAACGCCGCCGGGCGTTGGCAGGTGCGCCCGATCCCGCACAGGACATGGAGACGCCCCCTCGGCCGGCAGCGGTGCTGCGGGTGGCCGAGGGGGCGTGTCGGGCAGGGGCGCCGGCGGGTCAGCGGGCGACGGCTCCGGTCGCCTTGCTGACCGCGGTGCCGCTGGTGTGTCCGGTGCGGCGTGCGGTCACCTTGACGGTGATCCTCTTGCCGCGCTGGCCTGAACCGAGGAGGAGGGTCGACCTGGTGGCCCCCTTGATCGCCACACCGTTGGCGTACCACTGGTAGCCGTACGACGTCGGAGCGGGCGTCCAGGAGCCGTGGTAGGCGGTCAGCCGGTGTCCCACCCTGACCGTGCCGGTGATCGTCGGGGCCTTGGTGGCCTTGGGGGCGACCCCGGCGGCGACGGTCAGCGCGGCGGTGGTGGCGGAACCGTCGGAGTGCCCGGTCCGGTGCGCGGTGACGGTGACGGTCAGCTTGTGGCCCAGCAGGGCCGCGGGCGGGGTGTACGCGGAGGCGGTCGCCTTGGAGATCGCCTTGCCGTCCGCCTTCCACTGGTAGCTGTAGGAGGTGGCGGAGGGCGACCAGGTGCCCGCGGCGACGGTCAGTCTGGTCTCCACCCTTACGCTGCCGGTGATCCGCGGGGCGGTGGTGGCCCGGGGCGCCGCGCCCTTGGCGACGGTGACGGCGGGGGAGGTGGCTGTGCCGTTGACGTACCCGGTCCGGTGGGCGGTGACGGTGACGGTGAGCTTGTGGCCCAGCAGGGCCGCGGGCGGCGTGTACGTCGAGGCGGTTGCGGTGGGGATCGCCTTGCCGTCGGCGTTCCACTGGTAGGTGTACGAGGTGGGCGTGGTCGTCCAGGTGCCGGGAGCGGCGGTGAGCCTGGCGTCGACCTGGGCGCTCCCGGTGGCCTTGGGCGCTGCGGTGTTCCTCAGCTGGGGCGGGGTGACCGTGAAGTTGCCCATGCCGAACTCGGCGCTCCTGGTGAAGACGCTCAGGTGCCAGATGCCCGCGGGGACCGCGGTGAGGTCCAGGACGGCTGTCAGGGTCCGGCGGTCGGCCGACACCGAGGTGGTGGTCGCCTCCTTCTGGACGCCGCTCTGCAGGATGCGGACCGTGTCGTCCTGGCGCAGGGCGGCGCCCGTCACCGTGATCGTGACCTTGGTCCCGCTGACACCGCCGGCGGGTGTCGCCGAGGAGACGTTGACGCGCTCGGTGCCGCAGGGCTCGGAGAGGCAGTCGAGCTCCGCGCGGTAGGCGGACTGCGAGGCGTCCTCGGGCAGGCCGATGAGCAGGGTGGTCGGGGTGGGGTCTGCGGAGTAGCTCTCGTTCACGGAGCAGCTGTAGCCCGTGGGGATGAACCGTATGCAGCCGTCGCTCAGGCGGCTGTTGTAGAGCGAGGGGACGGCGGTGGAGGGGCTGCCCGCGGTGTCGCTGACGGCGAAGTCGAAGTTGTCGCGGTACGCGGTCGGGAGCACCGCGCAGAGGGCGGTGTGCTGCTCCGTCAGGGTGCCGGTGACCGGGCCGTACCCGTAGCTGATGTTGGGCACCCTGGTGCACTCCGGGGCCGGTCCGGCGGCGGTGGCGATGCGCAGGGCGTCCAGGTGGTAGGCAGCCGCGGACTGCAGGCTCGGCGGGACGGTGACCAGGACCTGGTAGCGGGTGGAGCCGGTGACCGCGCAGGCCCTGTTCCGGTACGAGCAGACCCCCTTGCCCTGCGCGTCGTAGGCCAGGATGTTGGCCGTGCCCAGCGGGTCACGGACATTGAGGTGCAGGACGTCCCCGGCGTCCTGGGTGGTCACCTGCCGGCAGCGCAGCGTGCCCGGTGCACCGGGTGCGCCGCTGTAGGAGGCGCCACCCACCGCGACGGCCGGGGAGGGGGCGCAGCCCTTCGCGGTCTCGGTGACGTCGCGCCGGGTCAGGGTGTACTCGGCGGCGGTGTCGGTACCGGTGACCAGCACCGTGTGGGCCAGACCGGGGGTGAGGGGGCAGGTGGTCCAGGTGGACAGGGAGGGGATGACGTAACAGACCTGCTTGCCGGTGGAGTCCAGGACCGTGAAGTCGGCGGGGGAGGAGCCGGAGACCGCCTGGAGCTGGATGTTCTCCACACTGCTGTGGTCGTCGGCGGGGATGGTCAGGCAGTCGGAGAAGACCCCACCGCCGGTGCTGATCCGGGCCTGGCCGCTGGTGTCGGTGAAGTCGCCGGCCGGCAGGGTCCGGCAGCCGCCCGCCTCGTCCGTGCGGTGCAGGGCGAGTGCGTAGGCGCCGGCGGGGTCCCGGTTGTCGGTGGTGGAGACCAGGACGCGGAACGGGGCTGCGCCGCTGAGCGCACAGGTCCCCGCCTGCAGTGAGGAGGCGTCGCACTGCTGGGCGCCGGTGGCGTCCACCACGGTGAGGTCGACCTGCGGGACGGTGCCGCTCAGCCCCTTCAGGGCTGCCAGACGGGCGCCCTGCGGCAGCGCCAGCGACAGGCAGTCGATCTCTCCGGCCGAGCCGAACGTGCCCTGGTTGAGGCCGGTGGCGGCGGCTGTGCAGCCGGTGTCGGCGGTGCGGTCCAGGATCAGGGTCTGCTGGTCGGTGTAGACGACATAGTCGCCCGCGGCGAGGGCGCAGAGCTTCCCCGCCGGGCAGACGGTCGCCCCCGACCGGTCGTACACGCCGAGTGTGGAGCGGACACCGGACGTGTCGACCTCGTAGGCGAGGTAGCGGCCGCCACCGGGGACGGTGAACACCTTGCACTCGCTTGTCGGGTCCGCAGCGGTGGGGGCGGAGCCGTAGGCGTTCAGCGGGACGGCGGTGCAGCCGGACGGGTCGGACAGCCTGCGGACCTTCAGCGTGTAGTCGGCGGGGAAGCCGCCCTCGGCGCTGTCGACCTGGGCGAGCACCCGGTACGGGCCGTCGCCGGGCAGTACGCAACCGTCGCCGCCGTCGCCCGGCCTCGGGCAGATCCGGGCGCCGGTCGTGTCGGTGATCCAGGCCTCGTGGGCACCGTACTTGACGGTGCTGAAGTCGACGGCGATCCGCTCACCCGCCTTTCCGGCGAACGGGTAGCACTCGACGGCCAGCGGGCCGGGTGCGGCGGCGGTGATGGGAGGGACATCCCACGAGGTACCGGACTCGGGTGCGCATCCGGTGGTGGTCGAGGCCAGGGGCACGACGGCGACCGGCACCTCCGGCAGGTCGGCCGCGCCGACGTTGGTCACCTCGAGGGTGAAGTCGCCGGCGTGCGACAGCGGGCACCAACCGTCCTGGTAATAGGTCGTGTCATAGCAGTCCACCGGGTTCTCGCCGTCGAGGACCTGGGCGTGGACGCTCTGCTGGGAGTTGTCCACGAGGACCCGGTACAGGCCGGGCTGGTCGGCGGTGAAGGTGAAGCAGACGCTCCCCTCGGCGGGGATCGCCGGGCGGCCGGCGGCGGGTCCCGCGTCACCGAACGCGGACAGCGGCAGGACCGCGCAGCCGTCGTCGGCAGCGGCCGCGCCGGTGCCGGCTGCGGTGTCGTACGCCCACGCGGCGCCGGCCGGGAGCAGCAGCGACAGCAGGACCGAGAGAGCGAGCAGCAGTGCGGTGTACGACGCCAACCTTGCGTCCGTACACGGGCGGTGAGGCATTCCGTCCCCCCGGGGCGGTCATGTGGTGTGAGCGGCCCGCCCCCGGCACTCTCCGTGCCGGGGCGGCGGTAGTGGTCTGATGCACGCTTCCGCAGGACCCCCGGCATCCGCTGTCGGCCCGCTCCTGGGACACGGGGCGGGCGTGATGCCATGTGCGTGCGCGCGCATGATGATCGCACACGTGTATCACCTCGTGTGCGGAATATCTGCACACGCCTCAACGGCTGCGGGCGCTCCCCTCGTCCGTGCCCGGGCGCCGCCGGTTACAGCAGGTGGTCGGCCTTGCCCGCCTTGATGTCGCGGATGAGGGTGCGCAGGCTCTCCATGGAGTCGGTGAGCGGACGGTCCTCCTGGCCGTTGACGGCGATGTAGGCGTTGCCGTCGGTGTCGGTACCGAGCCGGAAGCAGGAGTTGCCTTCGCCGCAGAAGGGGTCTTCCCAGGTGATGGTGGCCGGCATGCAGTTATCTCCTCACAGTTGTCGCGCAATCGCACGGATGAAGTCACGGGACTGCCGAGGCGGCAGGGCCAGCTCTTCCAACCAGTCCAACTGCGCTCGGTATTTCGCGAGTTGGCCTTCCGCGTGCAGGAACTCCGGCCCATGAGAGCTGTCCACCTGCACCGTGTCCAGTTGCGTGACAGGCCCTTCGGCATAGAGGACGTTCTGTCCTGCTCCGGGGAAGGCGCCGTGGCTGAACGGGACGACGAGCAGGGTGATGTTCTCGCGTTCGGACATGGTGAGGAGATGGTTCAGCTGCGCAAGGGTGACCGCGCGGCCCCCGAACTGCATGCGCAGTGCCGACTCGTGGACGACGGCCACATATGCGGGGGAGTCGTCGCGAGTGATTACGTGCTGACGTTCGGCGCGATGCGCGAGCCGCAGTCCGACCTCGTGTTCGGGCAGGGCTGGGACCACCACCCGGAAGACGGAGAGTGCATGATCCGACGTCTGGAGTAGGCCGGGGATGTGGACGGTGTTGGCGGTGCGCATCCGTACCGCGTAGGCCTCCAGCTCCGCGATGTCGAGCAGTCCCTGGGGCAGGCTGCCGCGGTAGCGCTCCCACCACCCCTTGCTGCTGGGCCGCGCCATCTCGATCAATGCGTCCAGGTAGCGCATGTCGGTGCAGTCGCAGTTGCAGGCCAGCGTGCGCAGCCGTTCGGCGCTGATGGGGCGACTGCCTGACTCCATGTTGGAGATCTTGCCGCGGTCGACCCCCAGCAGCCCGGCTGCGTACTCGGCGGACATCCCCGCCGAGACCCGCATTCTCCGCAGTTCGCTTCCCAGGCGCTTCTGCCGCTCGGTGAGAGCCGTCCTGACGGTCATGCCGTTCCTTCCGTGCGACCCGGGAGCAGTCTCCCGCTGTGCGGGGCTGGTTCACCACTGACGGTTGAGTTGGCGTGAGTTAGTGGCAAATTTGCCCCGTGTGTGGATACGCTCAGTATTGCGGACCTTACACATGGCAACGTCGGAAGTGCACCGCGCGAGCATGCCCCCCTGCCCCGGGGCGGGTGTGCCCGCGCCGGGGAGGCAGGCCACCGGTGCGGCCGAGGCCTGCGTACACCCAGCAACCGTCGATCTCCTGCGAGGAGTCAGCCATGTCAGGATCTCCGCCGCCGTCCATGCGGTCCACACCCGGACTCCTCCCGCCGCGGACGCCGGCCGTACCCGTGGTCCCCGCCCACTGGAGCCTGCCGGCCGGTCCGGCGTCGGTAAGCCGTGCCCGGCGTGCCGTGTCGCAGGGCCTTCCGGACGGCTGTCCGCCCCGGCTCGCCGCCGATCTGACGCTGCTGGTCTCCGAACTCGTCACCAACGCGGTCCGCCACGGCACCCGCCCCGGTGAGGAGGAGGTGATCGAAGTCGTTCTGTGGCCGAGCGACGGGCACTACTGGCTGGCCGTCTCCGACCCCGGCAGCCGGATGCCGGCGCTCGCAGCGCCCGGTCCCGGGGCCTGCGGCGGCCGGGGGCTGGTGCTGGTGGACGCGCTGTCCGCGGTGTGGGCCGTGGTGCCCCGCCGCACCTGCGGCAAGACCGTGGTCGCCGGTGTTCCGCTCCTCGGGGGCTGAGGCCGCTTCGCGCGCGCACAGTGACCTGCTGACGACCCGTTGTCAGTGGTGGCGGATATGTTCTGCGGTCATGAGGATCGTTGCAGCGAGGCTGCTGGCCAGGACCGTCCCGCTGATGTCGTCCCCGGCCGTGGTGCCGTCCGGGCCGGGCACCGGCGAGGCCGTGCGGCGCCTGGTGACGTGGCCGGTGGAGGGGAGACTCTACGGCTTCGACCTCGGTGCGGGCGGGGAGGAGGTGCCGCCGAGGGCCGAGTTCGTGCTGGGCGGGAGCGCGCGTGAAGCCCTGGGGGCCGTGGTGGCGCCCGACGGGAGCTGCGTGGTGCGGTGCTCGCAGACCGCGGTGGAGTGCGTGGGGGCGGACGGCGCGGAGCGGTGGCGGCTGGCGTTCGAGGCCCCGGCCCATTCCTCGGTGGGGTGGGTGGACTGCGAGTTCTCCTCCGACGGTGCCCAGGTGTGGGTCTACCGGCCCGACGCCATGCTGGGCCGGGGCGACGGGGGTGACCGCTGGCTGGTGCTGGACGCAGCCGACGGCCGGGTGCTGGCCGAGGCGCCGCTGCCCACCGTGGGCCAGGGGGCACGGCAGGTGATGCATCCCGACGGTCGCCATGTCCTGCTGGACGTGGGAGAGGGGCAGGACGGCGTCCAGCTGTTCCGCGGTGCGCTGGTGGGGGATCGGCTGGAGGTGCACGAGTACCCGTGGGACGACCGCTGCCTCGTCGATGTGTCGCCCGACGGACGGGAGTTCATGACGGTGGGCCATGGTGAGGACGACGCGGTCTTCCACGCCTTTCCCGACGGCGAGGAGCTGTGCAGCTTCGGCCTGGAGCGGTTCGTGTCGGAGGACGAGGAAGAGGAGGAGCAGATCACCGTCGCCTGGAGCGGCGGATATCTCAACGAGGAGACCGCGGTGATCACCCTGGCCGGGGAGAGCGGGGACGCCGAGTGGACCAGGCACCAGGTGGTCGATCTGGCCAGTGGCGCGATCCTGGGTGAGATACCCGGGGAGCCCAGGCTGCTCGGTGACGGCACCTGGGTCGCCATGGACGAGCAGGGGCGCCTGAACCACTGGGGTCTTCGCTGACGCAGCTTCAGGTGATGTCGGCCGGCCCGGAGCGATCGGACACGGGCGAGGTCGGCCGGTTTCCGTGGATCTGCCGTGGGCCCAGGTACTTGATGACCGGGCGAGAGAGTCAGCCGGAGGCCGGGGCCGAGGTGGACGCCGGTGACGCGGACGGGCCGGTGTCCAGCAGGATCCAGACGTCCGGCGGGAGGCCCGGCGGCGCCGGTGGGGGGACCGGCCGCTGCTCCTCGGACCAGGCGGTGCCGACGGCTGCGCCGGCCACCTGCCGCCAGAAGCGGCCGGCACCCGCGTTGGCCTGCTGGAACGCGATGGCCCATGGGCCGGGCCGAGAGCGCAGCAGCTCCAGGGCGGCCCGCAGGCCGACGCCGTGCCGGCGCAGCGCACGCACCACGAAGAAAGCCGAGATGGAGGTGGCCCCGTCGGGCAGCGGCCGGGTCAGGGCGAACCCGGCGAGGGTGGGCCCGTGGTGGATCAGTAGGGCCCGGCGGTCGGGTTCGCTGAAGAACAGCGGCAGCTGACGGAAGGTGAACAGCCCGTCGTCGCCGGGAAGGTGCCCCAGGAACTCGGACATGTCATGCCGATAGAGCTGGACCAGCCGCTCGATCACCGGCCGTTGCTCCGGACCGGCCTCGCGCACCGTCACCGCGGGGGACCCTGCTGCCGTATCCATCCGCCCATCCTTGCAGGCGGCCCGGCCCCCGGTGCCGCTCGGTCCGCCTGGCCCCTCGTCACCCGGGCCGGAGCCGGTCGGCGGGCGGCGGGGACGCGTCCACGTGCGGTTCGCACTCGGAGCGCCGCCGCGCCGTACGGGCGGTTCGCAGACAGCTGTGGAAACCGCTGAACCCGCTGAACTGGGCTGAAGCCGGGGACCGCCCGTCCGGCCCCGCCTCCCGGCCGTCTAGCCTTGGCCAGTCAAAAGGACCACGGGGACAGGAGTGACATGGGGGACTTCTTCTCAGTTGAACTGCAGAGCCTCGACAAACTGCTGCAGCAACTGCACTCGAGTCAGGACGAGCTGCGGACCGCGCTGAACGCGCTCCGTGACACCGGGGTGCGGACCACCGGCAGCTCGGCGCTCGACCATGCCTGCGACGAGTTCCATGACAGCTGGGACGACGCGATCAAGAAGATCGCGGAAGGGACCGAGCAGATCGAGTCCGGTCTGCAACTGGTCTGCAGGACCTACGGGGAGACCGAGCAGGCTCTCGCCCAGGCGATGAAGGGCGGGGAGGGGGCATGAGCGACAGCGCGTTCCCCGCACTCGGCTTCGACCCCGCACCCGGTGACACCGGCAATGTGGACCAGCTGGTCGACCGGCTCAACCGGGCCGCCGGAGCCCTCAGCGGCGCCCATCAGCTGCTGACCTCGGTCGCCTCCGGCGGATCCACCTGGGAGGGCGAGGCCGCCAGGGCCTTCGCCGGCAAGGTCGGCGAGCTGCCCGGCTATCTGGACGACAGCGCCCAGGCGGTGAAGGAGGCGTCCGCTCAACTGGGCGGCTGGAGCCTGACGCTGGCCTCGTACCAGGAGACCGCCCGCCGCTACGAGCAGCAGGCCGCCGAGGCCCGTCAGAAGCTGCAGGACGCCGAGACCCGGGTCGACCAGGCCACCGGCGCCTACAACCAGGCGGCCGACAACCCCGCCTTCGGTCTCCAGGGCCGCTTCTACAGCGACGCCTCGGAACTGGCCGCCGCCCAGCAGCAGTTGGACGCCGCCCAGAAGACCGTGGACGAGGCCGCCGGCAGGCTGGACGCGGCCAAGGGACAGCTCTCGGAGATCCAGGACGAACTGGACGCGGTCATCAAGCAGGCCAAGGAGCTGCTGGAGCACCACCAGGACGACGCGGGCAAGGTGGCCAAGTCGCTGCGCAAGGCGACCAAGGGTGCCCCCAGCACCAGTATCTGGGACAAGCTGGGTGATGCCTTCCAGCGCATCGGCCACAAGATCAAGGACTGGGCCACCGAGCACGCCGACCTGCTGAAGAAGATCGGCGACATCGCTTCCGCCGCCTCCGCGGTCCTGGGCATCGCGGCCCTGGCGACCGTGTGGTGCCCGCCGCTGTCCGGTGCGCTGGCCGGTGCCGCAGCGGGGGCCTCGGTGGTCGCCCTGGGGGCGCACGGCCTCGCCAAGCTGGGCGGCGCGGACGTGAAGTGGTCGACGCTGATCGGCGACGGCATCGGCGCCTTCCCCTTCGGCAAGACCGTGGGCATCGCGGGCAAGGGCGTCACCGCGGCGAGCAGGGCGCTCAAGCTGGGCAGGGTCGCGGGCAGCGGCCGGATCCTCAACGCCACCGGCGGCCTGCTGAAGTCCCACATCCTCGACGGCGGCATCGCCAACAAGGTGATCAGCAAGACGCTCGCCAGAACCCCGGTCAGCAAGCTGCCCAGCTTCGCCGCGCACCTCGGTGAGGACGGCGTCCTCAAGACCGAGTCCTGGTGGTCGCGCGGCGTCCAGCTCGGCTACAAGGTGCCGCTCGCGGGTCTCAGCGTGCCGCGGGCCGTCCGGGAACTCAACGGTGATGCCGCATGACCACAGCCACAGACGACCGGGTCGAGCCGGGCGATCCCGCCGAGCCCGTCGACCCGGGCGACCCGGGCCCCCGGCTGAGCTGGCGGCCCCCCGTGCACTTCCACTCGCTGGGCCTGGAACTGCCCGAGGAGGAGCGCCCGGCCCATCTGGCCGAGATCGCCGCGGAGATCTGGTCCGGTGGCACCGAGTACCAGCGCACCACCGTCCGCGGCTGGTACGAGGACATCGCCGCTGCCGCGGCCGAGGACGGCGCGGAGTACGCGGGTCTGTACATCGGCGGCACCGACGACGACCGGCTCACCACCGCCACCCTGGTCGTCCGTACCGACCCGGCCCACACCGGTGAGCCGGACGCCGTGGCCGCCGCACTGGAGGAGCTGCTCTCCAACGACTCGGCCAACCATGTCTTCCGCCAGGAGGCCCCGGCCGGACCGGTCGTGGTGGTGGTCTCGGGCCTGCTGGTGTCGCTGCCGGACGAGGAGACCGGCGACCGGGTGGAGCTGCCGCTCTGCACCGTCACGGCGCACCTGCCCGTCGCCGGGGCGGACCTGCTGCTGACCATGCAGCTGAGCACCCCCTCGGCCGCCGAGCTTCCGGACTACATGGCGCTGCTCGCGGGCACCGTGGAGACCGTGAGCTACGGGGAGGAGTCGGCCGGGGCCGCGGGGTCCGCCCTGGCCGCGGGTATCGAGGAGGCGTTCGGATGACCGGCCGGTACCCGGGGCAGCCGCCCGTTCCTCCCGCGGTGCAGGCCTACGGGGCCCCTCCCGAGGTGCCCGAGCAGCCCCAGTCCCGGCGGTCCGCCGTGGGTGTCTGGCTGCAGATGCTGCTGCAGCCGCTGTGGCTGCTGCCGTACTTCGCGGTCGCGTACGTCGGCGAGGAGAGCGGGATCCGGGAGGGCATGTTCGACCGGATGCTCTGGCATGTCCTCACTGTGCGGCGGCTGCGGCTGGAGCGCCGCGGCACCGCCGAGGAGTGGGAGCGGTGGCTGGACGAGCGGCTGGCCGCGGTGGGCGACGCCGAGGTGCGGGCCGAGCGGCTGCGCCGGCGCGGCACGGAGCGGGACGTCCGCAAGTACGGCGCGCCCCGGGGCGCCACCGTCGTCGTCCAGCGCCGCTACTACCGCGGCATCGGCCCCCGGGGTGCGGCAGCCGTCGCCCAGCGCCGTGCCTGGGCGGTGGACTGGGCGGCCTCGTCCGAGCCGTACCGCAGACTGACCCTGCGCTACTACGGCCCGTACGAGACGTAGCCGCCGCGCGTCCGCAGCACCGCAGCACCGCAGCACCGCACCTGGCGGTCCGGCCCGTCCCGCCGGCCCCTCCCACGACGGTGCCCGGGCCGTCTGTGACGGCCACGGGCCCGTGCGGCGGGGCGGTCAGCCGCTGGTGGCGCGGTTGTGCAGGCGGGGCAGGCTGGGGCGGCGCGGTGGGCGTGCGGCGTCGTCCGGCCGGCGGAGCGTCAGCGCATGGAGTGCGGAGAGCAGGGCGAGGGCGGAGAGCACCAGGTAGACGGTGCGGTAGGAGGAGAGCGGCGGCTCGGCGGCCGGTGCGGTGGTGGTGGACAGCAGCAGGGTGGCGACCAGGGCGGGCGCCATGGCCATGGAGAGCTGCCGGATGACGCTGCTGACGGTGGACGCCTGCCCCACGTCGGACTTGGCGATGGTGCTGAACGAGGCCACGGTGGTGGGCATGAAGACCGCGCCCATACCGAGGCCCAGCAGGAACATGTAGAGCCGGAAGGTCCACAGGCTGGTGTGCAGGTCGCAGGTGGACATCACGGCGAGGACGGCGGCGACGCAGAAGAGCCCCCCGGCGATGATGGGGCGGGGACCGGTCCGCTCGTACAGCCGGGAGACCAGCTGCACGGTGAGCAGCACCCCGATCGCCTCGGTGAAGGTGCTGGTGCCGGACTCCAGCGCGGAGACGCCCTGGGCCTCCTGGAGGAAGAGCGGGGCCATGTACATCGCCCCCATGAAGGGGATCAGGCCGATCAGGTTGACCACGTTGGTTCCGCGGAAGAGCGGGTTGCGGAGCAGCCGCAGCCGCAGCAGCGGCTCGGCCCGGCGCAGTTCCACGGCGATGGTGGCGGCCAGCAGGACGGCCCCTGCGGCGAGGGAGCCCGCGATGGCGGGGCTGGACCAGCCGCGCTGGGCGCCGTCGCACACCCCGAACATCAGCAGGGAGATCGCGGAGGCCGAGAGCAGCAGTCCGGCGACGTCGAAGCGGCCGGGGGCCTCCTCGCGGGAGTTCTCCAGGAAGAGCAGGCCGAAGAGGACGGCGGCGGCGCCGAAGGGCAGGTTGACGTAGAACACCCACCGCCAGGAGAAGGAGTCCACCAGGAAGCCGCCCAGCATGGGGGCCACGGAGGGGGCGACCTGCTGGGGCAGGGTCATCACCCGGGAGGCCCGGAGCCGCTCCTCCGCGGTGAAGGTGCGGAACAGCATGGCGCCGACCACGGGGGTGAGCAGTCCGCCGGAGAGGCCCTGCAGTCCGCGGAAGACGACCAGCTGGCCGATGCCGCCGGCCAGGCCGCACAGCGCGGAGGACAGGGTGAACAGGCCCATGGCGCCCAGCAGCACCGGCTTGCCGCCGAAGCGGTCGCCGAGCCAGCCGGACACCGGGATGATCAGGCCGACGCAGACCGGGTAGACCACGACGACGCTGTCGATACCGGCGGCCTGCGTGTGGAACTGACGGGCGATCGAGGGAAGGGCCACCGTGGTGATGGCACCGTCCATGACCACCAGGAAAAGAGTGGCGACAAACATCACCGGGACGACCAGACGCTGGCTGATCCGGTAGCGGGACATCGTCTTCCTTCGGGAGGTGGGATATGCTGAGCATACTCACTATGAGTCGACACACAACCGCGCGGTCGGGGGTGGCCGGATCTGGACGGCCGGGCGGAGGCAAGGGAGTGCCATGCAGAAGCGGATGGGGCCGCGCAGCAGTGACGTCCTGATCGACGAGCTCTTCGAGACGACCGTCTGCCTGCGCACCTACGTCGACGCCCGGCTGCGCGGGCACGGCATGTCGGTGTCCCGGCTGCGGGCCCTGCGGACGCTGGCCACCGCTCCCGACCCGATGCGGATGCGCGACCTGAGCGATGTGCTGGGGCTCGCGGCGCGGACCGTCACCACCATGGTCGACGCGCTGGAGCGGGAGGGCCTGGTGGAGCGGCTGCCGCACCCCACCGACCGCCGGGCCTATCTGCTGACCCTCACCCCGCTCGGACGCACCCGCCACCGGGAGGCGGAGGAAATCGACCGGGACGCGCTGGCCACCGCCACCGGAGGTCTCACCGGACCGGACCGCGAACGCCTGCGGGAGCTGCTGGGCGTGCTGCGCACCACGACGGCTGCAGCCCGCCAGGAGCAGTCCGCCGCAGAGCAGTCCGCCGCCGTGCCGGGTGAAACCGTGCAGGCTGGAGCCGAGCAGGATCGTCAGAACCAGGATCGTCAGCACCAGGCAGAGAGAGGCGACCGATGAGGAACTGGGCGGGCAACATCGCCTTCGGCGCGGAGCGGCTCAGCCGGCCGGGCTCCGTCGAGGAACTGCAGGAGCTGGTCGCCGGCAGCAGTTCGGTGCGGGCCCTGGGCACCGGCCACTCGTTCAACGCGATCGCCGACACCAAGGGCACCCTGGTCTCGGTCGCCGGGCTGCCGCACATCGTGGACGTCGACCAGGCGGCGGGCGCGGTCACCGTGAGCGGCGGCCTGCGGTTCGGCGAGTTCACCGGCGCCCTGCACGGTGAGGGCCTCGCCCTGCACAACCTGGGCTCGCTGCCGCACATCTCGGTGGCCGGAGCCTGCGCCACGGGCACCCACGGCTCCGGTGTCGGCAACGGCTCGCTGTCCTCCGCGGTCCGCGCCCTGGAGTGGGTGGCCGCCGACGGCGAGCTGGTGTCGCTCCACCGGGGCGACCCCGGCTTCGCCGGTGCGGTGGTCTCACTGGGCGCCCTGGGGGTGGTGACCCGGATGACGCTGGACGCGGTGCCCGCGTACGACGTCCAGCAGTGGGTCTACGAGGGACTGCCGGTGGCGCGGCTGCGGGAGCGCTTCGACGAGGTGGTGTCGGCCGCGTACAGCGTCAGCCTCTTCACCGACTGGCGCAGCGACCGCATCGCCCAGGTCTGGCTGAAGCAGGCCGTCGGCGCCGACGGGCCGCAGCCCTCGCCGGAGCAGTGGCTGGGCGCGGTGCGCGCGGACGGGCCCCGGCACCCGGTGCCCGGGATGCCGGCGGTGCACTGCACCGAGCAGGCGGGCGTCCCCGGGCCCTGGTACACCCGGCTGCCGCACTTCCGGCTGGAGTTCACGCCCAGCAACGGCGACGAGCTGCAGAGCGAGTACTTCGTCGACCGGGCCGACGCGGTGGCGGCCTTCGACGCCCTGGACCGGGTGCGGGACCGCTTCTCGCCGGTCCTCCAGATCAGCGAGATCCGCACCGTCGCCGCCGACGAGCTGTGGCTGAGCCCCGCCCAGGGCCGCGAGACGGTGGCCTTCCACTTCACCTGGGCCCCCGACGAGGCGGCGGTGGCGGTGGCCCTGGGCGCGGTGGAGGAGGCGCTGGCACCGTTCGGCGCCCGTCCGCACTGGGGCAAGGTCTTCACCATGGAGGCGGAGGCGGTGCGGGGACTCTACGACCGGTACGGGGACTTCGAGCGCCTGGTGGCCGAACGGGACCCCGAGGGGAAGTTCGGCAACGACTGGCTGCGCAGCCGGCTGCGGCCCGCCGGCTGACGGGGCGTCCTACAGCCCGCCGGCGATCCGCAGCACCGCCCCGGTGGTGAAGGAGGCGTCGTCGGAGAGCAGCCAGGAGACCGCCCCGGCGATCTCCTGCGGCTGTCCGGCGCGCCCCAGCGGGATGGCCGCGGCGACCTTCGCGGGCCGCTGCGGGTCCTGGTGGAAGTCGGTCCAGATGGTGCCGGGGGCGACGCAGTTGACCCGGATGCCGTCCGCCGCGACCTCCTTGGCCAGGCCCACGGTCATGGCGTCCACCGCCGCCTTGCCCGCGGCGTAGTGGACGTACTCCCCGGGGCTGCCCAGGGTGGCCGCGGCCGAGGAGATGTTGACGACGGCGCCGCCGCCGGTCCTCGTCATGTCGCGGACGGCGCGCCGGGCGCACAGCAGATAGCCGGTGACATTGACGTCCAGGGAGCGCCGGATGCCCGCCGGGTCCAGGTCCGCCAGCCGGCCGTTGGGGCCGCCGACCCCGGCGTTGTTGACCAGCCCGGTGACGGTGCCGAGGGCCTCGGCGGCGGTCTCGAAGAGCCTGTCGACCCCGGCCTCGTCGGTGGTGTCCACCGGGATCGCCACGGCGTGCCGGCCCGCCTCCCGTACGGCGGCCGCGACCGCCTCGGCGGCCTGTGCGTCGCTGCGGTAGCCGACGGCGACGTCATGGCCGTCGGCGGCCAGCCGTACGCAGATCGCCGCACCGATTCCGCGGCTGCCGCCGGTGACGACGGTGACGGGCTGTCGGCCCATGGATCCTCCTGGTCGGTGATGATCGCGGCTGCTGGCGGTGCCCATCATCCCAGGGGGTCGGCGAGCCGCCAGCCGTGGGCCAGCAGTGCGTCGACCGCGTCCAGTGCCCGCCGCAGCCGCCGGCGGCGGTCGCCGCGCAGCTCCAGCCAGGGGACCGGGGCCGCGCCGAGGACCTCCCGGAAGCGGCCGGTCATCCAGGGCCGCAGATGCTCGCCGTCCCGCAGCCCGTCGTCGTGGAACGGCACGTCCGCGTCGCTGGTGAGCAGATAGAGGGCCCGGGGCGGCACGGCCGCGGCCAGCGCGTGCACGGCCGGGGTGGTGCGTCCGCGGTAGCGCTCCTGCCAGACGGTGGTGGCCAGCGCGTCGGTGTCGCAGACCAGGACCGGGCCGCCGGACCGGGCGGCGCTCTCCTCGTCGGCGCTCTGGCGGCGGACGACGTCCTCGAAGTCGGCGTCGTCCCAGTCGAGGTCGAAGACGCTCGGCTCGGGTGCACCGGCGCGGGCCGCCCGGGCGCGGGCCAGCGCCAGCTTGGCCACGGTCAGTTCCCGGCCGTACTCGGGCACCCAGCGGGTGAGGGCGTGCGGGCCGCCGCGGGCACGCAGCGCCTCGGCGAGGTCGCGGGAGAGGGTGGTGGTGCCGGTGGACTCGGCCCCCAGCACCACCACCCGGCGGGTGAACCAGGCACGGGCGGCCGGCTCCAGGGCGTCCCAGTGGGCGACGGGGTCCTCGCGCACCTTGGTGCCGGAGACGGCGAAGGTGTCCCGGCCGCTGTCCAGCCGTACGTCGGCGGCCCCGAAGCGGCGGGCCAGTTCGGCGCCGTACGGCTCGGAGGTGAAGACCGCGTCCACCGGTGCCTCCCGGTGGGGGCCGGCGGCCACGCCCTGGCGCATCAGGGCGACATGGCCGTCCCAGGCGGTGTCGCTGGCGTAGTCCACGGCGAGGTTGTCGCGGACCCCCACCACCGCGACACCGGGCCGGTCGCCGTGGGCCTCGCGCAGCCAGGCGACCCGGTCGGCCAGCGGTATCGACTCCACGTCCGCGGCCATGGCGACCACGGTGACCCGGCGGCAGCTGTCGGCTGCGGTGCGGATCAGGAAGTGGTGCCCGGCGTGCGGGGGGTAGAACTTGCCGATCACCAGGCCGTGCTCGAAGACCGCGCGGCTCATGCGGTCACCGCCGCGGCGGCGGGGGAGGCGTTCAGCTGCTGCTGCCAGCTCCGCAGCCCGACCAGGCAGAGCGCCAGGAAGACCACATAGACGGCCGCGGTCAGATAGAGCGACTTGGCGGTGTAGAGCGGGATGTAGACCAGGTCGGCGGCGATCCAGAGGTACCAGTTCTGCAGCGCCTTGACGTTGAGCAGCCACTGCGCGGCCAGTGAGAGCGCGGTGGTGAGGGCGTCCCAGAACGGCGCCACGTCGTGGGCGCGGGTGAGCACCACGGTGAGCACCCAGGTGGCCGGGACCGTCAGCAGCAGCACCAGGGCGAGGACCGGGGGCGTGGCGCTGCCCATCGGGCGGCGGGTGCGGCGCTCGCCGCCGTGCAGCCAGGTCCACCATCCGGCGGCGGCCAGCAGCAGGTAGACCACTTGGAGCAGGGCGTCCGCGTACAGCCGGGCGCTCCAGAAGAGCACCAGGAAGAAGACGTTGTTGGCGATGCCCACGGGGAAGTTCGCGGTCCGGGCCCGGACGGTGAGCCAGACGCAGGCGGCTCCGGTGGCGAAGCCCAGCAGTTCGGCCCAGGTCACCGCGTCGGCCCCGAGGTGGAAGAGCACGTGGTTCAGTGGCGCGACCAGGTCGGCCAGGGCGTCGCTGACGGCCATGGGGTCCCCTCCGATCAGTAAATGTCAGAGTGACGATAACTGGAGAGGGTGCCCCTGCCAAGGGCTTTGGATACCGGAATACACCGGGCGGGGGCCCTTGCGGCGACCTAGGGTGGCGTTCATGAGCGGACACTTCGATGTCGTCGTCCTCGGTGCCGGACCGGGCGGGTACACCGCCGCCGTACGCTGCGCCCAGCTGGGGCTCAGCGTCGCGGTGGTGGAGGAGCGCTACTGGGGCGGCGTCTGCCTCAACGTGGGCTGCATCCCGTCGAAGGCGCTGCTGCGCAACGCCGAGCTGGCGCACATCGTCACCCACGAGGCCAAGACCTTCGGCATGCGGATCGACGGGCAGGTGACCTTCGACTACGGCGAGGCGTTCGCGCGCAGCCGCCGGGTGGCGGACGGCCGGGTCAAGGGCGTGCACTACCTGATGAAGAAGAACGGCATCCCGGAGTACCACGGCACCGGCCGCTTCACCGACGCCCACAACCTCCGGGTGACCGGCAGCGACGGCACGGTCCAGGAGCTCTCCTTCGACCACTGCATCCTCGCCACCGGGGCCACCACCCGACTGCTGCCGGGGACCTCGCTCAGCGAGCGGGTGGTGACCTACGAGGAGCAGATCCTCAGCGACCGGCTGCCCGGCTCGATCGTGATCGCGGGCGCCGGGGCGATCGGGGTGGAGTTCGCCTATGTGCTGCACAACTACGGGGTCCAGGTGACCCTGGTGGAGTACATGGACCGGGTGGTGCCCCTGGAGGACGAGGAGGTCTCGGCCGAACTCGCGCGGCGCTACCGCAAGCTGGGCGTCAATGTGCTGACCTCCACCAGGGTGGAGTCCATCGACGACTCCGGGTCCAGCGTGCGGGTCCATGTCTCCACGGGCGGCCAGCGCCAGACCCTGGAGGCGGACAAGGTCCTCCAGGCCATCGGCTTCGCACCGCGGGTCACCGGCTACGGGCTGGAGAACACCGGCGTGCGGGTGGGGGAGCGCGGCGCCGTGGAGGTCGACGCCCGCTGCCGCACCAGCGTGCCGCACATCTTCGCCATCGGCGACGTCACCGCCAAGCTGATGCTGGCCCACGCCGCCGAGGCGATGGGGATCGTGGCCGCGGAGACCATCGCGGACGCCGAGACCATGGAGCTCGACTATGTGATGATCCCGCGCGCCACCTACTGCCAGCCGCAGATCGCCAGCTTCGGCTGGACCGAGGCCCAGGCCCGGGAGCAGGGGTACGACGTGCGGGTGCAGAAGTTCCCGTTCACCGCCAACGGCAAGGCGCACGGGCTGGGTGACCCGGCCGGTTTCGTCAAGATCGTCAGTGATGGACGGTACGGGGAGCTGCTCGGTGCCCATCTGATCGGCCCCGAGGTGACCGAGCTGCTGCCCGAGTTGACCCTGGCCCAGCAGTGGGACCTGACGGTCCATGAGGTGGCGCGCAATGTGCACGCCCACCCCACCCTGGGCGAGGCGGTCAAGGAGGCGATCCACGGCCTGGCGGGGCACATGATCAACATGTAGGGCGGCCGCTGCCCTGCCGGGAGGTGCCCGGGTCGGCGCGCCGGTCACGGCGCACCGGCCCTGTGGCGCCGGTTCAGTAGGCCACCCCCACCGCCTGGCGGACCGTCGCCGGGTCGTCCAGCGCCGCCAGCATCAGATGGGCGACGTCGGCGCGCGCGATGGAGCGCCCGTGCCGCACATTGGCGCCCAGGGCGGTGCGGTAGCGGCCGGTGCCGGGCCGGTCGGTGAGCCTGGGCGGGCGTACCACCGTCCAGTCGGCGTCGGAGCGGGCGAGTTCCGCCTCCATGGCGGCCAGGTCCGCGTACACCTCGCGCAGCAGCCTGCGCAGCAGCGGACTCGCAACCGCCCGGTAGAGCAGCGACTCGCCCTCGGGCATCGGGCCGACCGGTGCGGCGCTGACCACCACGATCCGGCGCCCGCCGGTCTCCGCCAGCGCCTGCAGGGCGGACCGGGTGCCGCGCGAGGAGATGCCGGCCGCCTTGCGGCCCCGCGGCCCCAGCCCGGAGAGCACGGCGTCCCGCCCCGCCACCGCAGGCCGCAGCGCGAGCGAGTCGGTGACGTCGGCCGTCACCACCTCGAGCGCCGGGTGGCTGAGCAGGAAGCGATCCGGGTCCCTCACGACCGCTGTGACCTGGTGTCCGGCGTCCAGCGCCTGGCGGACGACCTGGCGGCCGACTCCGCCGGTGGCGCCGAGGACCGTGAGCTTCATCTGCCGCCTCCGCAGGGTGGGTAAGTACTCACTCACCACTAGGGTGGTCCCCGGAGTACCCACGGTCAACCCCGGTACGGCGAGAGGCGGCACATCCATGGCAGAGCAGCGGAGCACCCCGGCCCCGACCAGGGAGCGCATCCTGGACGCGGCCGACCGGCTGCTGCGCACCATCGGGCTGGCGCGCGCCACCACCAAGGAGATCGCCCGCGCCGCCGGCTGCTCGGAGGCCGCCCTCTACAAGCACTTCCGCGGCAAGGAGGAGATCTTCGTCGCCGTCCTCCACGAGCGGCTGCCCGGGATCGGCCCGCTCCCGGCGGGGCCGCCGGAGGCGAGCGCCGACCACACCCTGGAGCAGTGCCTCACCGGCATCGCGCACCGCGCCGCCCTCTTCTACGAGGCCACCATGCCGATCGGCGCCTCGCTCTTCGCCGAGCCCGGCCTCCTCCGGCGCCACCGCGAGGCGCTGCGGGAACTGGACGCCGGACCCCACAAGCCGCTGCTGGCGGTCGCCGACCACCTGCGGGCCGAGCAGCGCCGCGGTCGCGTCCGCGCCGACGCCGACTGCGACGCCGCGGCCGCCCTGCTGCTCGGGGCCTGCTTCCAGCGGGCCTTCCTGCTGCACTTCAACGGGGCGGACGACCTCCACTCCGGCGGGCCGGACGACGTCCACCCCGGCGGGGCGCACGGCACAGGGCCCGCACTGCCGGAGGCGGAGGGCTTCGCCGCGGCGCTGGCCCGCACCGTGCTCGGCGGCATCGCCGCCGAGGCCGCCGGCTGACCCGGGCATCCCCCCGTACCGCTCCACCGCCGGTCAGCTGTCGTGCCATTCCACCACCAGCCGCCCGTCGACCGGCGCCACGGCGGTGCCGAACTCGGAGCAGGCACGGGTGAAGCGGTCGTACAGCCACTCCCACTCCTCACCGCGGGCGGCCTCGGTACGGCCGGGCTCCAGCCGCAGCGGCAGCGCCTCCACCCGCACCGGCACCACGGGCGAGCCGTCCAGCTCCACCACGAAGAGCATCCCCAGGTCGTTGCGGAGCGCCGGATGGACCGCGTAGTCGTCGATGAAGTCGCCCATGTCGTGCAGGATTCCGCGCGCCGCACCATGCAGGACGTGCGCGGAGTGGCCCGCGACCAGCGTGGCCCCCGCGTCCAGCAGGGCGCAGGCGGCCCGTCGCACATACCGGGGCGGCCGGACGGTCATGTTGGGTCCCCAGTGCGGGGTCACCAGCACGGCGTCGGCCTCGGCGGCGGCCTCCCGCACCAGCTCCTCCAGCCAGCCCGGCAGCCCTTCACCCAGCTCGGCCCAGGCCGTCCCGGGACGGCCCGGGGCGGCCGCGAAGTCCTCCGGGTGGTCGGCGAAGCCGATCACGGCCAGCCGCATCCCGGACGCCTCCAGCACCCGGAACCGGCGTGCCGCGGTCAGGTCCGGGCCGGCGCCCACCGTGCGGATCCCGTTGGCGTCCAGCCGTGCCAGGGTGTCGGTCAGTGCGTCGTAGCCGTAGTCCAGCGCATGGTTGTTGGCCAGGGTGACGCAGTCCACCCGGAGTTCGGCCAGCACGTCGGCGGCGCAGGGCGGGGCCCGGAAGAAGAACCGCTTGCCCGGCTGCGGCCAGCGCTCGCCCCGGTCGGACACACAGCACTCCAGGTTGAGCACCCGCAGGTCCGCCCCCGCCACGGCCTCCCGCACCTCGGCACCGAACAGCTCCCGGGCCCGGTCACCGGCGGCGAGGCAGCGTGCGACACCCCGCCCCAGCATGGTGTCCCCTGCCAGTGCCACGGTGACGGCCATCGCCGGTCACCTCGCCTCCCTGCCGCGAGTGGCCCCCGCTACCTACGAGGATGCGACCGGGACGGTCGGCGGTCACGGGTGGGACCGCGCCGAGTCCGCGGAGCGGGCGGCCGGGGGGCGCCGTCCTGGGTGCTCCCTGGTCGCGGCTCCGGCGGCGGCGCGCCTCGGCCGTAGCTGCCTGGACGTGCCGGTCCGTATCCGCCGGCCCGGGGCCCGGACCTGCTGACCGGCCCCGGCGCGCCCCTGGCAGGGCCGGTCAGCGTACGGTGCGCGGACGGTCAGCGGCCGCCGGGACAGTCGGCGCATGAACTCCTCACCTGCTCCCGGCGCCCACAAGTGGGCGACACTGACCATCGGCTGTGTGGCCCAGCTGGTGCTGGCCGTCGACATGACGGCGCTCCACCTGGCCATCCCCGGACTGACCAGGGATCTCGACCCCTCCGCCACACAGATCCTGTGGATCGCCGACAGCTACGGCTTCGCCCTGGCCGGCCTGCTGGTCACCATGGGCTGGCTCGGTGACCGGATCGGCCGCAGGCGACTGCTGCTGATCGGCACCGGCGCCTTCGGGCTGGCCTCCGCGATGACCGCCTACGCCGACAGCGCGGCGCAGCTCATCGCGGCCCGGGCCCTGCTGGGTGTCGCGGGCGCGACCATCATGCCGTCCACCCTCTCCCTGATCCGCAACGTCTTCACCGACGCCAGGGAGCGCACCACCGCGGTGGGCATCGCCTCGGGTGTCGCGGGGGCCGGGGTCGGCCTGGGACCGGTGATCGGCGGAGCGCTGCTGGACCACTTCTGGTGGGGCTCGGTCTTCCTGGTCAACCTGCCGGTGATGGCGGTGCTGCTGGTGGCGGGCCTGCTGGTGCTGCCCGAGTCCCGCAACCCCCGGCCGGGCCGGCTGGACCTGCCGAGTGTGCCACTGTCGGTCCTCGGCGTCCTGGGCCTGGTGTACGCGGTCAAGGAGGCCGCCCGGGCCGGTGCGGGCCAGCCGAGGGTGGCGGTGGCCGCCGTCGCCGGACTGCTCGCCCTGGTGGTCTTCGTACGGCGCCAGCGGCGGCTCGACCACCCGCTGATCGACCTCCGGCTGCTGGGCAGCCGGGCCTTCTCCGGTTCGGTGGGCGCCAACCTGGTGGCCATGTTCGCCCTGGTCGCCCAGTCGCTGATCTTCGCCCAGTACTTCCAGCAGGTGCTCGGCTGGTCGCCGCTGGTCGCCGGACTGGCCGGGCTTCCCGGAGCGGTCGCCGCGATGGCGGGCGGTGGGCTGGCCGGACCGCTGATCGGGGTCATGGGACGAGCCAGGGTGGTCGCCCTGGGGATGGCGGTGGCCGCCTGCGGCTTCGTCCTCTACACCCTCACCGGCACCGTCGCGCACTACCCGGTGATGGTGCTGGCGATGCTGCCGGTCGGCCTGGGCATGGGTTTCACCTTCGCGGTCACCACCGACACCATGCTGGCGGCGGTGCCCCGGGAGCGGGCCGGCGCCGCCTCCGCCATCTCCGAGACCGGCAACGAACTCGGCGGCGCCCTGGGCATGGCGGTCCTGGGCAGCGTCCTCGGCGGTGTCTACCGCGGCGGCCTGCGGCTGCCGGACGGGCTGCCCGGCGGGACCGTCGCCGCCGCCCGGGACTCCCTCGGCGGCGCGCTGCAGGCCGCGGCCGGGGCTCCGGCCGGACTCGCCGGACGGATCACCGATGCGGCGCGGCACGCCTTCGTCGGGGGGATGCACACCGCGGCGCTGTGCAGTGCGGCGCTGGCCGCGGTCGTCGCGGTGGCGGTGCTGTTCGCACTGCGCGGGGTGCCGAACGACATCCCCGAGCAGCCGGAACCCGCCGACCAGGAGGCTCCCGCCGCGGCGGCTGCGGTCCGCTGACCGGCGGGCGGGGGCCCGTCCCCCGGGGTACTTTGGCGCACGTACTGATCCCTCCCGGCGAGGTGACGAGGCGAATGGTCCGCAGGCATGTGGTGGTCTCCGGCGAGGTGCAGGGTGTCTTCTTCCGCGACACCTGCCGCCGGACGGCCGCCGAGCACGGGGTCTCCGGCTGGGTGCGCAACCGCGCCGACGGCACGGTGGAGGCGGTCTTCGAGGGGCCGCCCGAGGCGGTGGAGCGGGTGGTCGCCTGGAGCCGCCAGGGGCCACCGGCCGCCAGGGTCGAGCAGGCCGAGGTCGTCGAGGAGGAGCCGGAGGGCCTGACCGGGTTCGCCGTGCTCCCCACCGGCTGAGCTACTTCAGCAGTCTGGACAGCCGCCGGTCCGCCAGCACCCGGCCCTGGGTCTGGCAGGTGGGGCAGTACTGCAGCGACGACTCGGCGAAGACCACCTGCCGTACGGTGTCGCCGCACACCGGGCAGGGCTCTCCGGCCCTGCCGTGCACCCGCAGGCCTGCCTTCTTCTCCGCCTTGAGGTCCCCCGAGGCCAGCCCCCGGGCCCGCTCCAGGGCCTCGCCCAGCACCGAGCGCAGCGTGCCGTACAGCCGGTCCAGCTGCTCCTCGTCCAGCGAGGAGGCCAGGGCGTACGGGGAGAGCCGCGCCGTGTGCAGCACCTCGTCGGAGTAGGCGTTGCCCACCCCGGCGAGCAGGGACTGGTCGGTGAGCAGCCCCTTGAGGCGGACCCGGCGGTCCGCGGCCACTGCGGCCAGGTCGGTGCGGGAGAAGGAACCGTCCAGCGGGTCGGGGCCGAGCCGGGCGACGCCGGGGACCTCCGCCGGGTCCCGTACGACATGGGCGGCCAGCCGCTTGGTGGTGCCCTGTTCGGTCACCTGCCAGCCGGAGCCGTCGTCCAGCAGCAGCTGCAGGGCGAGCGGGCCGCGGCCGGGCCTGGGCGGAGCGGTGGGCAGACCGTCACGGTGGCGGACCCAGCCGGCCCGCGCCAGATGGAGGACCAGGTGCAGACCGGAGGCGTCCAGATCGAGGAACTTGCCGCGCCGGGTGACGGAGGCGACCGTGCGGCCGTGCAGGGCCGACGGCGGCGGGTCGAAGGTCTTCAGCGCCTGGAAGGCCGGTACGTCCAGCCTGACCACGGTACGGCCGGCCGTCCGGCCGTCGAGGTGGTCGGCCAGCGCCTGCACCTCGGGAGACTCCGGCATGCCTCCCATGATGCACCGGGTGCCGGCCGGGCGCCGGGGTGGTGCGGGTGCCGGGGGCGGCGCACCCTGGATGAAGAGGCAGTGATCGGAGGTGATTGCCGTGCAGGCACAGACCAACACGCTCGTCGGATGGCATGTGGAGATGGAGTTCAGCGAGAGGGACGCCCGCACCAGGGCGGCGGCCCTGCTGCGGCTGCCGGACGGGACGGAGATCAGGGCGCACGGGCACGCGAACCGCCACCCGGACGACCCGGAGCAGCAGCGGGTGGGCGAGGAGGTGGCCGCGGCCAGGGCCTTCGACGACCTGGCACGCCAGCTGCTGGCCAAGGCCGGCGGGGAGATCGAGGAGGTCACCCATCTGCGGGCCTACCTGGCCATGTGAGGCCCGGCCCCGCTCTCTGCCGGGCACGGACCCCGCAGCAACGATGGGTGTGATGATGTGACCGGCGTCACAGGAAAAGTCGTCAGGGGCATGTAACCCGGGGAGCGGTGGGCTGCGTAGAGGGGGCAAGTCACCAGCCCACGCCCCTGGAGCCTGTCTTGATGCGCGCCAACCGCACCCCGAAGCACATTGCCGCCCTGGCGATCGTCGGTGCCGCAGCCCTCAGCCTCACCGCCTGCAAGTCCGGCACCCCCGCCGCCGCGGGTCTGCCCACCCCGGCCGGTGCGGTGACGGGCCTGCCGACCCCCGCGGTGAGCGCCCCCACCGCGCTCCCCGGCCTGCCCGGCGGCAAGGGCGGCGTCAAGGTCCCCGCCTCCGTGCTGCCCAGCAGCATCGGCAAGGGGGTCGGGTCCGGGGCCGTGCGCGGTGTCGCCGGCACCGCCGTCGGCAAGGTCAAGGGCGTCGCGAGCGCCGCCGCCGGCTCGGTCGGCGCCGCCTGCGCCGTCCACGACCTCAAGGGCTCCCTGGACGTGCCGTCGGCCGCCGCCGGGCTCAACGTCGGCGACCTGCCCGCCGGGGTGGTCGCCACCGTGGTGAAGCTGGTCAACACCACCACCCACTCCTGCGTCCTCAACGGCTGGGCCGGTCTCACCCCCGTCGCCGTGGGCAGCCCGCTGGCCGGTGTGAAGCAGACCCGGATCGGCCACCAGGGCGACACGGTCACCGTCGCCGCCGGGGGCACCGCCTATGTCGCCGCCGGCTTCACCACCGGCGCGACCTGCCCCTCGCTGGACAGCGTCAATGTGATCATCCCCGGCCAGTCCGGTGTGCTGCAGGTCCCGGTCGCCACCACCACCGGCGCCGACAAGCCGCTCCGCATCTGCCCCGGCCTGCTGCGCACCACCCCCGTCAGCACCCACCCCGCTGACGTCCTGAAGCTCATCGGCTGACATCGCACAGACCTTCCCGGCGGGTGCCTCCCGGCCGGGAAGCACCACCTGCGGCCCGGACTCCGGGGCTCCACCCCCCGGCTCCCCGGCCCGGACCGCAGGCGGCCGGTGCTCCGCATGTCACTTATACACATCT
>NZ_LIQR01000213.1 GCF_001418575.1 Peterkaempfera griseoplana
GTCCTGGGGGCTGGGGTCGCGGGCCCGGTCGAGCCGGGAGTGGCGGATGCCGTAGCCGAAGTAGACGACGGCGGCGCCGGCCACCCAGATCCCGAAGAGGGTGAAGGTGACCCCGTGCAGCCCCTGGATCAGGTACAGGCAGAACCCCACGCTGACCAGCGGCACCACCGGATAACCCGGGACCTTGAAGCCCCGGTCCAGACGCGGGGCGGTGCGGCGGAGCACCATCACACCGACGGAGACCACGGCGAAGGCGACCAGGGTGCCCATGCTGGTGAGGTCGGCGAGCACGTCCAGCGGGACGAAGGCGCCCAGCAGCGCGACCCCGGCGCCCACCACCACGGTGTTCCACACGGGGGTGCCGGTACGGGCGGAGACCCGGGCGAAGCGGGCCGGGAGCATGCCGTCGCGGCCCATGGAGTAGAGGATCCGGGTCTGGCCGTAGAGCACCACCAGGGTGATGCTGAAGATCGACACGATGGCGCCCAGGGCGAACATCACCGACGGCCAGCTGGAGCCGGTGACGTCGCGGAGGATCTGGGCCAGGCCCGCCTCCTGGCCCTTGAACCGCTGCCACGGCTGGGCGGCGACGGCGGTGACGGCGACGCCGACGTAGAGCAGGGTCACGACCAGCAGGGAGATGATGATCGCCAGCGGCATGGTGCGCCTGGGGTCCCTGACCTCCTCGCCCGCGGTGGAGACCGCGTCCAGGCCGATGAAGGAGAAGAAGATCGAGGAGGCCGCCGCCCCGATGCCGCCGATGCCGAGCGGGGCGAAGTCGCTGAGGTTCCCGGACCGGAACCCGGTGAGGCCGACGCAGACGAAGAGCACCAGGACCACCAGCTTGATGCCGACCATGACGGCGTTGACCCGGGCCGACTCCCTGGCTCCGCGGATCAGCAGCAGGCAGCAGAGCGCCACCAGCACCACCGCGGGCAGGTTGAAGTAGCCGCCGTGGCCGGGCGGCCGGGAGATGGCGTCGGGGATGGTGAAGCCGAAGACGTCGCGGCAGAACTCATTGAGGTACTGGCCCCAGGTCACGGTGATCGCCGACGCCGACACCCCGTACTCCAGCAGCAGGCAGGCGCCCACTCCGAAGGCGACGGCCTCGCCGAGCGTGGCGTAGGCATAGGAGTAGGAGGAGCCGGAGACCGGGATCGCCGAGGCCAGCTCGGCGTAGCACAGGGCGGTGAGCCCGGCGGTGATCGCGGCGATGACGAAGGAGACCACCACGGCCGGGCCGGCCTCCGGCACCGCGGAGCCGAGCACGAAGAAGATGCCGGTGCCCACCGTGGCGCCGATGCCGATGCAGGAGAGCTGCCACAGGCCGATGGAACGGCGCAGCCGCTCCTCTCCTCCGCCACCGCCCTCCGCGATCAGTGCGGCGACGGGCTTCCGCCGCAGCATGCGTGCGCCCAGGGTGGTGTTGCCTGCCAAAACGTCGTCCTTCGTGAGGTGGGTGGCCGACCGGCGGGAGGGGACGGTAAGCCGCGAAAGCACCGCTGTCGTGATCAAAGCCGCTGATACCCACGTTGTACGAATCGTCGCATGCAAACCCGGCCGATCGGACATTGCCCCCCATCACGCCCTCCTCTGCCGCAGTCGGCCGGCCCGGTGGAGGGGGCTGCTAAGTTACTGGCGCCGAGCAGCGGTACCCGTCAGGAGACCGGACGTATGGCCGAGTGGAACATGTGGCGCGGAGAGAGCTCGATGAGGTCCGGCAGGTGGCATGTCCCTGCCTGACAGCGCCGCCCGTGACAGCGCCGCCCCGGACTCCGCTCCGCGGGATCCCCTCGCCCCCGACCGCGCCGCACCCGGCCGCACCGCGCCACCGCCGGGACGGATCCCGCGACCGCGGCGGCGGACGCCGCCCGCCGAGCACACACCCGGACCCTCGCTGCGGCGCTGCATGGTCACCGCGGCCCTGTGCTTCGCCGTCACCGCCGCGATCGGGCTCCAGTCCTGGGTGACCGGCCGGGTCGGCGGCTTCGACCTGGGGATCTTCGACCAGGGCATCCGCAGCTACGCCCACTTCCAGCTGCCCCACTCGGAGATCAAGAACTACCACCACAACTTCCCGGCGGGCTTCTCCCTGCTCGGCGATCACTTCTCCCCGATCCTGGTGCTGCTCACCCCGCTCTACTGGATCTGGGACGACCCCCGGATGCTGATCCTGGCCCAGTCCGCGCTCTTCGCCCTGGGGGTGCCGGTGGTCAGGAGGATCGCGGCCCGCTGCCTCCGTTCGACACGCCTGGCCACCCCCCGGGCCGTGGACGCGGCCGGGCTGCTCTACGCCGTCGGCTGGCCGCTCTGCATCGCCGCCAGCACCGGCTTCCACGAGGTGGCCTTCGCGGTCCCGCTGACCCTGCTGCTCCTGGAGCGCGGCATGGCCCGCCGGTACCGGTCCGTCGCCCTCTGCGCGGTGCTGCTGCTCTGCACCAAGGAGGACCTGGGCCTGCTGGTGGGCGCCTTCGGTGCGGTGCTGGCCGTCCGCTCGCGCCGCCCCGGGGACGGTCCCGGCCGGGCCATGGGCGTGGCTCTCCTGCTCCTCGGCCCGATCTGCTCGCTGGCCACGATCCGCTGGGTCATCCCGGCCCTCGGCGGTGAGCCCGGCTACTACTGGAACTACGGAAGTCTCGGCCCGGACGCAGGCTCCGCCCTGGCCAGGGTCGCCGCTGATCCGGCGCTGCTGCTGCAGGCCGCCACCACCCCGCTGATCAAGCCCGCGCTGCTGCTCTGGCTGCTCGGCACCCTGGTGCTGCTGCCGCTGGGCTCGCCCACCGTCCTGATGGCGGCGCCGCTGCTGGCCGAACGGCTGCTCTCCGACAACCCCAACCACTGGCCGGTCACCCACCACTACGACGCCTTCCTCTGGCCCGTCCTGCTGGTCGCCGCGCTGGAGGCGGTGGGACGCTGGGGCCGCACCGGCCGCCCGCGACTGCGCCGGGCGGCCCGTGTGCTGGGCATCGGCGCCGCCCTGTGCAATCTGGTGGCCACCTCCTGCCTGGGCCTCTACGGACTCGCCAACCCCCGGATCTGGTCGCCCCCCGCAGACCGCAGGGCACTGATACAGGCGGCCGCCCTCATCCCCGACGGCGCCTCGGTGGAGGCGGACAACAATGTCGCCCCCCATCTCACCGCCCGCGCCGACGTCGTCATCGTCGACGCCGTCCCGCACGGCCGGGAGTACGTCCTGATGCGCAGCGGCGTCCGCGCCTTCCCCTTCGCCACCGTGGAGGAGCAGCAGCAGCGGATCCAGCTGCTGCTGGGCCACGGGTACACGGCGGTGTGGAGCCGGGACGGCGCGGTCCTGCTGCGCCGGACGACGACCGAGCCCATCCCGGGCATGACCACCCCCGGCGTCGACGGCGAGCCCACCCGGGACGTCGCACCCCCGGACGTGGGACGGAACCTCTTCCGCGGCTGACCCCCGGCCGGAGCGCGCCGGCGTCAGCCGCCCTTCAGCACCGCCTCCATCACCGCCCTGGCGACCGGCGCGGCCAGGCCGCCACCGCTGATGTCGGCCCGCCCGGCGTCGCTGTCCTCGATCACCACCGCCAGGGCCACCGCGGGCGCCGCGCCGTCCCTGCCCGCATAGCCGATGAACCAGGCGTACGGGGTGCCGCGGTTCTCCAGGCCGTTCTGCGCGGTTCCGGTCTTGCCGCCGACCACCGCGCCGGGGATCTGCGCATTGGTGCCCGTCCCCTCGGCGACCACGCCCTCCATCATCGACCGCAACTCGGCGGCGACCCGCGCGTCCACCGCCTGCCGGTAGGCCTTCTCCGACAGCAGGGCGACGGCGGTGCCGTCGGACCTGGTGAGCCGGTCCACCAGCCGGGGCCGCATGATCCTGCCGCCGTTGGCCACCCCGGCCGCGACCATGGCCATCTGCAGCGGGGTGGCCCGGGTGTCGTACTGGCCGATGGACGACAGTGCCAGCCGGGCCGGGTCCATCCGGGTGTCGAAGACGCTGCCCGCGACACCCACCGGGATGGTGAGGTGCGGGTCGTTGAAGCCGAACGCCTCGGCCTGCCGCACCATCCGGTCCAGGCCCGCCTCCACACCCACCTTGGCGTAGACGGTGTTGCAGGAGCGGATCAGGGCGAACCGCAGGGTGGCGTCCAGGCAGCCGGGTGCCTCATTGGTGAGCTCCCGGTCCGAGTTCGGCAGCCGCAGCGGCTCGGGGGTGTCGGTGGGGGCGTCCGGGTCGGCGCCGGCGGTGAGCGCCGCCGCCGCCGTGACCACTTTGAAGGTCGAACCCGGCGGATAGGTCTGCCGCAGCGCCCGGTTCAGCATCGGCTGCAGCGGGTCGGCCTGCAGCCGGCCCCAGGCCCTGCGGTCGGCGTCCGACGATCCGGCGAAGCTCCCGGGGTCGTACGAGGGGGTGCTCACCAGTGCCAGGACCCGCCCGGTGGCGGGTTCCACCGCGGCGACCGCGCCCCGCTTGCCGTCCATCGCCTTCAGGGCGGCCCGCTGGGCGGCGGCGTCGATGGTGGTGACCACGTTCCCGCCGGGCTGCGGTCTGCGGGTGAGCGCGCTCCACGGGGCGAAGCCGGCCAGCCGGGGATCGGTGCCCGAGAGCACCCCGTCCTCCACGCCCTCCAGCAGGGAGTTGCCGTAGATCTGCGAGGAGTAGCCCGTCACCGCTGCGTAGAGCGGACCGTCGGTGTAGGTGCGCCGGTACTTCAGCATCCGTCCGGTGGCCCGGGAGCCGGTGATCCGGCGGCCGTCGACCAGGATGTCGCCGCGCGGCCGGGCGTAGCGCTCGACGGTCGCCCGGCGGTTGGCCGGGCTGGCGTCGTACCTCCCGGCCCGCAGCACCTGCACCAGGGTCGCCTGCACCAGCAGCGCCACGA
>NZ_LIQR01000214.1 GCF_001418575.1 Peterkaempfera griseoplana
GCCGGCCGGCCGGCACGTCCTCAACGGCACCTCCGCAAGTGTTCCCGCGGTGCCCTGCTCCGCCCCGGCGGAGCGCATCCGCACGGGGCGGCCGACGCCGTCCACCGTGACCCGGTCCAGCGTCATCCGGGAGCCGTTGCCCGCGACGGAGGGAGCGTTGGCCCACAGGCGCAGCACCACCCGGCAGACCCGCGCGTCGGGGGTGAAGAGAATGGTTTCTCTTCCGGTGGCGCTCCCGAGGTCCGGCGCGAGCCGCATACTGAGGTCGACCACGGGGCGATCCCTGTCAGGAGTCGCCATCACGGCCTGGCCGCGGCCGTCCGCGCTCCTCTCTTCGGGCCCGCCGCCTCCGGGGCTCAGCGCCGGTGCCGCCCACCACAGGCATGCCAGCAGGCCGGTGCAGCCCAGAGCTGCGCCGGAGGTGACCCACGGGCGGGTACGAGCGTCGCGGTCTGCCTTGTGCCACACCTGCGGGGCCTTACTGTTCGGGTCAGCAGACAGGTCGCCGTACCCCGCCCTTCGGCCCGGGTCGCCCGTACGAGCCCGCCCGAGTGACGAGGCGTCCGGCCTGCGGACGGACGTCGAGTGAGGCACGCCATCACTTCGGAGCAGGAAGTGGCCGGCACATCAGGTCGTGCACCTCTGCTCGGCGGCCGTCCCGATCATAACCCTACGTAACCGTCACGCCCGTGAGCAGGACGAGCCACGAGCTGAATGTTCGTCAGAACGGAAGCATCCGGCCCGCGCCGTCACCACACCCGCGGTGGCGGCCGGGCCCGGCCCCGCGGTCACCCGCGGGGCGGTGGCGGCGGCCGGCGCGGTGCGGACGCCGCAGCTTCACCTCTCCGTGCCGCTGTGATCGCCGTGCGGACATCGGGCGCGGAAAAAGTTGGCTGTACAACTTTGTACCCCGCACCATCCCGGAGGACGACCATGCCGGCCGTGTCCAGCGCCGCAACCCCCGCCGACGAGCCCGCCACCGACGAGCCCGCCACCGACGAGCCCACCGTCCTGATCGGCGCGCTGCCCCCCATGTGGCTTCGGGACAACTGCCCGTGCCCCGAGTGCCGCGACCCGCACAGCGGCCAGAAGCTCTTCCAGATCACCGACCTGCCGCGAGAACTCGCCGTCGCCTCCGCCACTCCGAGGGAGGACGACGGAGCAGCCGTGACGGAGGTCGTCTGGTCCCCGGACGGCCACCGCTCCCGCTACCCCGCGCAGTGGCTGCTCGCCCACCGGCCCGGCGGGACGGCAGAGCCGGACCCCCGCAGCGAGGCGGGCAAGCAGCTGTGGCGGGCCGCCGACCTCGCCGGAGCGCTGCCGCAGGCCGACTGGGCGACGTACCTGGCCGTCCCCGCAGAGCGCGCCCGGATCCTGCAGGCCGTGCAGCGGCTCGGCTTCGCCCTGCTGCGCGCCGTCCCCACCGAGGAGGGCCAGGTGCTGGCCGTCGCGGAGACCTTCGGCTTCGTCCGGGAGACCAACTACGGCAGGCTCTTCGACGTCCGGGTGGAGCCGAACCCCGACAACCTCGCCTTCTCCGCGGCACGCATCACCCCCCACACCGACAACCCCTACCGCGACCCCGTCCCGACCGTCCAGCTGTTGCACTGCCTCAGCAACGCCGCCGAGGGCGGCGACTCCGGGCTGGTCGACGGCTTCCAGGCCGCCGCGCTGCTGCGCGAGGAGGACCCGGAGGCGTTCGCTGTACTCACCCGCACCCCCGTGCCGTTCGTCTACCGCGACGCCCGCACCGAGCTGACCGCCCTGCGGCCGCTGATCGGCACCGACCCCCTGGGCCGGATCCGCGAGGTGCGCTTCAACAACCGGTCCATCGGCACCCTGCGTCTCCCGGCCGCCGAACTGGACGCCTTCTACACGGCCTACCGCACCTTCGCCGAACTGCTGCTCCGCCCCGGGCTGCAACTGGACTTCCGGCTGGCCCCCGGAGACTGCCTGGTCTTCGACAACACCCGGCTGCTGCACGCCCGTACCGCCTTCGAGCAGAGCGGAGCCCGCCACCTCCAGGGCTGCTACGCCGACCTGGACGGGCTCGCCGGCACCCTGGCCGTACTGCGCCGCGGCGCCGCTCTGGACGAACTGCACGGACTGGACGAACTGGCCGAACTCCTCGCCGGCCCCGGAGCCGCCGAGTACCTCGGGGAGCCCGTCACCATCGCCCAGCACATGCTCCAGGCCGGCGCGCTCGCCGAGGCCGCGGGCGCCCCGGCGCACCTGGTGGCGGCCGCCCTGCTGCACGACATCGGCCACTTCCAGGGCCCGGTCAGCGGCCGGGAGCTGATGTCCGGCACCGACAACCGGCACAGCCACACCGGCGCCGACCTGCTGGCCCGCTGGTTCGGCCCGGAGGTCACCGAACCGGTACGGCTGCACGTGGCCGCCAAGCGCTATCTGTGTGCCGTGGAGCCGGGGTACCGCGCCCGGCTCTCCGAGGCCTCCGAGTACACCCTCCAGGTGCAGGGCGGCCCGATGGACGAGACGGAGGCGGCCGCCTTCGCCGCGCTGCCGGGCGCGGCCGACGCCGTCGCCGTACGCCGCTGGGACGAGCAGGCGAAGGACGCCGAGGCCACAGCCCCGGACTTCGAGCACTTCCGGCCCCTGCTCACCGCGCTGCTGCGCCGCTGAGCCCGGGGAGCGGCCGGGTACGTCGCGGCGTACCCGGCCGTGCCGCGGGGGCTGGGTCACCCCTCCGCGGCACCCGGCGCCTGCTGGTCCGCTGCGTGCTGCTCCGGTATGCGCCGGTCCGCTGCGTGCTGCTCTGCTGGGTGCTGCTCCGGTACCGGGTGGTGCCTGCGCGAGAGAGCCGACGCTGCAAGGGAGTTGTGCACGGTGAAGGCGACGGTACCCGGCAGATAACGGTCCTCGGACAACTCCACGGGCACACCCGCCGGGTCGGTCGAGCGACGGCGCTCCCGCAGCAACGCCTCGCCGGCCGCGCAGCCCAGGAGCCTGGAGTCGTCGGTGTCCGCATGGACCAGGTCGATGGTGTGGTCGGCGTCCGAGAAGACGATGCCGTGCTCGAGGAGCAGCTCGGTGTGCGACACGGCGTCCGCCGGCAGTTGCGCCACCACCTCGCCGACCCTGGGCGGGTACACGGTGCGTTCGATCATCACCGGCCGGCCGGAGAGGGTGCGCAGACGCAGCGTCACATACACCTCGCTACCGGGCTCCAGGCGCAGCTGCTCGCACTCCCGCTCGTCCGCCGGGCGCCGTGCCAGCGACTCCATGGCGCCGCCGGGCTCCTCGCCCACCGACCGCGCCCAGCTGGTGAAACTGAGCAGTTCCGAGAAGCTTTGCACCCGTGCGGTGCCCAGCACCACACGGCGGGTGCCGCGGCGAGAGGTGACCAGGCCGTCGGAGCGCAGTACGGCGAGGGCCTGCCGGATGGTGCCGCGGGAGACGCCGTAGTGCTTCGCCAGGGCCCCCTCGGCCGGGAGTCTGCCGCCGGAGCCGTAGGACCCGGCCGTGATGGCCTCGCGGAGGTCGGCCGCCACCCGGCGGTACAGCGTGCCGCCGGCCCCGACCGGTCGCGCCCCGTCGTCCTGCAACGTCCCTCCTGGCGGCTGTGTCGCCGCGCCGGAGGGCACGGCCGTCCCGGCGACCCTATCCGCTGGTCGTCCGCCGGCCGCCCGGCGGGTGGCCGCGCGGGCACCCGCCGGGCGGCCGGGAAGCGCGGCGTTACGGCAACGTCCGCCGGTTCTCGCCGGGCTGTTCACCTTTCGGTCATCCCCGTCCGTAGTACTGGGGTCGAGTTGTACAGCCAACCCATGCACCTCCCGACGGGGCCCAGCGCCTGCCGCGGGCCCCGCCGTCTCTCCAGGAGAAAATCCGTGACTGTCCACCGTGCCCGCGCCGCCGCCCTGGCCGTCGGTCTCACCGCCGCTGCGCTCTCCCTCTCCGCCTGCGGCTCCGCCCCCAGCACCACCACCACCTCCGCCGACGGTGGCAAGAGCGCGGCGACCGCCACCTCCGCAGCCGACTTCGGCGGCATGGACGCACTCGTCGCCGCGGCCAAGAAGGAGGGGAAGCTGCACGTCATCACCCTCCCGCGGGACTGGGCCAACTACGGCGAGATCATCGACGGCTTCCAGAAGAAGTACGGCATCACCATCGAGGACGAGAACCCCGACGGTTCCAGCCAGGACGAGATCAACGCCATCACCTCCCGCAAGGGCCAGGACCGCGCCCCCGACGTGGTGGACCTCGGCAGCGCCTTCGCGACCTCCGCCGCCCAGCAGGGCCTCCTCGCCCCCTACAAGGTCGTCGACTTCGACAAGATCCCGGCCGGCCAGAAGGACGCCCAGGGTCTGCGCTACAACGACTACGGCGGCTACATCTCCATCGGCTGCGACGCCAAGCGGGTCAAGAACTGCCCGACCACCTTCGCCGACCTGCTCAAGCCCGAGTACAAGGGCCAGGTCGCGATGAACGGCAACCCCACCAAGTCGGGCTCCGCCTTCGGCGGCTTCTACGCCTCGGCGCTCGCCAACGGCGGCAGCCTGGACAACGTCCAGCCCGGCCTCGACTTCTTCTCCAAGCTGAAGAAGAGCGGCAACTACAACCCGGTGGAGTCCACCCCGGCGACCGTCGAGAAGGGCGAGACGCCGATCAGCATCGACTGGGACTACCTCAACGCCAGCTACGCCACCGAGTTCAAGTCCAAGGGCCTGGACTGGAAGGTCAGCGTCCCGTCCGACGGCCTGTACGCCCAGTACTACAACCAGGCCATCAACAAGTGGGCGCCGCACCCGGCCGCCGCCCGCCTGTGGCAGGAGTACCTCTACAGCGCCGAGGGCCAGAACCTGTTCCTCAAGGGCTTCGCCCGCCCCGTGCTGATGGACGCCATGAAGCAGGCCGGCACCCTGGACACCGCGGCCGCCGCCGCGCTGCCCGCGGTCTCCGGCAGCTTCACCTTCCCCACCGACGCCCAGGTGGACGCGGCCAAGAAGGTCGTCACCGAGGGCTGGTCCAAGGCCGTCTCCGGCTGATCAGCGCGATGACCACGGCTCCCGCCGCGACGCCGTCCCCCACCGCCGGCCCCTCTCCCGAGGGTGCCGGCGGTGCGGGGGCCGCAGTCGCGCCCCCACACACCAGGCCGGCCGCCCGCGGCGGCCGCCCCCGCGCGGCCGGCTGGCTCGCCGTCCTGCCGCTGCTCCTCTTCGTCGCCGTCGTCTTCGGCCTCCCGGCCGTCGCGATCGCCCTCGGCGCGTTCACCACCAGCGCGGACGCCCCCGGCGGCGCCCAGTGGACGACGGCCAACCTGTCCTCGTCGGTGCACGGCGCCTATCTCACCGCGCTCGTCGGCAGCGTCAAGCTTTCCGCGCTCACCGCCTTCATCGGCGTGGTGCTGGGTCTGCCCCTGGCGCACGCGGTCACCACCTCCCGCTTCCGGGCGCTGCGCGAGGCGGTGCTGGCGGCCTCCGGCGTGCTCGCCAACTTCGGCGGCGTCCCGCTGGCCTTCGCCTTCGTCGCCACCCTCGGCAACGCCGGAGAACTGACCCGCCGGCTGCACCTCAGCGACCACGGCTGGAGCCTGTACACCTTCTCCGGCCTGACCCTGGTCTACCTCTACTTCCTGGTGCCGCTGATGGTGCTCACCATCACCCCGGCCCTGGAGGGGCTGCGCAAGCAGTGGCGGGAGGCCGCACAGAACAACGGCGCCACGACCGCGCAGTACTGGCGGCACGTCGCCCTGCCGATCCTGACGCCCTCACTGCTGGGCGGCTTCGTGCTGCTCTTCGGCAGCGCCTTCGCCGCCTATGCCACCGCAGCCGCCATGGTGGGCAGCTCGGTGCCGCTGATCACGCTGCAGATCGCCGACGCGCTCTCCGGCAACGTCCTGGTCGGCCAGGGCAATGTGGCGCTGGCCCTCAGCCTGGACATGATCGTGATCGCCGGCCTGGTGATGGCCGTCTACGTCCCGCTGCAGCGGAGGAGTGCCCGATGGCTGCGCTGACCGAGACCCGGCGCCGCCGCCGGCCGCAGTTCTGGCGCGGCGCGGTCGCCCTGATCGCCGGGCTGTACTTCCTGGGGCCGATGCTCCTCTCGGTGATCTTCACTGTGGATGTGCCGGGCGAGGGCCTCACCCTGGGCGCCTACACCGGCATCGTCGGCACCGAGGGCTTCGCCTCCAGCCTCCGGCTCACCCTGGAACTCGCTGCGGCGACCGTCGCAGCCGTCCTGCTGCTGCTCGTCCCCGCCCTGGTCGCGGTACGGCTCACCGCCCCCCGGTTGCGCGCCCTGGTGGAGATCGTCTGCTCCCTGCCGCTGGTCGTTCCCGCGGTCGCGCTGACCGCGGGCATCAACTCGGTCCTGCGATGGGGGCCGGACCACCTGTCGCACACCCCGTTCTTCCAGACCATCAACGCCATCCAGGACCCCGGCTTCCCCGTGGTGCTGGTGCTGGCGTACGTCCTGATGGCGCTGCCGCTCGCCTACCGGACCCTGGACTCGGGACTGCGCGCGCTGGACCTCGCCACCCTGGTGGAGGCCGCACGCAGCTGCGGCGCCAACTGGCCGCGGGCCGTCGTCCAGGTGGTCCTGCCCAACCTGCGGGGCGCCCTGCTGAACACTGCGTTCCTCACCCTGGCCCTGGTGCTCGGAGAGTTCACCGTCGCCTCGATCCTCGGGTACATGCCCTTCGCCGTGTGGATCTACAGCATCGGCAACAGCCAGGCCCAGACCTCGGTGGCCGTCTCCGTGCTCAGCCTCCTCCTCACCTGGGCGCTGCTGCTGATCCTCGCCGCCGCCGGACGCGGCCGCCCGTCCCGCACCCCCCGCCGCAGCGCCGCAGCGCCGGCTCCCACCGCCCAGGAGATCCCGTGACCGCCACCGCCGTCGAAGCCCCCGCCGTCCGCGAGGCGGGCGGCGCAACCGTGGAGTTCCGCGGCCTGCGCCGGTCCTTCGGCGCCACCACCGCCCTGGACGGACTGAACCTGACCGCGCGACCGGGAGAGCTGCTGGCCCTGCTGGGCCCCTCGGGCTGCGGCAAGACCACCGCGCTGCGGATGCTGGCGGGCTTCGAGCACCCCGACTCGGGCGAAGTGCTGGTCGACGGCAAGGACGTCACCCCGGTGCCGGCGCACCGGCGCGACGCGGGCATGGTCTTCCAGTCGTACAGCCTCTTCCCCCACCTGACGGCCGCCGACAACGTGGCCTTCGGGCTGAAGGTGCGCGGCACCGGCCGGGCCGAGCGGCGGGCGCGCGCCGCCGAACTGCTGGCCCTGGTGGGGCTGCCGCAGCTCGCCGACCGCTATCCGCACCAGATGTCCGGCGGTCAGCAGCAGCGCATCGCCCTCGCCCGGGCGCTCGCACTGCGGCCGCGGGTGCTGCTGCTGGACGAACCGCTGTCGGCGCTGGACGCCAAGGTACGGCTGACGCTCCGCGAGGAGATCCGCCGGCTCCAGCAGGAGCTGGGAATCACCACCCTCTTCGTCACCCACGACCAGGAGGAGGCGCTGTCGATGGCGGACCGGGTCGCGGTGCTGCGCGCGGGACGGCTGGAGCAGTGCGCCGCCCCGGCGGAGCTGTATGCGCGGCCGGCGACCGCCTTCGTCGCCGAGTTCGTCGGCACCATGAGCCGCATCCCCGCGCTCCGTACCGGGGACGGCCTGGTGGAGGTGCTCGGCCGCAGGCTGCCGGCGGACGGAGACATCCCCGCCGACGGGGCGATCGAGGTCCTGGTACGGCCCGAGGCCGTCCAGGTGACCGCCGACGACCGGGGGACCGCCCGCGTCACCGCCACCTCCTTCCTCGGCGCGGTCACCCGCCTGACGCTGCGCCTGGCCGACGGCACCGAGGTCAAGGCCGATCTGAGCACCGAGCAAGCCGCGGTGCTCCCGGCCGGCACCGCCGTCACGGCCGTCCTCCCGGACCGCCCGGTCCTGGTCGACCGGCGCGCCTGAGACCCGCCGCCCCCTCTCGCCCCCGCGGGAGGGGGCGGGTGCGGCGCCCGGCTCCTGCGACGCGGTATGTCCACAACCCCGCAGCCCCTGCCATCCTGCTTGCCGGAGCCGCCGCCGGCTCCCGTACCGACCCACCACCCCACCCTCTCTGCAAGGACCCCGTCTCGTGCACCGGCCCCCCACCGCAACCGCCCTGCCCGCCGCCGTCCTCTTCGACATGGACGGAACCCTCGTCGACACCGAGGACCTCTGGTGGCAGGCCGCCGTCGAGGTCGCGGAGCACCTCGGCCACCGCCTCACCGGGGAGGACCTGCCGGACGTCCTGGGACGGCCGGTGGAGCACACCGCCGCCCA
>NZ_LIQR01000215.1 GCF_001418575.1 Peterkaempfera griseoplana
GCGCGTCAACCAGCCGTCCATCCAGGGCACCGCGACGTTCTACCAGTACTGGGCGGTCCGCCAGGCGAAGCGCACGGGCGGCACCATCACCGTGTCCAACATCTTCAACGCGTGGAAGTCCGCGGGCCTGAACCTCGGCACTCCGAACTACGAGATCCTCGCCACTGAGGGTTACCAGAGCAGTGGCAGCTCCAACATCACCGTCGGCTCCTCCTCCGGAGGCACCAGCGGTGGCACCACCGGTGGTACCACGGGCGGCACTACGGGTGGCACCACGGGCGGCACCACCGGCGGCGGCGGCGGCTGCACCGCGACCCTGTCCGCCGGCCAGCAGTGGAGCGACCGGTACAACCTCAACGTCTCGGTCAGCGGCTCCAGCAACTGGAAGGTGACCGTGAAGGTCCCCTCCCCGGAGAAGATCAGCGCGACCTGGAACATCAACGCGTCCTACCCCGACGCGCAGACGCTGGTCGCCACCCCCAACGGCTCGGGCAACAACTGGGGCATGACCCTGATGACCAACGGCACCTGGACCTGGCCAACGGTCAGCTGCAGCACGAGCTGACACACCGGCGCTGCTGGCAAGTCCGGCAACAAACGCGGTGACTGACACACACGCACCACCGCAACACGTGGCGCGGCGGCTCCGGCCGCCGCGCCACACCGCTGCCGGGCACCGCGCGCGTGCCGGCGGATACCCGGTGGCTAGGGTGCGGGCCGTGGACGACCGCGTGAACATGCCCTGGTTCTCCGTCGGGGATGCCGACGACGACGCATCCGCAACGCTGGACGCCGCAGGGCGGAGATATGTCTCCGTACTGCGCGACCGGGCCGCCACCTGGCCGTGCGACCCCGAGGAAACCTTTGTCCTCCGCCCCGAGGAGAGCGGATTCGCCCACCTGCTGGCCGTACTGTGCCTGGTGAGGGCGGCAACCGATGTCGTCTCCCATGTCTTCGGCGTCTTCTTCGACGGACAGGGCGTGCTGGGCAGCGAACTCCACAACCAGATGTACACACCCCTCGGGGGGAGTCGGTGGTGGGGACGCTCCATGCGGCGGGTTCACCCGGCCGGTGCGCGGACGTGACCGCGGACTGGTTCGAACGCATTCTGCGGGACCGGAGCGGCGGCTCGGCCTCCACGGCGTGGTGAGACATCCGCGAGTCAACGGCCCGTCGTCGAGCGGGACGCGGGTCCGCGCCGACGCCGGCCCGGAGCCTGCTGTCAGCGGACCGTCCCCCCGATCGGCACGGCTCAGCGGGCTGACCGCGACCGGAGAGGCGGAACGGGCGCAAGTGGCCCATGACCCCGTCACCCGCTGACAGGATGCCCGTATGCCGAACACCTCACCGATGACGTACGAGCGCGTGGCCGTGGTCCTCCAGGAGATCGGAATGGTGTCGAAGCAGAAGGCGCAGTCGGTCCTCGACGACTTCGCCGCCTACGCGCACGACGAACTGAAGCCCTACGAGGTCGCCTGCACCCTGGTGAGCTTCGGCCTGGCGGTCTCCGTCCACGCGGACGACATCGACTACCTGGAGCCCGGGTACGCCTGGCTCCTGGAGGAGGCGGCGGCGGTCACCGGCGGTGCGGTCACCGTCAGCGACGTCCGCCTGCACGAAGGGGAGTTCGAGGGCGACTCCCGCGACGACGTCCTGGAGTTCCGGTGCAACGGCCGGCCGGTGTCCATTCCCGCCGAGCACTTCTCCGACGAGTACTACGACCAGTTGGCCGCCTGCGACGCCATCGCCGAGGTCTCCCCGGACGGCGATCCCCGCTCGTTCCGGCTCGTCGACTTCGCACGCGAGCGGCACGGCGTCTACGACAGCATCATGGTCCTGACCACCCCGGAGCAGGCGCAGGCCCTCCAGCGGGACCTCGGCCTGACGATCCGCTGAACGCGCACGCGATCGCGACGTGACCCGCCGTCAGGCGCGACCGCGGGCCAGCAGCGCGTGGTAGCGCAGCACCAGCGAGCCGTCCGGCCCCGAGTACTGCGGCACCAGGCGGTCGTACGCGGCCTTGATCCGGGCGACCGTGCCGGCATCCTGCCGGCTGATGGCCTGGCTGATCAGACCCACCCCGGCCGCGGCGCCGCCCCACCACTCGGCGGGCTGTGCGACGTGGTCCCAGACGACCGGCTGGCAGGCGACGTCCGTGAAGCCGGCGCCCTCGAAGAGCGCGACGAAGCCTGCCCCGGTACGCGGGAAGTCGTCCGCGGGGTCGAGCCGGGGCAGATCCGCGGGCGGCTGCGCACCGGCCTCGGCGACGGCGCGGTTCAGCAGTTCATGGCCGGCCCCGAGAGGATCGCACCAGATGGTGGCGGCGACCCGGCCGCCGGGCTGCGCCGCGGAGCGGAGCGCGGCCAGGGCGGCGGCCGGCCGGCCCACGTGGTTGATGACGAAGTTGGCGACCACGGCGTCGAAGCTGCCCGGGGCGAACGGCAGACCGGGGAGAGCGGCGACGCTCAGGTGGGCCTCGGGTGCGGCGCGCCGCGCCAGCGTGACCATTCCCGGCTCGGCGTCGACGGCGAACACCCGGGCGTTCCGGGCGCAGGCCGCGGCGGCGACGGTGCCGCTGCCGGTGCCGACGTCGAGCAGCCGGGTGCCCGGGCCGACCCCGGCTGCGTCGAGGAGGGCGGGGGCGGTGTGCGCGCAGAGTCTGGCGAAGCTGTCACGGAACGCCTCGGCCCGGCCGGCCCATATCTGTCGCTCGGCCTCGTCGAAATCGGACACGGCTGCCGGACTTCCTTCCTGCCTGCTGGACCGGGTCGGTGGGCCCCGGCGGTGGGACTCTACCGCCGGGCCTGCCGCTTCCCCGAGGTGATTCCGGAGCCTGGACGTACGGCGGGGCCGAGCCGTACTCGACGACCAGCACGGCTCGCCGTCATCGCCACGTCCGAGGACGCGTACGGTGGTGCCCACGGGCGTGGCCGGCCTGCGGCAGCGCGAGCACGCACCAACTACCGAGGTATTGCGGCTCTCCCGGTGACCAGCACCCCGGTCGTCTGTCTCTCCTCGGTCCCCGGCTCGTGCGCAGCGGCGGATGCGGCCGGCCCTGCCCCGCCCCGCGCGGTGGCAGCGCTGAACTCAGCGGCCGTCAGCGGACGGTGAGGTTCACGAGAGCGCCATTCCGGGGACGCGCCTGCGGATGGCCTCCATCTCGGCCTCGTCCGAAATCCCCTGCCAGTCGTAGCGCGGGGTGTACGGGGCCTCCAGGGTGCGCGCCTCCTGGTCGGTGAGGTCGATGTCGAGGGAGGCCACCGCCTCGTCGATCTGCCGGATCGAGCCGGCGCCGACCAGCGGGGCGGTGACGACAGGCTGGCGCCGCAGCCATGCGAGCGCGATCTGGGCGCGGCTGACGCCGCGGGCGTTCGCCACTTGACCGACCGCGTCGATGATGGCGTGGTTGGATGCCTCCTGCTGGGGCGAGTAGAGCAGGTCCGCGTAAGCTCCGTCCGTCTCGGAGCGCACCGTCGAGCGGGCGTCGTGCCATGCGCGGGCGAGGCGGCCACGGGCCAGTGGCGACCAGATGATCGTGCCGACACCCGTGTCCAGGCACAGCGGGATCATCTCGCGCTCCTCCTCGCGGGCGAGAAGGTTGTAGTGGTCCTGCATCGACACGAACCGCGCCCAGCCGTTCTGCTTCTGCAGGTGCAGCGCTTTGGCGAACTCCCATGCGTGCATGGACGAGGCGCCCAGGTAGCGCACCTTGCCCGCCTTCACCAGGTCGCTGAGCGCCTCCAGAGTCTCCTCCCACGGGGTGGAGCGGTCGTTGCGGTGAATCTGGTAGAGGTCGATGTAGTCGGTCCCCAGCCGGCGCAGCGAGTGCTCGACCTCGGTCATGACGGCCTTGCGGGACAGACCCCGCCCGTTCGGGCCCTGCCGCATCGGATGACGCAGTTTTGTGGCGATCACCACCGCGTCGCGGTCGGCGAAGTCCCTGAGCGCCCGGCCGAGGATCTCCTCGCTGGATCCGTTGGAGTACATGTTCGCGGTGTCGAAGAAGTTGATCCCCGCCTCCACCGCGTGGCGGATGAGCGGACGGGCGTCCTCCTCGCCCAGTGACCATACCGGGTGCCCGCGGTCGGGCTCGCCGTAGGTCATCGCGCCGATGGCGATCGGTGACACGTCCATGCCGGTCGGGCCCAGCTTGATGTACTGCATGACGCCCCTCTAAAGTAAGTGGAGAGCTCTCCGATTAACTTAGTGGAGAGCTCTCCGCTTAGCAAGGTGAGGTCTCGTGGTCCGATCAGACGCGCTGGAGAACCGGGCACGCATCCTCGCGGCCGCCCGCGAGGCGTTCGCCGAGGACGGCGACACCTCCATGAACCGGGTCGCGCAGCGGGCCGGCGTCGGCGCCGGCACCCTGTACCGAAACTTCCCCACCCGCGAGGCACTGCTCCTCGCCGTCTACCAGGACGAGGTCGAACGCATCACCGGCGCGGTGCCCGACCTGCTGGCCCGGATGACACCGCTCGAAGCCCTGGGCCACTGGACGGCCGGCCTCGTCGAAGCCATGCGCAGAAAGCACGGCCTCGGTGACGCCCTCAGCGCCGGTGCGCACCAGGCGATCACCGAGCAGAGCTATGGCCCCGTCATCGCCGCCATCACCGAACTCCTCGACGCCGGCAAGACGGACGGCACCATCCGCCACGACGCGGACCCCGGCGATTTCCTCCAGTTCACCGGCGCCCTGTGGCGCACCCCGCCCGGCCCCGGAGACCGGGCCCCCCGGATGCTCGCACTCATCCTCGACGGCCTCCGCTCACAGCCGTAACTCCAGCCGCCGCAGACGGGGCGCACCGGGGGCCGTCCCCGTTCCCGCCCACAGGGACGGCGTGCGGAGGAGGATCCGGAAGGCGGCGGGCGCCGCACATCAGCGGGTAGAGCCTCGCCCGGCGCGGAACCGGGGCCCCGGACCGAGGCCGAACCGCCCAGTCACGGGCTCCCCGGACGCCGCCGGCGAAGGACTGGTTGTCGTCGGCAGCTCCGGATCAGGCCTCGGTGGAGGGGAGTGCGTACAGACGGGGGAGGTTGACCACGATGGCCTCCTGGGTGCTCCGGGCGATGACGACGACGGCTTCGTGGTCGGGGTCCGGGTTCTCCTCGCGGTGCGGCACGAACGGGGGAACGAAGACGTAGTCGCCCGGTGAGGTGCGCAGCCGCACCTCCACGGCCTCGCCACCGGAGTCGTCCAGGAAGACGAACTCGGGGTGCCCGCTCACCACGTAGATGGCGGTCTCGGACTCGCCGTGATGGTGGTCACCGGACGACGTCGAAGGGGCGACATGGGTCTGCCCCATCCACAGCCGCTCCGCGCCGACGGTCCGCCCGCTGACGGCGGCGAGCCGCCGCATGCCGCCGGTCTGAGCGGTGTCGCCGTCGAGAGCGCCGGCGCGCACATGGTACAGCCGGGTGGCGGCGGGGGCGCCGGAGGTCTCCGTGCGGTCGGTGAGGTGAGGGTGGAAGCCCTCGCCGGGCTCGGTCCGGGGCTCGCTCATGAGGCGACGCTATGGCGGTGCGAAAACCGCTGTCAAGGCGGCCCCTGCTCTGTTCACCTGCGGCGATGTGTCCCGCAAGCGTGGACCGCGGACCGCCTGGAGACTGTCCCTCCGTGAGGTGGGGACGGGCGCCGTCGATCGGTGCGCCGCTGGTGCGTACGGATGCCGGAGGCCGAGCGGAGTGCCGAGCGGAGCGCCGGCCGGGAGAGGCGCGGACCGGGGCGGGCCCGTCCGTCGCGGGGCATTCGGAAATCGGATTGCGTCCCGCGGGGGAGTCGGTACTCTGATCCGGTTCCTGCAGTGCGGGCCTGTTCGGCCTGTGTGTGACGAGAGGGAGGAGGTGCGTCCCGATGGCTGCCGCCGTGACGCGGCGCGCTTCCGCATGCGCGCCAGACGCCTTTTCCCGCCACCTGCCTGCCGGCTGACGAAGCGTTCACCAACGCTGCACTCCGGTGGGCTCACCCACAGGAGATCACCGCAGTGCGTGACCGCTTTGCCGACAGTGAGTCCTTCGCCCGCATCCGGCCCAAGGGCCGCAACCGGCGGAACCACCACGACGACGAGGCCGCCTTCGAGGAGTCCTTCGCCGACCAGGCCGCCCGCTTCCGGCTCCCGGCGGCCGAACCGGCCGCAGACTCCGGGGTCACCGGGGACGAAGCCGCCTGGGACGCCGTAACTCCCGATGCCTCCGACGGCCCTCCCGAGGGGGACCGCTGGTCCACCTGGGACCGGTCCACCCCGACCGAGAAGGGGCCCGAGCCCCGTCCCGAGTGGGTGGTGACCGAGCTCGCCGCCGTCGACAGCGAGCTGGGGATCGTCAAGACGGGCAAGGAGGCCGACGTCCATCTGCTGGAACGCGCCGTGCCCGGGACCGACCGCCGCACCCTGATGGCCGCCAAGCGCTACCGCGACGTCCAGCACCGGATGTTCCACCGCGACTCCGGATATCTGGAGGGCCGTGCCCACAAGGAGTCCCGGGTCAGTCGTGCGATGTCCAAGCGGACCGCCTTCGGCAGGCAGGCCATCGCCGGGCAGTGGGCCGCCGCGGAGTTCTCGGCGCTGTCGCGGTTGTGGTCCGCGGGTGTGTCCGTGCCCTACCCCGTGCAGATCCTCGGTACCGAGATCCTCATGGAGTTCGTCGGCGACCCCTCGGGGGCGGCCGCGCCCCGGCTCGCCCAACTGCGCAGCGAGGAGGCCGACGTGGACGACCTGTGGGAGCAGCTGGGACACAGCCTCTCCCTGCTCGCCCGCGACGGGTACGCGCACGGCGACCTGTCCGCCTACAACCTCCTGGTCCACGAGGGCCGTCTGGTCATCATCGACGTACCGCAGATCGTCGACGTGATCGCCAATCCGCGGGGCCGTTCCTTCCTCGAGCGGGACGTCCGCAACGTCGGCGCGTGGTTCGTCTCCCGGGGCCTGGCCGCCGGGCGTGTCGAGGAGCTGGCCCTGAGCCTGGCTGCCGACGCCGGATTCGACTGACCGTCACCCATGCCGTGACCGGCGCCCCGGGTCCCTCGTGGCCCGGGGCGCCGGTCCGGGGCAGCACGGCAGCTGAGGCGTGCCGACGCCGGACGGGACGGTGACGCGGGCCGCCGGGAGCGAGCGGGTTCGGGCCGGCCGGTGGCTGGAGCGGTTGCCTCGCCTGCCATGCCCGGCGGGCACATGGCGCCGTCGGCTGCTTCGATGGTGGAAGGGTGAAGGGAGGCGCTGGTGTCGGTGGCCCGGGCGTTGGTGGCTGAGAGCGTGACCGAGCCGTCCCGGGCGCCGGCCCTGAGCCCGGTGTCCGCCGGCGGCACCCTGCCGCCGTACGGCACACCCGTCGCCATCGTCGCCGGGGCCGGGGCTGGGGTCCTGCCGGGTTCCGCCACCGGCTCGGACCGCCACACGTGCGGCTGCCCGCAACCCCCTGGACGCCTGCGCGACCGGCCGCATGCCACCAGGGCTGGGGCTGCCCGGGGCCGTCCAGGGGCCGGAATCCCGGGGCGACCGGGTGCTGCGATCGCCCACCGGAAGGGAGGAGTCCACAGCCATGACGCTCAAGGACACCGCGGATGCCGTCCTGGCCGGGCTCGGCGACATCCGGTCCGAGCTGGAGGAGGTCTACAAGGATCTCCACTCCCACCCCGATCTGGGACATCAGGAGCACCGCACCGCGACCCGGGTGGCGGAACGCCTGAGAAACTGCGGCTACCAGGTGCACGAGGGGATCGGCGGCACCGGTGTGGTCGGTGTGCTGGCCAACGGGGCCGGGCCGACCGTACTGCTGCGGGCCGACATGGACGCCCTGCCGGTCCTTGAGGAGACTGGTCTGCCCTACGCCAGCACGGCCGAAGCCACGGACGCCTCCGGCCGCCGGGTGCCCGTGGCGCACGCCTGCGGCCACGACATGCACGTCACCTGCCTGCTGGGGGCCGCGCGGCTGATGGCTGCCGCGCCGCGGGCGTGGCAGGGGACACTGGTGGCCCTGTTCCAGCCTGCCGAGGAGCCGGGGGACGGCGCCGACCGGATGCTCGCCGACGGGCTGACCGACCGTGTACCCCGCCCGGACGTCGCCTTCGCCCAGCATGTGCTGCCCTATCCGGCCGGGCAGGTCGGCACGCGTGCCGGGTCCTTTCTCTCCGCGGCGGACAATGTGCGGATCACCGTTCATGGCCGGGGCGCTCATGGTTCGGCACCGCAGGCAGCCATCGACCCGGTGGTGATCGCGTCGATGATCGTCGTCAGGCTCCAGACGATCGTCTCGCGTGAGCTGGCCGCCACCCAGCCGGCCGTGGTCACGGTGGGCTCCGTCCAGGCGGGTTCGAGCGGCAATGTGATTCCCGAGTCGGCCGAACTGCTGGTGAACGTGCGCACCTACGACGACGAGACCCGGCGGGCCGTGCTGGCCGCCGTGCGGCGCATCGTCCAGGCCGAGTGCGACGCCTCCGGGGCGACCCGCGCGCCGCAGGTCGAGGAGGGCACCCGTTTTCCGCCGACCGTCAACGACGAGGAGGTGACCCGCGAGGTCTCCGCCGCTTTCGAGGCGATGTTCGGACAGCGAGCGGTCACCGTGGAGCTGCAGAGCGCCAGTGAGGACTTCAGCCGGATCCCGGACGCCTTCGGCGCGCCGTACACCTACTGGGCGCTGGGCTGTGCCGATCCGGACGCCTACCGGACCGCCCAGCAACGCGGCACCGTGGCCCGGGAGATCCCGGTCAACCACAGCCCCCGCTTCGCACCGGTTCTGCAGCCCACACTGGACACCGGCGTCCAGGCCCTGGTCACAGCCGCACTCACTCATCTTGCGAGACCGGGTCGCACAAGCCGATGAGTCCGCCGGCCGGTTGGCCCCCGATGCCGCAGCGCGCTCCTTCGTCCCACCGCCCGCACCTGATCGAGCGTCAGATCATCCGCCGCTCGCAAGGCCCGGACGCGGTCCCCGGCGTCAACAGGGGAAGCGCGGTCCGCGGGGCGCAGACCGCTCCGGAGGGGCGGTGTCCAGGTGGAAAGGCCGGGCTGACGCGGTGGTTGGACGGGGGGTGCCGCGGGAAACGTGCGGAAGGAGAAATCTACCTATTCAGGGGACAACCCGACCAAAGCCCGGTCAGGCGGAACGATTTGCCCTCATGGTTGATCACGTCAGCGCTACCACGGCTGGCGCACCACCACATGAGGGGACGCTCATGAACGCACGCCGCATCACTTCCGTCGCTGCAGCAGCCGCCCTCGCGGCCGGCCTCGCCGCCGGTCCGGCCCAGGCCGCCACCGCCCACCACCACCACCACCACCGAGCCCTCACCCACCACTGGGCCGGTGCCCGCATCGGCGCCGTGCAGTACAACAGCCCCGGCCGTGACACCGGCACCAACCGGTCGCTGAACCGGGAGTGGGTCGCCATCGTCAACGACTCCCCGCGCGCGGTGGACCTGGCGGGCTGGACGCTGAGGGACGCCAACCACAACGTCTACCGGTTCGGGCACGTCTGGCTGGACGCACACCGGTCACTGAAGGTCCACACCGGACGTGGCCGCGACACGCGTACCGATCTCTACCAGGACCGGTACCGCTACGAATGGAACAACAACGGCGACGTGGCGACGCTTCGCAACGCCCGCGGGCGTGTCGTCTACCAGGTGTCGTGGGGCTGGGAAGTCCGCCGCTGATGGGAAGTCCGCCGCTGACCTGAGAGGCGCCGCCGCCCCGGGCCGTGCACCCCACGGCCCGGGGCGGCGGCGTGCCCGGGGCCGGTGCCGCGCGGCCGTCCTGCCGACGACACACCAGGACGCCAGGGCGGTGGGGCGTCAGTTCGGCGGGTCCTCGCCGACCAGCCCGTCCACGGACTCGCGGATCACATCGGCGTGCCCGACATGGCGGGCGTACTCCTCGACCATGTCCACCAGCAGCCGCCGTACGCTCGGCGACTCGCCCCGGGCGGAGGTGTACGCCGAGAGCTGTTCCAGCCCTGCCTGAGACAGCGCCTGGCGGACGTTGGCCCGGGACCGGGCGACGGAGTCCCGCCACAGTGCCAGGAGTTCCTCGGGGGTGTCCCCGGCGGCCGTACGCCACTCCCAGTCGGGGTCGGCGTCCCAGTCCACACCGGACCACGGCTCCGCCGCCGGGAGGCCGAGCAGCTTCTGCGACAGCATGTCGTCCTCGACCAGCGCCAGATGCTTGAGCAGCCCGCCGAGGGTGATCTGCGAGGCGCCCACCGTCGCCCGCAGGCCCGCGGCGTCCAGCCCCGAGCACTTCCATTCCAGGGTCCGGCGCTGGCGCTCCAGTGAGCCCAGCAGGGTGTCCGTCTCGTCGCCCGCGACCGGGGGCTCCTTGAGGACCGGCTCGTATGTGTCCGTCATGACCGGCAGACTAAGGGCTGCCTCGGACATTGACCGTCGCGAAGCGAAGAGGCGTGCAGATCATCGGAGTTGACGCCGTTGCACCACGACGGGAGCCCGCAGGAGCGTGCCGGTGGGCACTGCCCTTCAGGAGCGGTCGAGCAGCAGGGCGGGCAGGTCGGCGACGGACGCCAGGACATGCGTCGCGCCGTCCGCGAGCAGCCGGGCGCTGTCGTGGGCGCCGGTGAGCACCCCTGCCACGACCGGGGCACCGGCACGGCGGCCGGACAGCATGTCGTAGCCGGTGTCGCCGGCGACCGCGATCTCCCGGACGTCCTCGGTGCCGGTGCGCAGCAGGGCGGTGAGGACCATGTCCGGGTAGGGGCGGCCGCGGCCGGCGTCGGCGGGGCAGAGGGTGAGGTCGGCGATGTCCCGCCAGCCGAGGGCGTCCAGGATGCGGTCCTGGGTGGCGCGGGAGAACCCGGTGGTGAGCACCACCTTGAGGCCGGCCGTGCGCAGTCGGCCGATGGCGTCGGCGGCGCCGGGCAGCGGGGTGCAGTGACCCTCCTCGATCAGGTCGTGGTACGCGGCCTCGAAGGCCCGGTTGGCCTGCTGCGCGCGGTCCTCCTCGCCGAAGAGGTGGCGGAAGACGGAGATCTTGCTCTCGCCCATGGTGGCGCGGACGTGGTCGAGCATCCGGGTGTGCTCGGCGCTGCCCTCGCTGACGCCGAGTTCGGCGGCGGCCGCGCGGAAGGCGCGCTCGACCAGTCCGCCGTCGTGGACGGTGGTGCCGGCCATGTCGAGGACGACGAGGCGGGGGGCGGGGTGGTGCGCGTTCATCGCTGGGTTCCTTCGGATGGCGGGGGGCGGTTCACAGCCCGATGGCGTCGGCGGTGGCCTCGGCGATCGCGGGCGAGCAGGTCATGCCCCGGCCGCCGGGGCCGGTGACCAGCCAGGCGCCGTCCTGCACCTGCTGGCGGTGGACGACCCGGGTGGTGTCGGTGCACTGTGCGTACACACCGGCCCAGCGGCGGCGGATCGGCGGCAGCGGGCGGCCGAGGAGACCCTCGACGACCCCGGCGAGGTAGCTGTACGGGTCCTCGACCACGTCGAAGCCGAACGGCTGGTCGTACTCATGGGTGTCGCCGATGGTCAGGCCGCCGTCGCTGCGCTGCACCATCAGCAGCTGCATGCGGTGGTCGGCGGCGGTGGGGTGCTGCGGTTGGCCGGCGTTGAGGGCGTCCAGGCCGGGGCCGGCGAAGCCGGGGTAGTAGCGGAAGCTGTCGCCGTCGGCGACCGAGGTGGTGAGGGCTTCGCCCAGCGGGTCGGTCTGCATCATCTGCAGCCGCACCCGGCGAACGGGCAGGTCGGGGACGAGTTCGCGGACCAGGCCGCCGAGCCAGGCGCCGGTGCACAGGACGACGGCGTCACCGTGGTGCACCTCGCCGTGGTCGTCGCGGACGGCGGTACCGCCGACCAGTTCGCGGGCCTCACGCCCGCCGAGGAAGGTGTAGCGGCCGGACGCCAGCAGCCGGGCGCGCAGGGCGCGCTGCGCGGTGCGGGGTTCCACGGCGGCGTCGCGCGCGCACCACAGCGCGCCGAGGAAGTCGCCGCGCAGGGCAGGGTTGAGGGCTCTGGCCTCGGCGGCGTCCAGCAGGGTGAAGCCGCGTACGTCGGCGTCCGGCCGGGCGGCCGCCTCGGCGGCGACGGCGCGTTCGGCCTCGGTACGGAGCACGGTCAGGGAGCCGTTGGGCCGGAAGCCGAGTTCGGGGACGTCCCGGCCGATCCGCTCCCACAGCTCGCGGGCCCGCAGGGCGGTCTCCAGCTCCGGTCCGGAGGCGCGGCCGCTGACCCAGATCAGTCCGAAGTTGCGGACCGAGGCGCCGCGCGCCTCCGCCTCCCGCTCGAGGTGGACGACCTCGTGGCCGCGCTGGACCGCGTGCCAGGCGTGCATGGTGCCCAGCACGCCTGCTCCGATGACTGTGACTCGCATGCGCACAGGCTGCGTGGGCCGGATGCAGCGCCGGGGATGCGGCGACCAACGGCAGGTGAACGGGGGTGGAAGCATGGACCACACCCGTCACCGGTCCGTTGTCCCGTGGTGTGGGCGCCGTGGTGGGACCCGACCGGTCACCGCGGTACGGCAGGCGCACCTGCCCGCGACCCGGGGCCCGCACGACCCCGGGCGGCAGCCGGGGGGCCGGCGCCTGCGGCCCTCTCCTTTCTTCCCTGCGCGCGGCAGCTCCGGTGATACTCGGGGAATGGCTTTCGTCGTCTTCATGACCCTGCCGGGGCTGGTCATCCTGCTGACCGTGCTGGCCCTGGTCGATCAGCTGCTGCTGCGCGCAGGGCGGGCCGGGATGCTGCCGTGGCGCGGTGCGGCGCGTTCGGGGCAGATCTCGGCGACCGGGTTCGAGCAACTGCATGCGAGCTTCTCGCCGGGGAAGCAGGCCGAGCTGAAGGAACGGCGGTCGGCGCTGCTGCTGCGTGACGAGGAGGACGACGGGGCGCCGCCGAACCGTACGCGGGTGGATCTGGACGGTGGCACCGCGGTCGTCAGGATGCCCCAGGCCGACCGGTAGGTGCCGGTATTCGACGTCGAATTCGAATCGAAGCCCCTGCGAAACGGTGGACGGATTACCGTCGAACACCGTCGAACTTCTCGAAGGTCGCCCTTCACGTCGCCCTTGTGATGGCAGTGCGAACATCGCCGGCGGGACGACCTTCGACGCCACCGCGCAGAAGGACCTCACCGACTCCTTACGACCTTGGGTGCAGTTGAGGTCGGGGCGTGCCAGCCTTGGCGGATCGGCTGGCGGGTGATCAGCAGGCAGCCTGGCGGGCGAGCACCAGTTCGGTGCTGGGCTTGCGCCGCGTGGGCCGGCAGGCGGAGCGGTCGGAGACCAGACCGGCGATGGCCAGGTGAGTCTCTGCGTAGGCCTTCCGACGTCCGACGAACCGCTGCAGCGGTCGCCACTGCTTGTACTCGGCATTGGTGTGCTCGACGTGGATCCGTGCCGAGGACTGGCGACGGCGCTGCTCACGCCAGGCGTGGTGCTCGCCCGTCGGCGCGTCGTCCTTCGGCCTCTTCGGCGGGGCGTCGATCTGGTCGGGGAACTCGTTGGCCAGCCCGCGGTAGCCCTCGTCGGCCTTGGCCTTGACCGCTGGGCGCTGTCGGAACTGCTCGGCGAGGCCCTCGGAGCGCACAGCGGTCTGGTCGTGCATCCGTCCGGGCCGGATCACGCCGTGGTGGTCTTGATCGTGTTCTGCTTCTTCTTGCCGGACACGAACGCCTTGCGGCCCGGGCGGCCCGCTTTCGGACGGCGGACCTGGACCTCGGTACCGTCGATCCGCAGCTCGACGCCTTCGGCGTCGGCATACGCGAAGACGTCCTCCAGAATGCGCAACCGGATGCCTGGGCGGTCGGGGACGGCGAAGCCGCGGGCTGCCAGCAGCGGTCGGACCTGCCGCACGGCCGCTGAGACGGTGGACCGGTCAACGCGGTACAGCTTGGCGAGGGCAGCGTGCGGCAGACCGAGCCGCAGGTGGACGAGTGTGACCAGCAGCCGGTCCACGAACACCAGCTTGCCCTTGCGGCCCGCGCCGGCGGCTCGACGCCGCCGCCCTCCCCGCCGCTCAAGCAGCGCGGACTCCCGCCGCGTCTCCCACTTCGGACCCAACTCTTCGATCAAATCGCCGAGGTGTGTGCGGGAGACCCCGGACAGGGCAGGATGGGAGCAGGCCGCACGGGCCCATACCTGCGTCACAACTCGCCCACCCAGTGCGGCCCTCCCCACGTCACGTTCTGGCCAGCACCTGCTGACGCAGTGGATCGCTTCCGAGGGTCAACCGCGGCCTGTCGGCGGCTCACTGACCTTGGGCGATCTCCCACATGTAGCCGTCAAGGTCTCGGAAGCTGGCGGTTCGCGGACCCCAGCGCCGATCCATCGGCCCGTTGACGAGCTCAACGCCGGCCGCGGCGAGTTCCGCGCACTTCGCATCGACGTCGTCCACCTCGACGGTGAAGACCAGGCGCACGCCGGCCTCACGCGGGGCCGCGGTCGCTGGCTCGATGAGTTCCGGGACGTGCGTCGTCTGCAGCAGGTTGATGATCGTCGTGCCGAACCTGAAGGCGACGGACTGCTCGTCCTCGAAAAGGATCGGGGCGTCGAACACCTCCAGATAGAACTTCTTCGAGGCGGTTAGGTCTTCGACGAAGATGGTGTTGGCGGCGATGCCATTGGCCCACGCGCTCATGACGGCTCCTTCCTGTTGGCGACGGAGATCAGAGCCTACGGCCGTCCACTGACAACACACGGCGGGTCCTGGAAGCAGGGGCGCCTCCGCTCATGCTGCGCGGGATTCGGGGCAATCGGTCGGACCGACTCAATTTCTCCCCAGGTCGTTAGACCGGGTCCACAACGCCTTCATCCCCCCCGCACCCGAGCCGAGTGAGCCCGGCGGGCCGCGGCTCCGGCGACGGGTCAGGACACCGTCAGCTCCAGGATGCGGTCGTCGCCGGGGCGAGGCGCGGCGCGGCCGTCGGTGTTGCTGGTGGTCAGCAGCAGCCGTCCGTCCGCGGTGGTCAGGACGCTGCGCAGCCGGCCGTAGGTGCCGACCAGGAAGTCCTTGGGGGCGGCGGCGGCCCGGGCGCCGTTCAGCGGGATGCGCCACAGCCGCTGCCCCTTCAGGGCGGCCATCCAGATCGAGCCGTGGGCGTAGGCGATGCCGCTGGGGGAGTCCTCCTCGGTGCCCCACTGAACGACCGGGTCGGTGTACTTGCCGCCGCCGGCCTTCCCCTGGACGGCGGGCCAGCCGTAGTTGCGCCCCGGCAGGATCAGGTTGAGCTCGTCCGCCTTGCGGTCGCCGAACTCCGAGGCCCACAGGCGGCCGTGGGGGTCCCAGGCGAGGCCCTGCACATTGCGGTGGCCGTAGGAGTAGACCACCGACCGGGGGAAGGGGTTGCCGGGGGC
>NZ_LIQR01000216.1 GCF_001418575.1 Peterkaempfera griseoplana
CGCCGCCGTGGGCCTCACCGCCGCGGGGTGCAGCAGCGGCAAGGGCGGCAGCAGCGGACCCGCGGCCAAGGTGCTGACCAAGGCACAGCTGCAGGCGGCCGCGCTGACGGCCGAAGAGTTGCCGGCCGGCTACCGGATCGTGAAGCCGGCCTCCGCCGACGCCCTCTTCACCTCGACCTCGACCACCGTGCCCGCCCAGTGCCAGCCCATCCAGGACATCGGCGCGGGAAAGCCCACCGCGGCCTGGGCCCAGAACTACCCCCAGGCCGCCAAGCGCACCCAGGTGCTCGCCAGCCGGATCGCCTCCTACCCCGCCGGGGGCGCCGAGCGGACCATGGCCGACCTCGAGGGCGCACTCAAGCACTGCGCGGCCTTCCGCGCGGCGAACAACAAGGACGGCTCCGTCACCACCGTCCAGGTGACTCCCGGCAAGGCACCCGCGCTCGGCGACGACTCGGTCCAGCTGGACCTCGCCAGCAGCGGTGGCGGCAGCATCACCTCGCTGCGGATGGTCCTGGTCCGCACCGGCACCGCGATCGCGCTCTTCTCCGCCTTCGACATCAGCAGCGGCAAGCCGGTGCCGCTGCCCCAGCGGATCCTCTCCGCGCAGGTGGACAAGCTCAAGGCCGCAACCGGCTGAGCCCAGCGTCCCTGATGTACCGTCAGGCGGCTATGCCAAGCACCGTGTCCAGACCGGTGAGGCGCAGGACGCCGGCCGGCTGCTCCCGGACGCCCACCAGGGTGGGCGGCCCGGTACCGCCGGAGGTCTGGCGGCGGCGCAGCTCCACCAGGAAGTGCAGACCGGCGGAGTCCATGAAGGGGACGCCGGCCATCTCCACCCGGATCCGGCCGACCGGGTCCGGCAGCCGCCCGAGGAGGGCGTCCAGCAGCGGGCGCGCGTCATGGTCGATGTCCCCGACCAGGGTCAGTACGGTGAGCCCGCCGCGCTGGTCGACGGTGATGGCGAGGGTCTGCTGCATGCCGAAGCCGGCCCCCTTCGAGGGTCGGGGGCCCGGCGCCCGCCGAGCTGGGGCCCGTGTCCCTCCACGGTGCCATCCGGGTACGGGATCGCGCCAGCCAGGTGCCCGCCGCAGCGTGAACGGCTGCCGGCGGGCACCTGGTCCGGCGCGGGGAGGAGGTCAGCTCGCGCTGACGGAGAAGGAGTTGATGGTGAAGTTGAGCCCTCCGGAGGAGGAGGTGATCTCGTAGCCGAACTGGACGTTGCCCAGGGTGACGTTGCCGAACCAGCCCTTGGTGGTACGGATCCAGTTGAGCACCGCCAGGATGTCGACCGTGCCCGAGCTGGTGTTGGAGGTGCGGACGAAGGAGAAGACCGCGTTGGCGCCGTTGCTGCCCTTGTAGACGGTCCAGGTGTGGCCGCCGACGGTGACACTGCCCTGGGAGGTGCCGAGCGGTCCGACGGCGCCGGTCCTGTTCATCCAGAGCATGATCTCGTTGGCGTTGCCCGAGTCCCAGATGTCGTAGGCGGTCTCGTAGGCACCGGAGGACGGCACGGTGACGTTGAAGCTGGACTTGACCGAGGCGAGCGAGCTGAGCGTCCTGCCGACGTACTTGGTGGCGTTGGGGTAGGACTTCACCCCGCCGGTGTTGGGGTGGTTCGCCCAGACGCCCCAGTTGGAAGAGGAGTTGGCCCAGATGGTCTGCGGGCCGGCGCCGCTGCCCCAGATGTCGTTGTAGAGGGTGTAGCCGCCGTTGGACCAGGTGGCCCACTGGTCGCTGGAGGACCAGGTGGCGGCGTACGCGGGCTGCGCCGCGAGCCCGAGGGCGGCGGCAAGTGCCGCCAGCAGGCCGAGCAGGAGGGCACGCGGCCTGGCGGGCGCACATGTGGCACTTCCGGTCGTTGCCGTGCCGATCGAAGCATGTCCGGTCATCAGTGGTCTCCCGGTGGAGGGGTCGGAACACGGGGAGTCCGCCGGCGATACGCGCGGCCGAGCGGGAAGTCGAAGCGCCTCGACAGAGCTTTGAGCAGGTGGAGGGCCACCATGAGCCCCGCCGAAACCATAGGAGTCGAATGTGTCGAAGCGCAACGACTGGGACGGCAGGATTTCGTGTCCGCGACAACTCCCGCCGGGGGGCTACCGTACGAGGCATGAACGCCCCGGCTCTTGAGCTCACCCCGCGCACCCGGACCGACGACCTGCTGGCATGGTCCGCCGAGCAGGACCGCGAGGTGCCCGAGCGGCCACTGCGCATCGTGCTCACCCTGCTGGAACTCGCCGGCGCCCGGCTGCACGACGGGTACCCCGAGGTGACCGCCGAGGAGATCGACCAGCTGCTCTACGAGCTGCTGCCGATGACCGCCGACGCCGAGGCCGAGGGCTGCCAGGCGTATCTGGACGCGCTCCGCCTGGTCATCGACCACCAGCGGGCGGCCAAGCGGCTCAACGCCAAGCGCCAGACGAAGCTGCACGCCGAACTGGACGGCCTGGCCGCCGGGTTCCCGCTGGTGATGCGGATGCCCGGGCGGCTGACCTGGCCGCGGCTCTACACCATGCTGCTGCGAGCCGACGGCGTCGACTGCTCGGACGACGCCGCGGTGCGGGCCTGGCTGGACGCCTTCCGCGAGAAGGGCACGGACGGCCGGGCGGCGGCCTGGGCCGCACTCCCCCAGCTGGTCGCCCCCGAGGAGGAGCACGGCAGGCCCGAGGCCTGGGACGACACCCGCATCCTCACCCTGGGCATGGCCACCGACAACGCCCGCCTGCTGCTGGGCAACCGGCTGCTGGAGCGCGTCTACCGCAGCCTCTCCGCCATGGTCGCCGAGGGCCGCGGCCTGCCGCCCGAGCTGAGCCGCGACGTCGAGGGCTACGGCCGGCTGGTCGTCGACGAGGCCGTACGGTTGCTCGGCGAGTGGACCGTCCCCGGGCTCCCGGCGCTGCTGCGCGACCACTACCCGGACCTGGCGCCCGAGCCGGAGCAGTCCGACATCGACACCCACCTCGCCGCCCGCGAGGACTGAGACCGCGGCACCGGTGTGCCGCGGTCCCCGGTCTCGACATCAGGTCAGGAGGACTGACCGGCCAGCACCTCGGACATCTGCAGGGTGGTGCTGGCCCCGTCCAGCGCCTCCCGGACGATGTCGGCGTGGCCGCTGTGGTGGGCCGTCTCACGGATGATGTGCAGCAGGATGCGCCGGGCCGACCAGTGGACGTCCTGCTGCGGCCCCCAGGGAAACCGCGGCAGCAGGCACTGCCGGTCCAGGTCGGGGAGGTCCGCGACGGCCCGGTCGGTGGCGCGGCCCGCCGCCGCGTACTCCTCCAGCAGCCCGGCGAGCGTCTGGTCGTCGGACATCCGGTACTGCTCCGGGTCGGTCATGCCCTCCGGCATGCTGCCGTCGCCGTGCACCAGGATGTGCGTCCAGCTGCGCTCGCACCGGGTGACATGACGGAGGATCCCGCCGAGGGTCAGCTCGCTCACCGTGGTGCGGCGGCGGGCGTCCTCGTCGCCGATGCCGCGGACCGCGATCCGCAGGAAGTTCCGCTGCTCATCCAGGATCTGCAGGATGTCGCCGCGCTCGCCGGCGGGGGTGGGGGAGCCGGGGGTCGTCGCCATGGGTGAAGGTTCCTTTCCGCTGTGCCTTGACCTCACCGTAGGCGGGAACGCGGACGGTTCCCGTCCTGCTTGACCCGATGGGGTGAAGCGGATTCAGGCGTCCTGGGGTCGGGGTGCGGCAGGTCCTTGACGCGGGTGAGCGCAGCGGTGGCGAGAGGGTGCCGACAGGCCGCCCCGGCCCGTATGCGGACGCCGGGCAGGCAGCCAGGCCGACGGCCCCGGCGTCGGGGGGGTGGTCGCCGGGGCCGTCGGAGTCGGGAGGGCCATGGCCTCAGGGGAAGCCGGGCCGGCCAGGGTGGGGTGAACGACGAGTGCCCGGCCGGGCCCGGAGGACGGGCCCGGCGGGTGCGGCTCGGCTCAGGGAGTGAGGTCGTGCGACTGCAGCCACGGCTTGGGGTCGACCGGTGCACCGCCGCCGGGCCGGACCTCCAGGTGCAGATGCGGGCCGGTCACATTGCCGGTGGCACCCGAACGGGCGATCACATCGCCGGCGTTGACCGAGCCCGAGCCCTGCACGATGGACGACAGGTGGCAGTACCAGATCTCGGTGCCGTCGGGCAGCGTCTCGATGACCCGGTAGCCGTAGGAGCCGGACCAGCCGGCCGAGGTGACCGTCCCCTTGCCCACCGCCTTCACGGCGGTGCCGGTGGGGACGGCGAAGTCCAGCCCGGTGTGCAGCTGCGACCAGTAGGAACCGGCCTGGCCGAAGCCCGCCGTGAGGGTGTAGCCGGTGACCGGCAGGGTGAAGGTGCCCAGCAGCCTGCGCTCGGCCTCGCGGGCGGCGCGCTCGGCCGCCTCCTTCTTCTGCCGGGCCTCCTCGGCGCGTTTGGCGGCGGCGTCCTCGGCGGCGGCCACCTGGGCGGCCTGCTCCTGTACGGCCCGCTTGGCCTCCGCGTCCCGGGCTGCCTGCAGCCGGGCCGACTCCTCGGCCGCGGTGCGCTGGCTGTCGGCCTGCGCCTGGATCCGGGCGGCCAGGGCCAGGCCGGGGTCGGTGGCCTCGGCGAAGGCGCTGCCATGTGTGTCCTCCGCCTGCTCGGCGGCGGTCGCGGCGGCATAGGTGGTGAAGCCGGTGGTGCCCAGGGTCGCGGCCATCGCCGCGACACCGACCACGGCGGAGGAGCCGATGCCTCCCGCACTGCGCTGCCTGGGCATCCGGTGCCGGCCGCGGTCCGGGTCACCGCCGAACACGGTGACGGGTTCCGGTCCGGTCTCCGGCTCGAACATGGCCCAGGGCTGCTCGTCCGGCAGGGGGAGGGTCGAGGGCATGCCCTCGGGACGGTACGACGACGCCACGGCTGGCGCACTCCTTTCCTTCCTCTCGCCTACCGGGTTAGCTGACGGGTTCGGAGCAGGAAGGTCTCCTACGGTCTCCGGGGCCGGTGCCGCCGAGCCAGGAACGGGCGCTCACAGTAACGCTCCGTCATGACACGGACAGGTCCGTTTCGACCGATTCACCCCAAGGAACGGTGGTTCCCCGGCTCCCTGGCGCCATGGCTCCGGCGCCTTCAGGATTAGGCGATGCCGCGCGGTGCCGTCGTGGTACGGCGTTTGCGCCGCGCTGCGTTATCAAACGTTAATCCCAGGACGCCGCGATTCCAAGCCACTTGGGAGATGCAAAGGCAACCGCAAGGGACAGGAGGGACGAATTGCCGCCGATCGCCCCCCGGGTGACCCCTTTCCCCTTCCGCCCCGTCAGCACCTGGTCACCCAGCGTCAGGAAGAGGCCGGATCCGGCGCCTGCGACTCCTCCGCGGTGAGCGGCAGAGCGATGGACTCGAGCCCTCGCCGCTCCGCCCGCACCCCCAGGAACAGCTCCACCACCCCGGCCGCGATCATCAGCAGGGCCCCGATGGTGAAGGCGAGCGCGGTGTCGGACGGCTTCCCGGTGGAGACCAGGCCGGAGAAGATCAGCGGCCCGGAGATCCCGCCGACCGCCGTACCGACCGCGTAGAAGAAGGCGATCGCCATCGCCCGGGTCTCCATCGGGAACACCTCACTCACCGTGAGGTACGCCGAGCTGGCGCCCGCCGAGGCGAAGAAGAACACCACCGCCCAGCAGGCCGTCAGCGTCCCCGCGTCGAGCGAGCCCGCGCGGAACAGCGCCGCCGTCCCCAGCAGCAGCACCCCGGAGAGGATGTAGGTGCCGGAGATCATCGGCTTGCGGCCGACCGAGTCGAAGAGCGGGCCCAGCAGCAGCGGGCCCAGGAAGTTGCCTGCGCAGATCACCACGAAGTAGTAACCCGTGGAGCCGGTGGGCACCTTGAAGAAGGTGCTGAGGATGGTCGCGTACCCGAAGGTCACCGCGTTGTAGAGGAAGGCCTGGCCGATGAAGAGCGACAGGCCCAGCACCGTGCGCCCGGGGTAGAGCTTCACCATGGTGCGGGCGATCACGGCGAAGCCGATGCTGCGCCGCTGCCGGATGGCGATCGACTGCTCCGGCTCCTCCAGGGACGCGCCGCTCTGCCGCGCCACGATGCGCTCCGCCTCGGCCACCACCTCCTCGGCCTCGTCCTCCCGGCCGTGGATGAAGAGCCACCGGGGGCTCTCCGGGACATGGCGGCGCACCAGCAGGATCACCAGCCCCAGCACCACGCCCAGCCCGAAGGCGAGCCGCCAGCCGACGTTCACCGCGAGCAGCGCGGTGTTCAGCAGCGGCACCGACAGAAGCGCCCCCGCGGCGGCGCCCATCCAGAAGGTGCCGTTGATGATGATGTCGATCCGCCCGCGGTGACGGCTGGGGATCAGCTCGTCGATGGCGGAGTTGATCGCCGCGTACTCCCCTCCGATGCCGAAGCCGGTGGCGAAGCGGCAGAGGAAGAAGAACCAGGCGGTCCAGGAGACCGCGGTCAGGGCGGTCGCCGCCAGATAGACGCAGAGCGTCAGCATGAAGAGCTTCTTGCGGCCGTACCGGTCGGTCAGCCATCCGAAGAAGAGCGCCCCGGCGCAGGCCCCCGCCACATAGAGCGCCGCGGCCAGGCCGGTGACCTGTGCCGCGGAGATCGCCAGGCCGCTGCCGGGCTCCGAGAGCCGGCCGGCGATGTTGCCGACGATGGTGACCTCTAGACCGTCCAGGATCCAGACGGTGCCCAGCCCGATGACGATCCGCCAGTGCCACGGCGACCAGGGCAGCCGGTCGAGCCGGGCCGGGACTTTGGTGCGGATCACTCCGGTCTGCACTCCGCCGCCGGCGGCGGCCTCCTCGCCACTCATCCACGGACCTCCGCAGTTCCGCCGATCCACCACTGTGGACAGGCGTCTGCCCCGGCCTGCGGCGCCTAACGCACCAGGCAGAACTCGTTGCCCTCCGGGTCGCGCATCACCTGGAAGGCTCCCTGGTCATCGAGCTGCACCTCGCCCACCGCCCGCGCCCCGCGCGCCAGCAGCTGCTCCCGGGCCTTGTCGATGTCGTCCACGCAGACGTCCAGGTGGAGCCGGTTCTTGCCGGCCGGCCTGGCCTCGGGAACCCGCTGGAAGGCGATCCTCGGCTGCTGGTCCGGCGGGTCCACATACGACCAGTCGGGGCTGCGGTCCACCGGACGCCCGCCGAGCACGGCGGCCCAGAAGCGCGCCAGCACACCCGGCTCGGCGCAGTCCACCACCAGTTCGTCGATTCGTCCCACCACAGGGCCAACCTACTGCCGAACCTGGGTATCCGTACTCATGCCGCGCGCCCCGCCCGGCGCGATGATGCCGCCATGAGTGCATCGATGCAGCCGCGGACCACCTCCGCCTACTACGTGCAGGCGGTCCTCTCCTTCGCACTGTCCGGCAGCGCCCTCGGCGTCGGGATCGCCTGTCTGCCGGTCGACACCTGGATGCGGGCGTTCCTCGCGGTCGGCCTGCTGTACGTGGTCACCTCGGCCTTCACGCTGGCCAAGTGCGTGCGGGACCGGCAGGAGACCTCGGACATGGTCAGCCGCGTCGACCAGGCACGGCTGGAGAAGCTGCTGGCCGAGCACGACCCCTTCAAGGTCGAGGGCGTCTGAGCCGCGGCCGCTGCGGGCCCGGCGCATCCGGGCCCGCGGGCGACGGGGGTCAGGCGGGACGGTCGGCGATCAGGGTGCCGCCGGTGGCCCAGTTCTCCTTGGGCAGGTCCTCGATGGTGACCCAGACGCTCTCCGCCTTGACCCCGGTCGCCCGGACGAAGGCGTCCGTGAGCTCACGGGCGATCTCGCGCTTCTGCTCGATGGTGCGGCCGGCGATCTGCTTGACCTCGATCAGGGGCATTGCTGACTCCTCGTCGGATGCTGGGGGCCGTGCGGTGTGAGGCCGCCCGGTTCGACATCACTCCATCACCGGGGCGCGGGGTGCAACAAGCAGCATTCGGCGAACGCACCCATCAGCGATCGTGATCGACCGCGAGGAACGCCGCCGCGCAGGCGGTCTCCAGCAGCCGCATCCGCGCGGGCTCCAGGTCCTCCCTGACGGCGAGCCCGGTGGGCAGCAGCATCGGCGGGCCCGCCGGCTCCCGGCAGGCGACCCGCCGGGTGATGGCGAGGTCGCTGCTGGCGGCGAAGAGCACCGTCCAGGCCTGCTCGCCGGCGGCCAGCTCGGCCAGCGTCTCGGCCAGCGAGGTGTTGGGCCGCCCCCGCTCCGGTTCGAAGCCGGCGGCCCGGCACGCCCTGCCCACCGCCTCGCCGAGGCCCGACGCGCCGGCCGACGGGGCGAGCCGCAGCGGCAGCCCGCGCAGCCGGTGCAGCGGCAGCGGGTCCAGTTCGGCCAACGGGTGCGCCGCCGGGAGGACCACCAGCAGCCGGTCCTCCCAGAGCGGCAGCAGCCTCAGCCCCGGCTGCGGCACAGCGCCGCGGACGAAGGCCGCGTCCAGCCTTCCGTCGCGGACCCGCCGCAGCCGCTCCTCCCGCCCGGACTTCTCGAACTGCACCCTCAGCCGGGCGTCCTGCCCGGCTACGGCGTCCAGGAACACATCGAGCCTGCTGCCCAGACTGGAGCCCGTCCCCAGCCGCAGCGGTCGGTCGGTTCCGTACTCGGCCAGCTGCCTGGCCTCCGCGGTGAAGGCGTCGGTGGCGGCCAGCACCGCCAGTGCGCGGGGCAGCAGCTGCCGGCCCTCGGGGGTGAGCATCACGGTGCGGCTGGTCCGCCGGAACAGCATGACCCCCAGCTCCCGCTCCAGCCGCCGTACCTGCTGGCTGACGGCCGACTGCACGATGTGCAGCCGCTGGGCCGCATGGCCGAAGTGCAGTTCCTCGGCCACCGCCGTGAAGTACTGCAACTGCCGCAACTCCATACAGCCTCCAGTACGGCCTCCCGGACGGAGGCGGACCCCCATCCAACTGCCTTGCCCACGGCATATCTACTGGCCGTAGAGCCAGGTGGCCCGGCACGGCCCCGGCCGGACCGATCTTGACTCGGGCGCGGTCCGCCGCGCATCGTGGCCGGGCCCCCGCACCACCCCGACTGGAGCCCGATGTGACCACCGCCGCCGATGACGCCGCCGCCGATGAGACCGCCACCGATGAGACCGCCGCCGTGGCCCGGGTCCGCGAGACCCTGGAACGGCAGGCGCTGCTGACCACGCTGGGGGTGGAGGTGGTGGAGATCGCCCGGGGCCGGGTGGTGCTCGACCTGCCGGTACGGACGGAGGTCACCCAGCAGAACGGCTTTGTGCACGCCGGGGCGATCACCACCCTGGCCGACACCGCAGCCGGAGCGGCCGCGCAGTCGCTGATGCCGGCGGACCGGAACGTGCTCAGTGTGGAGTTCAAGGTGAACCTGCTGAGCCCCGGTGTCGGAGAGCGGCTGCGGGCGACCGCGACCGTGGTCCGCGCGGGCCGCACCATCACGGTGGTGTCGGCCGAGGTGGAGTCGGTGGACGGCGGGGCGCGCAAGCCGGTCGCCCTGATGCAGGCCACCATGATCGCGGTCGACGGCCGCTGACCGCCGGACGCAGCCCGGCCGGGCCTCCCCGCGGGGCGCTCCACTGCCACGACTCCCCTGCCACGAGGAGCGGGCCCTGCAGCTCCCGGAGCCCCCTCCACACCCGGGACCTGCACCGGGCGGCGCACCGCCTCCCCGGGCGGTGCGCCCGCACCACCCCGGGATCGGCGGCCGCGCGAGCGACCGGCCTGACCAGGCCCGGCCGCAGACGGGACTGTCCGGGGGATGCCGCGCCGGGTGATACTGCACGGAGAGGCACGGGCGTCGGCCCGGCCCACGAGACGTGGAGAGGGGTGAGGCGACCGTGTTGAGGAACGGACTGGAACCGTGGCACCTGATTCTGGTGCTTGTGGTGGTCGTCCTGCTGTTTGGTTCCAAGAAGCTGCCCGAGATGGCGCGCGGACTGGGCAAATCGATGCGCATCCTCAAGGCCGAGACCAAGGCCATGCGCGACGACACCCCGACCGTCGAGCGGGTCACCGCAGCCGAGGAGCCCGTGCAGCAGCCGCTTCGGCAGCAGCCGGTGCACGAGAACCAGGCGTCCTGATCTGAGGGCGCGGGGTGTCCCAGCGCGGACCGGCCATCGCGGCCGGGCCGCTGCTGCGGCGTCCCGCGCCCTTCGCCGTCTGATCAGGAGACGCCGACCAGGGTCGGCTGAGGGAAGCCCGCCGACCGGAAGCTGTGGACCGGCGTGCCGTTGACCAGGGGGCCGCGGATCAGGCCGGGCCGTTCCAGTCGAGGGTGGGCGGCAGCACGCCCTCCAGGGTCAGCAGCCACCGCTTGACCTCCACCCCGCCGTACCCGCCGCCGAAGCCGCCCAGTCCGTCGGAGGCCACCACCCGGTGGCACGGCACGATCAGCGCGACCGGGTTGGAACCCATGATCTGGCCGACACTGCGCGCCCCCGCCCAGCGCTCGCCGGGCGCCACCCCGTCGTACACCCCGCTGCCCGCCGCCAGCTCGCCGTAGGTCACCGTACGGCCGTAGCCCACCGTGCGGTGCAGCGCCTGGAGCACCGTACGCTGCGCACCCGAGGTCAGGGACCAGTCGACCGGGAAGTCGAAGACCCGCCGCCGCCCCGCGAGGTACTCGGCGACCTGTCGTGCCACCAGCGCCGTGCGCTCGGCGTCGGCCCCGGGCGCCGACGCCAGCAGGGCCGGTACCTCGGCCGGCGGCTCTGCCGAGAACGCCACCGCGGCGGCACCCGCCGTGGTGACGGCCACACTCACACCGCCCACCGGCTCCGGTGCCTCCACGCTCACCCAGCTGACGGCCATCGCCGTGCTCCCCTTCCCCTCGGCGTCGTCCCACCAGCATCACCCGCCGTGGGGTGGGGGCGGAAATCCCCCGGTGAGGACGGCGGAAACCCGCGAGTCCGGCCTGCGGGGCCCGGCAGGCCGGTGCCTGGGCTCAGGCGGGGATCTCCACCTGGACGCTCCCGGTGTCCTCGTCGACGTCCGAGGTCCGCACCACGACCGTCAGAGTCCACCGGCCCGGCAGCGGGACCCGCAGGTCGTCGGCCTCCCAGGCGGCACCGCGCTGCTCCAGCGGCACCTGGAGCGGACCGACGCCCCGGTCCGGAAGGGCCATCCGGATCCGCAGCTCCGGCACCACGGCCAGCGCGCCGCCCCGGGTCAGCACCACCGCCTGCAGGGAGTTGTCACCGGCGCGGCCGGGATCCAGCACGATCTCCACCGTCCCCCTGCCACGGCCGCCGGGGAGCCCGGTGTCAAAGGGCACCTGTGCATAGACCGTGGGCCTCGGCGCGGCCGTGGCGGCGGTGAACTCCACCGCCGTACGCGCGGGCTGACTGGACGTCAGCAGTGCGGTGAGCGCCAGCACCACCGCCCCGGCCGCCGTCTCGGCCGCCACCGACCAGCGCAGCCGCGCCACCGTCACCGCGCCCGACGCTCCCGCTCCCGACACTGCCGGGCCCGCGGTCCAGCGCCGCGAGTACCAGGCGGCGGCCAGCAGCAGCCCCACCGCCGCCAGCTTGGCCGCCAGCAGCCGGCCGTACCCGGTGTCCGCCAGCGCATGCCAGCTCCCCACCTGCCGCCAGGACTGGTACGCCCCGGTCGCCACCAGTACCGCCACGGCCGCCCGCGCCCAGCGGGAGAACCGGGCCGCCGACGCCGACGCCACCGCCGGAGGCTCCTTGACGAGGGTCACCAGCAGGGCCGCCAGGCCGCCGAGCCACACCGACGCCGCCAGCAGGTGCAGCAGGTCCAGTGGGACGGCAAGGGCCGTCTGCGGCCCTGTCGCCGCATGCTCCGACGCCGCCCAGGTGGCCCCCGCGGCCACCGCGGGCACCGCCACGGCCGCCCCCGGCGCACCGCGGCGCAGCAGCGGGCCGAGCGGCAGCACCAGCAGCAGCCTGGCCAGCAGCGCCAGCGCGGGCCGCCCGGCCAGCGTCTCCCGGACGGCCGCCCACCCGAAGCCGCCCGACTCATAGGGCGTACGAAGCACCAGCAGTCCGGCCGTCGCCATCACCAGCACCGCCCATCCGGCCGACACCAGCCGCCGCACCGCCGCGCTGCCGCGCATCAGCAGCGCACCGCCGGCCAGGACGACGAACCCGGCGTAGGCCAGTCCCCGGCCGACGCCGTAGGCCACGCCGACCAGGGCGCCGCTCCCGTTCGCCGCCACGGCGGGGGCGGCGGACTCATGGCCGACCGAGAAGGTGAACCCGCCCGACACCGGATGGCTGTCGGCGGACACCACCCGCCAGGAGACCACATAGGTGCCCTGGGGCAGTCCCGGTCCCAGCGCCACCCTGGCGGTGCGCCCGTCGCCCCCCGCGTGCCCGGGCCGCCGGTCGTCCACCCGCAGTCCGCCGGGGCCCAGCACCCGCAGTCCGTCGGGCGGGACGCTGACGCCCTCGCTGAAGGTGAGCACCACCTCCCGCGGCGCGGTGTCCAGTACCGCGTCGGCCGCCGGAGCCGATCCGGCCAGGGCGGCGTGGGCGGCGGCGGTGCCGGCGCCGCCCAGCAGCA
>NZ_LIQR01000217.1 GCF_001418575.1 Peterkaempfera griseoplana
CGGTCCGGCCGGCGGTGCGCCGCAGGGGGCGGATGCTTCGGGCCGCTTTCCCCTCGGTGTCACTTCTTTGACGACTCTGTGATTTGTCATCCGATGGACGACATGCTAGAACGGATTGAGGTGAAGCGCACTGGCACCCATCTATCAGTGGAGGTGTTTCGCGATGCTGATGCGCACCGATCCGTTCCGCGAGCTGGACCGGCTGACCCAGCAGTTCTTCGGCATGACGGGCACGTGGTCCAGGCCGACCTCGATGCGCTGGACGCCTACCGCGCCGGCGACGAGTACGTGATCTGCTTCGACCTGCCGGGCGTGGACCCGGAGGCGATCGACATCGACGTCGAGCGGAACATGCTTACCGTCAAGGCCGAACGGCGTCCCCGTCACGAGGGCGAAGACGTGAAGTGGGAGCTGTCCGAGCGCCCGCTCGGCGTGTTCTCCCGGCAGGTCATGCTCTCCGACACGCTCGACCCCGAGGGGATCACAGCCGACTACGACTCCGGCGTGCTGACCCTGAAGATCCCGGTCGCCGAGAAGGCCAAGCCCCGCAAGATCGCCATCAGCCACAGCGGAAGCCGCAAGGAGATCCGGGCCTGACCGCGCCCCTGTGCCGTTCCTCGCCACCCGCACCCGCCGGGCGGGCGGCGCGAAACCTTCCCGCCGGCCCTGCGCCCCCCGGTCCACTCGGCCGGTACCGGCCGACGAGGCCGTGAGTGATGGGCGACCGGCACCGTTCGTGGTGAGGACCGGTGGCGAGATCGACCTCGCCACCGCCCCGCGGCTTCGCCACCGCCCCGCGGCTTCGCCGCCGGCTGGCCGCCGCGCTCGAGGCGCACCGGGAGGTGGTGCCCGACTTGTCGGAGGTGACGTTCATGGACTGCTCGGGTCTGGGCGTCCTCGTCCGGGCCCGCGCAATCAGGCCGACCGGTACGGCGGGCGGCTGTTCTTGCGCGGAGTCGGCGGGCCGGTGGCCAGGCTGCTCAAGCTGACCGGCCTCAGCCGCCGCCTGGTCGCCGCCGTGGACCTGCTCGACCGGCGGCCCGACACCGCCCCCCTCCCGCTGGGCCTCTTCGGTGCCAGCACCGGCGCTGCGGCCGCGCTGGTCGCGGCGGCGGAGCGGCCGCTGAAGGTGCGGGCGGTGGTCTCCCGCGGCGGCCGGCCCGATCTGGCCGCCGAGGCGCTGGGCCGGGTACGGGCACCGGTGCTGCTGCTGGTCGGCGGCGAGGACCGCCAGGTGCTGCGGCTCAACCAGGAGGCCGCCGAGCGGCTCACGGGCCCGCACCGGATCACCGTGGTACCCGGCGCCACCCATCTCTTCGAGGAGCCGGGCGCGCTGGGCGAAGTGGCCGCCGCCGCGGCCGAGTGCTTTCTGCGGATGACCGCGGAGCACCCCGCGTAGCCCTGGCCGCGGCCGGGCGGCGGCCGGATGGTATCCATGCGGTGGGCCGGTGACCCGTTCCGGCCCACCGGAAAGGAGCCCGGTATGACCGCCGGTCCCAGCCGCAGACCCGCGGTCCTGCTCGTCACCGACCTCACCTACCCGGCCCGCGGGCGGCGGTACGGCGACGAGGACACCCTGCTCTCCGCCCGGCTGCGCGAGGACTTCACCGTCGCCCTGTGCCACCCGCTGGACGCGGTGCGGCTGATGGACTCCTTCGACCTGGTCCTGGTCCGCAACAGCGGCCCGGTGATCCACTACCGCACCGCCTACGAGGAGTTCCGGGCCCGGGCCGCGGCCCTCGGCACCCGGCTGCTCAACCCGCTGCACGGGCGCGGCGACATGGCGGGCAAGCGGTACCTGGTCGACCTCACCGCCGCCGGCCACCCGGTGATCCCCACCGTCGACCGCCGGGACCACCTCGACCGGCTCCCCCCGGCGGCGGAGTACGTGGTCAAGCCGGAGCTGGGCGCCGACTCCCTGGGCATGCGGATCGTCACCGCGGACGACCTCCACGGACCGGTGCTGCCGCTCGACGGGATGCTGGTCCAGCCGCTGGTCGACTTCCGCTACGAGGTGTCGTTCTACTTCGTGGACCGGGTCTTCCAGTACGCCCTGCACGCCCCCGATCCGGCCCGCCGCTGGGAGCTGGTGCCCTACCGGCCCGAGCCCGCCGACCTGGACTTCGCCCAGGGGTTCGTCGACTGGAACACCCTCGACCACGGCATCCAGCGGGTGGACGCCTGCCGCACCCGCGACGGGCGGCTGCTGCTGGTCGAGCTGGAGGACCTCAACCCCTACCTCTCGCTCGACCTGGTCGACGCCACCGTCCGGGAGGCCTTCACGGACGCCCTCAAACGGTCGATCCGCTCCCTCCTCAACGCCGGCTGAGCGGACCCGCCCGGCTCCCCCGGGGCCGGGCCGCTCAGTCGCGGGAGTTGCCGAAGAGGATCCGGTAGGCGATCAGCAGCACCAGTGATCCGGCCACCGCCGCGATCCAGGTGGGCAGGTCGAAGAAGTGCCGGCTGATCGGGCGGTCCAGGAACCTGGCCGACGCCCAGCCGCCGACGAACGACCCGGCCACGCCGATCAGGGTGGTGACGATCAGGCCACCGGGGTCGCGGCCCGGCAGGATGATCTTGGCGACGGCTCCGGCGACCAGTCCGAGGACGATCCAGGCGACGACTCCCATGACGCGGTCCTGCCTTTCGGTAGCGCTCCGACACAGGGTAGGACGCGATCCGGCGGGTGCCCGGTTTCAGCGGCCGTTCGGCGAGTGCCCGCTCTCAGCGGCGGAAACCCCGTTCCGGATCCCGCGGGCCGGCGTCGGCGAAGGGCGTGAACCACGCCGGCGGCCGCAGGTCGCCGAGGCCCAGCTCCCGGTTGGCCTCGGAGTCGGGGTCCTCGATGCCGTCCAGTTCGGGATCGTCCAGCAGCAGCACGTGCCGGTGCCGGGGGAAGCACTCCCGGCAGGCGGCCCAGTCGTAGTCGAAGGGGTGCGCCGGCAGGCCGTCCATCAGTTCGGCGATGTGGTCGGGCTCGTCCTCCAGCGCCGCGGCGGCGTCCGCCAGCGCCAGCTCCAGGGCCAGCTCCTCGGCGGGGCAGCGCGGCTCCGGCCACCGTCCGTCGGCCAGGTCCCCCGCGAGGTCGTCGAATGACCTGGCCATCTCCCGCCGCCACGGCACGTCCTGCTTCCAGGTCAGCCTGGGCAGTCGGCCCAGCACCGCCCACTCGTGCTCCTCCCCCGCCAGCACCGGGGCTCCGGCGTACTCCTCCACGTCGTCATAGGCGGCGTCGGCCAGCGCCGAGAGCTGCTCGAACAGCAGGCAGGCCGTACGCGGGGTCAGCAGCCAACCCTCCCCGGGGCCCTCAGCCGCCTCCGGCGGGACATCCAGCGGGAAGAGCTCGGTGAAGTCCGGCTCGACCTCGTCGGCCGGCCGGGTGGTGAGGGCGCCGCCGAGCAGCTCCACCCCGGGGATGCCCTCCAGCAGCTGGTCCGGGTCGAGCAGCACATTGAGGGCGCCCTGCGGCCCCTCGTCGACCTCCGCCGCCATGGCGGCGCGCTGGGCGTCGGGATCGTTGCCCACGAAGCGGACGCCGTGCACCGCACGGTGGCCGGCGGCCCGCAGCGCGGCCCAGTCGGTGACGCGGATCTGCAGGGTGACGACGGCCTCGATCTCCGTCACCGGCTCCGCGGGGGTCTGCTGCTCCTGATCGCCCATGGGGCCAACAGTAGGGACTCCGGCCCGGCTGCGGGGGCCGGCCGGTGCCGGAGCCGGCCCCGTACCGTCAGCGGCGCGGGAAGCTGTACGTCCAGCCCTCCTTGTCCAGCCGGTCCAGCAGCTCGGCCAGCGCGGCCACCGTCTGGGAACGGTCGCCGCCGCCGTCGTGCAGCAGCACGATCCGGCCGGGCTTCAGCTCCGAGAGCACGGTGTGCAGGATCGCCGGGGCGCCGGGCAGCCGCCAGTCCTGGGAGTCGACCTGCCAGCCCAGCGGGCGCAGACCGTGCGAGGCGGCCATGGTCCGTATCTTCGGGGTGAAGTCGCCGCCCGGCGCCCGGTAGTACCAGAGGTCGCCGCCGGAGCCGGCCGCCGTGGCGATCTCCTGCTGGGCGTCGACGATCTCGTGCAGGTTGTAGTCGTCGGACCGGCTGGACTGCTTCTCGTCGTGGTGCACCGAGTGGTCGCACAGCCGGTGGCCCTCGGCGACGATCCGCCGTACCAGCGCCGGGTCCGCCGCCGCCCTGGGCCCGATCATGCAGAACACGGCCTTGGCGTGATGCTGCTTCAGCAGGTCCAGCACCCGGGGCGTCCAGGTCGGATCCGGTCCGTCGTCGAAGGTCAGGCCGATGCTGCGGCCACCGTCCTCCAGCCGGTGCTGGATCTCCCTGCCCACAGCGGCGGGCGGCGGGGGCCGGTCGTGCT
>NZ_LIQR01000218.1 GCF_001418575.1 Peterkaempfera griseoplana
CGCCGCGCCAGGGCGGCCGCCGCAGATCCCGCCCTCTGACCGCAGGCCCTCTGACCGCAAGCCCTCAGCCGCAGGCCCTCACCGCGCAGAACGTCGCCGCCCGCACACCCCGTCCGGCGCCGCCGTCCGCGCTCCTCAGCCGCTGAGGTACGAGTGGAAGGCGCCCTGCGGATCCCAGGCCGCCCGCACCCGCCGCAGCCGCTCCCAGTCCGCCGGCGCGAAGCACCGCCGGGCGCGTGAGGGGTCGGCGGTGAGATCGGCCTCGGCGATGTAGTGGCCGGTGGTCAGCGGCTCGACGGCCTCCACGGTCCGCCGCAGCCAGCGGACGTTCCGGTCGTCGTCACGGGAGTCCTCCCACACCGCGTACGGGACGGCGTAGCTCTCCCCCAGCACGGAGAAGGCCATGTCCGCCGTCAGGCCCTCCTCCCGGGAGACCGGCGTGACCGGAGCCAGTACCAGGGACCGGGGGGACGGTGCCTCCGCGATCGCCTCGCCGAGCCGGGTGAGCAGGGTGGGGTGGTCGGCGGACGACCAGAGGGTGTCGGCGGCGTACCGCAGGCCCTCCGGCCAGACCTCGGCGGATCCGGCGTAGAGCGCGTCCAGGGAGGTCGGCAGGTCGGCGTCCCGGGCGAGCGGCCTCTCGGTGAGCGGGCAGGTACGGAGCGGCGCCAGGGCACGGGCCGCCTCCTCGGGCGAGTCGGCGAACGCGGTGGCGGTGACCATGACCGTCCTCGGCCCTGCCGGGTCGCCGGTCGCGGTCCCGAGGACGAGGGTCGGCTCGACCAGGGACGGCAGTTCCGCCGACGCGGACACGGCCCAGCGGACCACGGCCTCGACCGCCTCCAGCGGGAACACCTGGGTGGTCGCGGCCAGGGCCGCCCGCCGCGGTCGCAGGGCGAGGTGGAAGGCGGTGACGACGGCGGGGAAGCCGGGCCCGGCCCCCTTCGCAGCCCAGAAGAGCTCGGGGTTCTGCTCGGCGTCGCAGACGACGGTACGGGCGTCCGCGGTGACGGCCTCGATCCGCCGCACCCCGGCGCAGGCCACCCCCCAGTGTCGGGAGTTCCAGCCGAGGCCGCCGCTGAGCAGATAGCCGCCGAGGGCCACGGACCCGCAGTGCCCGGTGGGGAACGCCAGCCCCTCCCGGGCCAGCGCGCGGGTCAGCTCGCCACCGGTGAGGCCGGGCTGCACCCGGGCGGTGGCGGAGGCGGCGTCGATCTCACAACGGCGCAGCGCCGAGAGGTCCAGCAGCAGGCCGCCGTCCCGCAGCGGCGACCCGCACCAGCTGTGGCCGCCGGACCGTACGGCGATACGGAGCCCGCGTTCCCGGGCCCATCCGACGGCCGCCACGACATCGGACTCCGAGGCGGCCCGCACGATCACCTCGGGGTGCCGCTCGGGCTTCAGGTCGTTCCACAGCGCTTTGGCCCGGGCCTCCTCGTAACCGCCTCCCCCTCTGTGGACGACCGTCCCGGTGATCCCGGGGGGCTGCGGGTGGGCGCACATGACGGCCTCCTGACCCCTGCGCCCGCCGGCCCTCCCGGCGCTGGAGGGGCTGCGGCGCCGAGGCTGTGTGATCGGCGTCACAGGACTCACCCAGGCTACTCGGCGCACTCGCGGGCGGCCCGGGGAAGTCCTGGCCCGGGGATCGCCTCCGGGCTCGTGCTGATCACCGAGGTCGCCCCTCCCGGCCACGAGCGCCGCGAGCGCACGAGCACCGCAGGCACACCGGCACCGTAGGCGCGACCGGCTGCGCAACCGCCGGGTCTGCGCACGGACGGTCACGCGCGGTGCACGTCCTGGTGGACGACCACGACGGCCGTGCACCGGCGACCGTGCACACCTCCGGGGGCCACCGGGGGCCGGCCAGGGAGGCGGCGATCACCGCGTCCCGACCGGTCCCCCCGGCGGGGAGCCGCGCTCAGCCCTCGAAGTCGCGGGCGGCGGAGAGCTCATAGGAGCGGTCGGGTTCGGTCAGGGCCACCAGGACCTCGAACCGGCGGTGGAACTGCCCCACGGACCAGGACAGTCCGGCCGCCAGGCCCTCGGGGGTGGCTGCGTGCAGCGCGCCGGGGACGGGCGGCACCGCGAACTCGTCCTCCTCCTCCGGTGCGTCCGGGTCATGGGGCGGCTCGGGGGCCTCGGAGGCGGTGTCCCAGCGCCAGTCCACGGCGGCCTCGGCTCCGTCCGGGCCGACGACCAGCAGTTCCTCGTGCTCCTCGTAGACGGCCGGGCAGCCGGGCAGCAGCTCCCGGACGAAGGCGGGCACCCGGTGCACGGTCCCCTCGCTCAGCACCCGGCCGCCGGCCACCTCGCTGGCCAGCGAGACATGCAGCCGCTCGGCCAGGGCGGGCGCCAGTACCGGGGCGACCGGCAGCACCGGGAAGTCGTCCAGCAGCTGCACCAGGTCGGGGGCGTCGGCGATCACGGCGTCCGTGGGGTCCACGATCAGGGTGTGGGCCGGGCGGCGGCCGGTCTCCGGGTCGAGCGGCGGCAGGGCGCGCACCACCTCCGGGGGCTCGACGCGGTCGACCGCCACCCGAGCCAGCGCGGTGTGGATGCCGTGCAGCTGACGGTGGCTCACCCCTGCCTCCGGGTCGGCCAGCCGGTCCAGCACCTCGTCGGGGCCACCCGGCTCGCCGAGCAGGGCCGCCAGGGTGGTCCGCACCCCGAGGGCGTGCAGGAACTGCTCGTCCAGGCCGGTGCGTGCCTCGTCGTAGAGCCCGCGCAGCAGCGGGTCGCCGCCCGCGGCGCGCAGTCCGGCGGGGCGGCGGCCGTCCAGCACGGGGTGGTCGCGCAGCCACCAGGCGGCGTACGGGGGCAGGTCGGCGGTGGTTCCGTCGGCCAGCAGCACCCGTACGGGGTCGACCACCGCGCTGCGGTACGGCGGCCGGGCCAGCATGGCGAGGGCCTCCGCCCAGGCGTCGTCGTCCACCAGGTCGAGGTCACGTACGGCGAGCAGCTCGGTGGCGACGGGCGGTACGGCGAACTCCTCACCGGTGCCGCGCTGGTGCAGGATCTCCAGGGCGTCCTCGCACCACTCGGCGAGCCCGTCCGGGGCCTCGTCCAGCAGCCCGGTCGGCTCGCCTCCAGCGGCGCGGTCGGCGGGGACGGTCGGGTCCAGCCGCTCCAGGTCGTCGGGGTCGAGGACGGCGTCCTCGGCGCGGGCCAGCACGAAGCGGGCGGCCACCCCCGCGGCCTCCAGCACTGCGGCGCCCCAGCGGTCCAGCAGGTCGTCGTCGACGAAGGCGGCGTCCTCCTCGCGGACCACGGCGGCCAGCGGGCTGCCGGGCAGCACCAGTTCACCGGCGGGGGCGGGCTCGCCCTCGTCGTCGGTGAGGCAGAGCCTGGCCAGCCAGGGGTGGTCGCCGGGCTCGGTACCGGCCGCCTTCACCAGGCCGAGGACGGCCTCGGCGATGTCCTCCGCCTCCTCCTGGTCCTCGTCGGCGAGCCGCACCGAGCGGGCCACCGCGGCCCGCACCTCGGGCGTGTCCAGTAGCGCCCCCGGGGTGGCGACACCCGCGCCCAGCTTCTCCAGCAGCGGGTGTGCGGCGTCGGGGTGGACCAGCCGCAGGTCCAGCAGGGCGAGCACGGTGGACAGTTCGCCCTCAGAGATGCCGTCGCCGAGCCACTGGGCGGGGGCGTCCGCCCAGTCCTCGCGGGGGCCGGGGAGCAGCACCCTGCGGGGTCCGGTGACGGTGCGTCCGTCCGCGAGCGGCACCGGCAGCGCACCCAGCGCCTCGGTGTCGGCGCCGGCCAGCGCGCCGTAGAGGTTGCGCCACCACTCGGGGTCGCGGTCCAGGCCGCCGAGCTGGTCGACGACCTCGGCCAGCGGCACCCGGCGGACGTCCAGCACCCGCAGTTCGGGGCGCCGCTCCAGGCCGGCGGGCAGCAGGCCCGGCATCACCGCCGCGACGGCCTCCACCACCGAGGCGTCGGCGCCCTCCAGCAGGGTCGCCTCCCGGGGCCGCAGGGCGCGCGGGCCGTGCGGCCGGCCCTCCTCGGCGTCGAGGTCGGGGTACTCCTCGAAGGAGGGCCGCTCCGTCCCGTCCGGCGCCGGGACCTCCGGCAGGAAGGGCGTGGCCGGCAGCCGCCCCAGGATGGCCCGGCGCAGCGCGCCGTCCAGGGCGCCCTGGCCCAGTGCGCCCGGTACCAGGTTCAGCGAGGAGAGGTCGGCGCCGCGGTCGCGCAGCAGGCCCGCGTAGCAGTCGGCGGCCTGCTCGGTGAGGAAGTCGGTGAGCGGTCCCGGCGCCACATGGCGGCGGGTGGAGTCCAGCGGGTAGGTGGCGATCAGCAGCGCGGGCACGCCCAGCGGTTCGTCCGTCGGGGTGGGGGCGTGGACGACGGGGGCGGTGCGGGGACGCTGCGGCCGGTCGTCGGCGTCGACCGGGACGGCCCAGGTCACCGACCAGTACGGACGGCGGCGCTCCTCGGTCGGCCGGTCGGCCAGCAGGGCGTCGTCCAGCCGGCCGCTGGCCCCTCTCAGCTGCCAGCGGCTGTCCTCGGCGGCCGCCCTGTCCGTGACCACCACCGTCGCCGGGCCGGGGCCGGTGGCCTCCAGGGTGCGGCGGGTGAG
>NZ_LIQR01000219.1 GCF_001418575.1 Peterkaempfera griseoplana
CGCCCCGGCCCACCCGGCCGACGGCAAGGGGTGGGTTTTCGGTATCGCCCGCTACAGCGGCGACTCCATCGAGTGGTTCCGGGTCTTCTCCTATGCACCGCGCCCCCGGCGGGTGCTGCCGCGCTCCGAGATCGAGGTGCTGGGCCGCCGCTACCCCGCCGGGCAGGAGGAGCTGGCCCTGCTGTCGGGTTCGGTGGTGCTGCGCTGTCTGCACCGGGGGGCACCGCTGGAGCTCGCCATGAGCGAGGACGCCCTCACCGGCTTCCTGGCGTGGCTGGAGGCCGCCCCGCCCGGGCAGCGGGTCAACGTGGCCTGACGGCCCGGGCTACCGCTCGGTAGGCTGCAGCCATGGTCAACCTCACCCGGATCTACACCCGCACCGGCGACGACGGCACCACCGCGCTGGGCGACATGAGCCGCACCACCAAGACCGACCCCCGGCTGATCGCCTACGCCGACTCCAACGAGGCCAACGCCGCCATCGGGGTCGCCCTGGCCGTCGGCGACCTGCCGGAGGACGTCCGTACGGTACTCACCCGGGTGCAGAACGATCTCTTCGACGTCGGCGCGGACCTGGCCACCCCGGTGGTCGAGAATCCCCAGTACCCGCCGCTGCGCGTGCTGCAGAGCTACATCGACCGTCTTGAGGCCGACTGCGACACCTACCTGGAGCAGCTGGAGAAGCTGCGCAGCTTCATCCTCCCCGGCGGCATCGCCGGGGCCGCCCATCTGCACCTGGCCTGCACCGTCGTCCGCCGCGCCGAGCGTGCCACCTGGGCCGCCCTCGAGGTCCACGGCGAGAGCATCAACCCGCTGACGGCCAAGTACCTCAACCGCCTCTCCGACCTGCTCTTCATCCTGGCCCGGGTGGCCAACAAGGAGCGCGGCGACGTCCTCTGGGTCCCCGGCGAGAACCGCTGACGGACCGCTACGCCACCGGGTAGCGGTGGAAGGCGGATGTGTCGACGGAGAAGCCCAACGGGTCGGGAAAGGGGATCGGCGTGCCGAAGGGTGCGCGGTCCGCTTCCTGGTAGGCGCCGTCGGCCCCGCGGGTGAACAGCAGCCACTCGCCGTTGTTGGGGTCGATGATGACGTACACCGGAATGCCGCAGTCCTGGTACTTGGTGAACTTGTCCTCGTAGTCCCTGCGGATGGCGGCGCGGCCGGTGGACACGACCTCGACCACGGCGAGCACTACGGAGACCGGCAGGTCACGCATGTCGTCGGCCCAGTCGCCGGCTCTGATGATCACGACATCCGGCCTGGGGCGGTCCTCGTCACCCACATGGACACCCCGCTCGGACCAGGCCTCGAAGGGCTCCGGGACGGTGCGTACGAACGTGCGGCCCGGCACATCGTGCAGCATCATCGGATTCGCCTGCATGATGATCTCGCCGTCGATGAACTCCACCCGCACCTCTTCGGGAAAGTCGTACCTGTCGTAGAAGGCGGCGAGGCTTCCGTCGGCGGCCATGGCGTACTCCTCGGGGGCGCACTGTCGTCACTCGCAGCGTAGACATACAACGAGGTGATCGGCCCCAGGTCACCCGTTCGGCCCCGTGCCGTGCCGGGCGGGCACGCAGGGGCGTCCGAGGGCCGCGCGCCTGCCGGCCCGGCCCCTCAGGCGGCCGGGCCGGCCAGCACCCCCCGGGCGCGGACGGCGTCGCCGGACCAGACCATCACCCGCGCGCCCTGGGTGGTGTGCACCACGGTGCTGCGTATCCCCGCGCGGTCCAGCAGCCCGGTCAGCCGCAGCGCCTCCTCGGCGTCCCTCGGCGAGGCCACGCTCTCCAGCAGTCCGTACTCGCCCGGCGGCCCCGGCCGGGGGGCCCGGGCGACCAGCGACTTCCCGCCGCTGAACGTCCAGCGCAGCAGCAGCACCAGCACCCCGACCACGCCCAGCGACACCAGGAGCCCCAGCAGCGGATCGAGACTGTTCACCGTCAGCCACCTCCCCTGTGCCGCGGCCGTCCGGCCCTGCGGGGGAACCGGACGGAGATCACACCCCTCATTCTCACCACAGCGGGGCCCCCGGCGTTAGAGTCCCGACCGGAGCGGCGCGGCTCGGGCGGTGACCCCTGCCCGCGGCCGGAGTGCCGGACGGGACGTGGGAGGAGCAGCGTGAGCAAGAGGATCGCCGTCGTCGGTGCCGGCCTGATGGGTTCCGGTATCGCCCAGGTGTCGGCGCAGGCCGGGTACGAGGTGGTGCTGCGGGATGTCACCGAGGAGGCGCTGCAGCGCGGTCTGGGCGGCATCCGGGCCTCGTACGAGCGGTTTGTGGCCAAGGGGAAGCTGTCGGCCGGGGACGCCGAGGCGGCGCTGGGCCGGATCACCACCACCACGGACCTGGAGGCTGCGGCCGACGCCGACCTGATCGTGGAGGCGGTGTTCGAGAAGCTGGAGGTCAAGCAGGAGGTCTTCCGCGAGCTGGACCGCATCGCGCGGGACGGCGCGGTGCTGGCCACCAACACCTCCGCCATCCCGATCACCCGGATCGCCGCCGTCACCCGGCGGCCCGAGAGCGTGGTCGGTACCCACTTCTTCTCGCCGGTGCCGATGATGCAGCTCTGCGAGCTGGTGCGCGGCTACAAGACCAGCGACGAGACCCTCGCCGAGGCCCGTGCCTTCGCGGAGGGGGTCGGCAAGACGGTGATCGTGGTCAACCGCGATGTCGCCGGCTTCGTCACCACCCGGCTGATCGCCGCCCTGGTGGTGGAGGCGACCAGGCTCTACGAGTCCGGCGTGGCCTCCGCCGAGGACATCGACACCGCCTGCCGGCTGGGCTTCGGCCACGCCATGGGCCCGCTGGCCACCGCGGACCTCACCGGGGTCGACATCCTGCTGAACGCCACCCGGAACATCTACACCGAGACCCAGGACGAGAAATTCGCCCCGCCGGAGATCATGGCGCGAATGGTGACCGCCGGTGACCTCGGCCGCAAGAGCGGCCGCGGTTTCTATCCGTACGAAGCGAAGTGATCGTGTGCGGCGGACGCCCGGGAGCGACGGGCGTCCGCCGCCGCGCATCCCGGGGTGAACTTGCTCACCTCTGCGCCGCGACGGGGTGATTCCGGCGCCCGATTGGGCTGTAATCGAGCCAGGGGCGAAGAGGGAACTCTCTATATTCCCCCGGACGAGTGAATTCGCTTCAGATTTCGTCGGCTGCCAGCAACCTGCACACCTGGTCCGGCGTCAGAAGAGAGAAGCACACCTGGATCGGGCACCCGGGGCGGCGCCACCGGCCGCACAGGGTCGTGCGGGAGGAAAGCGGAGGAGAAAGGGCATGCGCATCACGGGCGACCACGCCGAGCTGGCCGTCGAAGGGCGCCTCGACGTGCGCACCGCTGCGGACGCCCGGGCCGTGCTGCACGAGGCGGTGGACGGCGGCCGGGGAGACCTGGTGCTGGACCTCGCCGGGCTGGACTCCTGGGACGCCACCGGCCTCGGGGTGATCATGGGCACCCATCGGCGGGCCGGGCGGATCGGTCGCAGGCTGGTGCTGCGGGCCGTCCCCGGGCAGCTCCAGCGGCTGCTGGTGGCGACCCGTCTGCACCGCATCCTGGCCATCGAGGGCGCCGTCCGCGACCCCGGTGGAGCCACCCTTCCGGGCGCCGCCGGCGCCACCCCGGCAGCGGCCACGGTCCGCGCCTGAAGCCCGGGGTTGGTCAGCAGGGGGCAAGGGTCTAAGGTTCGCCATCGAGAGGCCCGCCGCAGCGCCGGGAGGCGGTGCGCGGCAAGGGCGGCCGACCGGTCCACCGGACCCGGTCCACAGGGGCGGAGCGACAACGATGAAGCCATCACCCGGGGACTCCCTGCCCGGTGAGCCCGAGGGCGCCGACGAGCAGCGCGACACCTCCGCGCTGCCGGCCGTCCGGATGCCCGCCGGGGACACCCTGCCCGCGGTCCGCGCCGGGGACACCCTGCCCACTCTGGCGGTTCCCGCCGAGGAGACCGCAAGGGTGCGGACCGGTGAGATCGTGGCCGGCCGCTTCCTGGTCGGCGTCGGCGGCCCGCGCGGATCCGAGGCCCGTCTCTGCCCCGCCGACCGGACCCCCCAGCCGGAGCCCTTCGCCCGCTCCGGCGGCGCCCGCGCCGACTCCGCGGTGCCGACCGCTCCGGTGGTGCTCGGCACCGGCCCTGGCGGCACCCCGCTGCTGGAGCGCCGCGCCGAGGTGGAGCGGCTGCGCGGGCTGCTCTCCCGGGGCCGCTCCATACGGATCACCGGCGCCCAGGGCTCGGGCCGCAGCGCACTGCTGAGCGCCGTGGCGGACTCCTGCGCGGGCCTGGCGCCCGACGGGGTGGTACGGCTCACGGGCTACCGGCGGAGCCTCGCAGACCTCCTCCAGGACCTCTTCGCGGCCACCCACCGCGCCCCCGGCTACCGTCCGGACCGGCACCGCCTGCCGCAGCTGCTCTCCCGGGTGGGTGCCATCGTGGTCGTCGACGACGTGGACTTCGGCGGGGCCGCACTGGAGGAACTCCTCGACAGCGCCCCGGAGTGCGCCTTCCTGATCGCCAGCACCCCGGATGTGGCCTCCCCGGTGGCCGGCTCGCGGATCGAGGAGAGCGAGCTGGGTCTCCTCTCCCGCGACGCCTCCCTGGAGCTGCTGACCGCCCTCGCGGGACGTCCGCTGGACGAGGTGGAGCGGGCCTGGGCGGTGGATCTGTGGTTCGAGTCCGAGGGGCTGCCGCTGCGCTTCGTCCAGGCCGGCGCCCTGCTGCGGCACCGGGACGTCGCCGCCGACGCCCTGGCCGTCGCCCGCGAGGAGCGCGCCAGCCTCTTCGGCGGCGACCCCGACTACGACGCCGACCTGGACACCCACCCGGACGCCCAGGAGGAGGCCCTGCGGCGGGCCCTGCCGCTGCCCTCGGTCGCCGAGAGCGCCGCCCCCGCCGTACGGATCGCCGACGGCCTCGGCGGCCCCGCCCGCGCCGTGCTGGAGCTCGCCGTCGCGCTCGGCGGTCAGTGCCCCACCGCGCCCCATCTGCCGGCCCTGATCGACGTGGGCCAGGGCGAGACCGCGCTGCGTGAACTGGTCGACTGCGGCCTCGCGGTCTCCGCGGGGGAGCACCACCGCCTCACCACGGGGGTGCGCTCGCTGCTCGCCGCGGAGTGGAGCGGACGCGACACCGGCAGGGGCGCGGCCCAGCACTTCGCCTGGTGGGTCGGTCATGCCTCGGTCAGCCCCGAGCAGATCGCGGCCGAGGCCGAGGTGCTGATCGCCGCGATGCACGCGGACCGCGACGGCGGCCGGCACAGCTCCGTGGTGCTGCTGGCCCGCGCCGCCGCCCCGGCCTTCGCCCTGGCGCTGCGCTGGGGGGCCTGGGAGCAGGCGCTCCGGCTCGGCCTGGAGGCGGCCCGTGCCACCGGTGCGGTGGCCGACGAGACCTGGTTCCACCATGAGCTGGGCGTGCTCGCCCTGGTGACGGGGGAGCAGGACCGGGCGCGGGCCGAGTTCGAGGCGGCGGTCGCGCTGCGCGGTGCGCTGGGCGACTCCGCCGGGGCCGCTGCGGCGCGCCGGATGCTGACGCTGCTCGCCGGCAGCGGCGCCGCGGCCCTGCCGGGGGCGGGCGGCGCGGGCCAGACCCGCTCGATGGGCCAGATCCCCTGGCGGCGCAAGGGTACGGGGAGCGCGGGCGGCCGCACCGGACGGCGCGGCAAGGCCCTGGTTGCGGGCGCGGGTGCGGTGGTGCTGGCGGCGCTGGGCACGGTGGTCGGACTGACCGCCGCGGACGGCAGCGCGACGCCGCCGGGGCCGAGCAGCACCACACCGGACTTCTCGGTGGACGTGGACATCCCGACGGACGCCGCGGGACTGGAGGGCTCGGCCTCGCCGGGCTCCCCGTCCGCCTCGGGGTCGGCATCCGCGTCGACGACCCCCTCCCCTTCCGTCAGCGGCACCGCACAGGTCGGCACGGAACCGGCCGGCAGCGGCACGGCCGGGCCGGGCGACGCTTCCACCACCACCACCGGCGGCGGCGCGACGGACCCGGTGACCCAGCAGCCGGGGCAGGGAGGGGGCGGCCACGGCCCGAGCCGCACCCCCTTGCCGACCCGCTCCACCACCGGCTGGCCCTCGGAGACCACCACCCCACCCGTGAGCACGTCGTCGAAGCCCGCGAGCCCGCCGCCGTCCACCACGCCGACGTCCGAGCCGCCCAGCTCGACACCGCCCTCACCCAGCGACCCGGGGACCGTCACCAGCGGCGCCGCCACCACGGACCAGTCGCCGACCCTCTGAGGCCGCCGGTGGTCCGGGCGGGCCGCCGCTGTCCGGCGGCCCGCCCGGACCGGGCCAACGAGGCTAGAAGAGCCTCAACTTGTCGTCCTCGATGCCGCGCAGCCCGTCGTAGTCCAGCACCACACAGCCGATGCCCCGGTCGGTGGCCAGCACCCGGGCCTGCGGCTTGATCTCCTGGGCGGCGAAGACGCCCTTGACCGGAGCCAGCAGCGGGTCGCGGTTGAGCAGCTCCAGATAGCGGGTGAGCTGCTCCACCCCGTCGATCTCCCCGCGTCGCTTGATCTCCACGGCGACGGTGGCGCCGGAGGCGTCCCGGCAGAGGATGTCCACCGGGCCGATGGCGGTGGGGTACTCGCGGCGGATCAGCGTCCAGCCCTCGCCGAGCACCTCCATGCGGTCGGCGAGCAGCTCCTGGAGATGGGCCTCCACCCCGTCCTTGATCAGGCCGGGGTCCACGCCGAGCTCGTGGGAGGAGTCGTGCAGCACCTCCTCCAGGGTGATGATCAGCTTCTCGCCCGCTTTGTTGAGGACCGTCCAGGAGCCCTCGGCCTCCTTGAGGGTGCAGGGCGGGGACATCCAGTTGAGCGGCTTGTAGGCGCGGTCGTCCGCGTGGATCGAGACGGAGCCGTCCGCTTTGAGGATCACCAGGCGCTTGGCGAGCGGGAGGTGGGCGGAGAGGCGGCCGACGTAGTCCACGGTGCAGCGGGCGATGAGGAGACGCATGGGGGCCAGCCTACGGGCTCCGGGACCCCTGCTCCGGCGCGATGGGCGCGCTGGGGGCGCGACGGTGAGACGCACGGTCGCACGCATGGGCTGCGCGGGGCCATTCGGTGCGAGTCGCGGAAAGACGGGCGCCCGGCGGCGCGGGACGTCAGACCCTGGGCAGGGGTCGAGCACCGGTCGAGCCCGGTTCGGGTGGCCGGATCCGTCTGCCGATCCCTGGTGGGCTCCGTGCTCAGTGGCTTACGGTGTGTCACTAAGACGGATAAGGGGGCGCTTATCTGACGGCGGATGATAGGGTTTTGCGCCAATTTCTCGACTTGAGACCAGGTTTTGGCGGAAGTTTCCGGAAGAAACCGCTCCGTCGATGAACCAGCTGAGAGCCTGCCGGGTGAGCCGGTGCGCGTCCGAGCGGCCGCCCGGGTGCCGGCATCAGCTGTCCAGGACACGGCACCATCACCGCACCGCCCCGGGGCTGGCCCGGGGCGGCGAGAGGAGAACCCATGTCGCTCGACGTCTCACCGGCCCTGCTCGAGAAGGCCGAGCGAGGCGAGGTCGACGAGAGGGAATTCGTCGACTGCGTCCGTACCTCCCTGCCCTACGCCTGGGACCTGATCAGTTCGCTGGTCGCCCAGGTCCAGGTGGACGGCACCGGCTTCGCCGACAACCAGGTCCCCCCGCCGGACGAGCAGGCCCGCGGCCAGCTGCTGCGCGCGCTGGCGAGCGATGCCATCCGCGGCGCGCTGCAGCGGCACTTCGGTGTCCGCCTCGCCTTCCAGAACTGCCACCGAGTCGCGGTGTTCGCCCCCGTGGAGGGGGAGGACGGCGCGCGGTACGAGCGGTTCACCTCCGTACGGGCCCAACTGCTCAACCAGTCACCCGAACTGCGCGACTGCTGACCGGCGGTCCGCTCCTGCGGTGGGGCGGCGGCTTTCGCCCCCGGGGCCGCGTCACCGCAGGAGCGGAAGCACCTCCGCCCCGAGGCGGGCCACATTGTGCAGCGTGGCCGTGCGGTCCCCGGACCCCTCCACCAGCAGCGCGAAGCGGCGGATGCCGGTGCGCTCCGCGGTGGCCAGCATCCGGTCGGCACAGAGCCGGGGAGCGCCCACGGAGTGCAGGTTGCAGAGCAGTTCGGTGTAGTCACGGGGGTCGCGCATCCGGCGCTCCCGGCCGTCCACGGTGCGGTGTGCGCCCAGCCCGTGCCGGAACCACTCCGGCATCGCCGCGAGCAGCGTGCCGCGTGCCTCCGCGGCGCTGTCGGCGACCTGGGCGACGCCGGCCGCCACATGGTCGCGTTCGGCCCGCGCCACCTGTTCCGGGGTGCGGCCGGCCGCCAGGGCGGCCGCACGGTAGGCGTCCACCATCTCCTTCTTGTCGTCGTCGCCGGAGTGCATGCCCAGCAGCATCGGCAGCCCGCGCTCCGCGGCCAGCCGCACCGAGTTGCGGGAGGTGCAGGCGACCACCAGCGGAGGGCCGCCGGCCGCGGGGACGGTGCGGACCGGCCCGAGAGCGTGCGGGGCGAGCGGCAGCCGGGCGGAGTCCGAGCGCTGCCGGGGGAAGGGCGTACGGGGCCGCAGTTCGGTGTGACGGTGGGTGTCGTGGAGCGTCGCGGGGGCGGGCACGGGCGGCTCGGTGGCGCGGGGGACCACGGCGACCTCGGGGAAGGAGAAGACCGGGCCGTCGGCGCCGACCCGGGAGCCGCGCAGCCAGCGCAGCAGCAGGTCCAGCCGCTCGGGGAAGCCGGACTCGAAGGCGTCGACACCGCTGCCGAAGACATCGAGGTCCACCCAGGGCCCACCGCGTCCCACCCCGAGGGTGAAGCGGCCTCCCGAGGTGAGGTGCAGCAGCGCGGCCTGCTCGCCCAGCGCCACCGGGTGGGCGGTGGAGAGCACGCTCACTGCGGTGCCCACGCCGATCCGCCGGGTGCGGCCGAGCAGCAGCGCGGCCAGGGTGGCGGCGTCGGGACAGACCCCGTACGGCACGAAGTGGTGCTCGGCGAGCCAGACGCTGTCCAGCCCGGCCCGCTCCGCGGCCACCCCGGCGCTGACGGTGCGCTCCAGCGCCTCGGCGTGCCGCTGCCCGGGGAACTGCGCGGACAGCAGGAAGGCACCGGCACGGATGGCGTCCACGGGGGCACCGAGCGCGGCCTCCTCGCTGACGGCGGTGGCGGCTCGGGTGTCGGTCATCGGGTCTCTCCCTCGGTTGTGCAGGGTCCCGCGGCCCCGCCTCGTCACCACGTGAGTAACCCATGTCATGTGCCACTGGCACGCGAAATGGCTCAACTCCCAGGAGAACGGATGGAAATCTCCTGATTCACCGTCGACCAGGGATGACGCGTGCTATGGGCCCACCGGGGACCCCCTACCCTGGATGGGGGAGTGCAGCTCAGATCATGCTCCATCCCCGACCGCCTCCGCCAGGAAGGGAACCGCCGTGTCGCCGCGCCGCAACCGTCCCCGAGGGGCCGACAACGGCCCCGACGAGCCGAGTGCCCCCGCCGGCAGCTCCCTGCTGCAGCGCACCGAGAGCTACCGGGGTGAGGACTGGGTGGTACGGACGGTCGCCGGCACCGCGGGACGCCACTACCGCTGCCCGGGCTGCGACCAGGAGATCCCGCCCGGTGTCGGCCATGTGGTCGCCTGGCCGATGCACGGGGCCGGCGTCGACGACCGGCGGCACTGGCACCGGGCCTGCTGGAACGCACGGGAGCGCCGCGCCTCCAACATCCTGCGGGGGCGCGGCGCTCCTCGGTACTGACCGTCCGGTGCGGCCGGTCAGACGTCCCGCCGGGCGACCGCGACCCCGGCCGCCGTCAGCAGGACCGCGGTGATCAGGGTGAGGACGCCCAGCAACTGCCAGCCGTTGGTACTCGGGTCCAGGGCCTCGCCGAAGATCGCGGCCGAGATGGAGACCGGTGAGTACTCGATCAGGAACCGCCCGATCCGGTCGCCGGCGAACAGCCCCAGAATGATCGGCAGCAGCACAAAACCGATCATGGTGGCGATGGCGCCCGCACTGTGCCGCAGCAGTGCGCCCACCGCCAGCGACATCAGCCCGATCACCGCCAGGTACAGACCGCCGCCCAGCACGGTGCGCACCAGCGTGCCGGTGGGCGGGGCGCCCGCGGTGCCGCCGAGCACCGCCGACGCCAGCAGGACGAAGAGCGCGATGGTGCCGGTGCCCAGGGTGAGGACCAGCGCGAAGAAGACCAGCGCCTTCGCGGTGAGCATCCGCAGCCGCTGCGGGCAGGCGGTGAGCGTGGTGCGGATCAGACCGGTGCCGTACTCGGAGCTGATGGTGAGCACACCCAGTGCGATCACCGAGATCTGGCCGATCAGGAAACCGCCGAAGCCCAGTGACAGGAAGTCGTCGCCGGGCTTGGTGGAACCGCGCGAGTACAGCACGGCGATCCCGCCGACACCGAGGATGAAACCGGCCATCAGCAGCAGCGTCCAGACCGTCGAGCGCACACTGCGGATCTTGGTCCACTCCGCTGCCAGGGCATGACCCAGATGCGCCCGCTGCACCGGGACCGGGGAGACGAAGCGGCCGGGCACGGGCGCGGCGCCCTGCGCCGGGACCTGCGGGGGAGAAGCCGGGAAGGACATCGCTTCAGACCTCGCTCTCGCCGAAGCCGCCGGGGGCGGTTCCGTACGGGTGGGGGGCGGTGCCCCAGGGCTCCTCGGCGGCCCCGGCCGCCGGGACCCCGGACCGGTAGGTCACCTCGCTCTGGGTGAGGCGCATATAGGCCTCCTCCAGCGACGCCTGATGCGGTGACAGCTCATGGAGCCGCACGTCGTGCTGGTGCGCCAGGTCGCTGATCCGCGGCAGCGGCAGCCCGGAGACCTTCAGGGCGCCGTCCGGCTCGGGCTCGGTCCGCGCCCCGGCGTCGGTCAGCACCTTCGCCAGCAGCCGGCGCTGCTCCCCGGCCCCGTCGGGGGTGCGCACCCTGGCGAACCCGGTGGAGTGACGGTCCAGGAACTCTCGGACGCCCATGTCGGCCAGCAGCCGCCCCTGGCCGATGACCACCAGGTGGTCGGCGGTGAGCGCCATCTCGCTCATCAGGTGCGAGGAGACGAAGACCGTGCGGCCCTCCGCCGCCAGCCCCTTCATCAGCGTGCGCACCCAGAGGATCCCCTCCGGGTCCAGTCCGTTGACCGGCTCGTCGAAGAGCAGCACCTCGGGGTCGCCCAGCAGGGCGCCGGCGATGCCCAGCCGCTGCCCCATGCCCAGCGAGAATTCCCCCGCCCGGCGCCGCGCCACATCCCGCAGGCCGACGACGTCCAGCACATGGTCCACCCGCTGCCGGGGGACGCCGGCCAGCTGCGCCAGCGACAGCAGATGGCTGCGGGCGCTGCGTCCGCCGTGCACGGCCTTGGCGTCCAGCAGTGCGCCCACCGTGCGGCCGGCGTTGGGCAGCCGCCGATACGGGTACCCGCCGATGGTGACCGTGCCGGAGGTGGGATCGTCCAGCCCCAGGATCATCCGCATGGTGGTCGACTTGCCGGAGCCGTTGGGGCCGAGGAAGCCGGTGACGACACCGGGCCGCACCTGGAAGGTGAGCTGGTCCACGGCGGTGTGGGGGCCGTAGCGTTTGGTGAGGCCGCGTGCCTCGATCATGCGTGTCCTCGGGGGATCTGCGCAGGCGCCTGCGCGCGGGGAGCGGTCGGAGGTGCCACCCCATCACGAAGGGCGCCCCTCGCGCAGCAGTCCGAACCCCGGGAGCCCCGGTTGTGACAGGATTTCTACAGGATCAGGCGTCGCGGCGGTCGAGCACCAGCCAGCCGCCGAGCAGCGCGGCCACCACCCACAGGGCGCAGATGCCCAGGCCGGTCCAGGGGCCGTACGGGGCGTCCGCCGGCTGGTAGACCGAGATCACCGCCCGTCCTGCGGTGTCGGGGAAGTACCGCGCCACCGTCTTCACCTTGGGAACGGCGGACAGGATCGGCGAGACCAGGAAGAAGAACGGCATCAGGATGCCCAGTGAGAGCGTCTGGTTGCGCAGCATCGCCGTGACGCCCACCGAGAAGAGGCAGAGCAGCGTCATGTAGAAGCCCGCCCCGAGCACCGCCCTCAGCACATGCGGCGCGCCCAGCGTGGTGCTGTGCGAGCCCAGCAGCGCCTGACCCAGCAGAAACGACACAAAGCTGGTCAGCAGCCCCACCACCAGCGCCAGCACCAGCACCACCGAGGCCTTGGCGGCGAGCAGCACGCCCCGCCGGGGCACGGCGGCCAGCGACAGCCGGATCATGCCGCTGCTGTACTCGTTGCCCATCACCAGGACACCGAAGACGATCACCGCCAGCTGCCCCAGGATGATCCCGCCGAAGCTGGTGGCGGTGGCGTCGAAGGGGGTGGTGGCGTTCCGGGTGGCCTCGCTGAAGTTGTGGTTGGTCAGCAGGCAGAGCAGCGCCGACAGACCGACCGTCACCACGAAGGCGGCGGCCAGGGTGACCACGGTCGACCGCACAGTGCGGATCTTGGTCCACTCGGATCGCAGGGCCGCAGCGGCTGCCGCCATGTCAGGACTCCCTCTTCTTCTGCTTGGTGCCCCACCGCTCCTGCCAGTCCGCCCCCCACGCCGGCGGGGGCCCGGTCAGGGGCTCACCACCGTACGGCGGCGGCTCGGCGCCCGCCTGGTACTCCACCGACTCCGCGGTCATCCGCATGAAAGCCTCCTCCAGCGAAGCCCGCTGCGGGCTCAGCTCATGCAGGGTGACCCCGGCCGCCGAGGCCAGCTCGCCGATCTGCGCGGCATCGCCGCCGTCCACCTCGAAGGCGCCGTCGTCGGCCCGCCGCGGCACCACGTCCGCCCTGGCCAGCGCATCCAGCAGCGCCTCCGGCGCAGGGGTGCGGACCCGTACCGTGGAGCGGGAGTTGCGGTCGATGAATTCGGTCATCGGCAGGTCGGCCAGCAGCTTCCCGCGGCCGATCACCACCAGGTGGTCGGCGGTGAGTGCCATCTCGCTCATCAGATGGGAGGAGACGAAGACCGTACGGCCCTCGGCCGCCAGTCCCTTCATCAGATTGCGCACCCAGAGGATCCCCTCCGGGTCCAGCCCGTTCACCGGCTCGTCGAACATCACGATCCGCGGGTCGCCCAGCAGCGCCGCGGCGATGCCAAGCCGCTGACCCATGCCCAGCGAGAACCCCCCGGACCGCTTGCGCGCCACCTCCTGCAGACCGACCAGCGTCAGCACCTCGTCGACCCGGCGGGCCGGGATCCGGTTGCTCTGCGCCAGCCACAGCAGATGGTGGTACGCGCTGCGCCCGGGATGCGCCGCCTTGGCCTCCAGCAGCGCCCCGATGTACTTCACCGGCTCGCGCAGCTGCGCGTAGTGCTTGCCGTCGATGGTGACCCGGCCCGAGGTGGGCCGGTCCAGGTCGAGGATCATCCGCATGGTGGTGGACTTGCCCGCGCCGTTGGGACCCAGGAACCCGGTCACCACCCCCGGGGGGATGGCGAAACTCAGCCGGTCCACGGCCAGCTTGTCGCCGTAGCGCTTGGTCAGCTCGTGCAGCTCGATCATCGCGGCTGGCTCCCCGGGTGTGGACTCGGCGCATCCATCGCGATCACCCTACGCCGTTACGGTGCTCCGTATGACCGATCGACTCTCCCTCCTCGACTCCGGCACCGGCACACCGCTGGTGCTGCTGCACGCCTTCCCGCTCGCAGCCCGGATGTGGCAGCGGCAACTGGCGGAGCTGCCCGGCCCGGACGGCACCCGGGCCCGGGTGCTGGCCCCCGACCTCAGGGGCTTCGGAGGGGCGCCGCAGGGCGACGAGGCGCCCTCCCTGGACCTGCTGGCCGACGATGTGGCCCGGCTGCTGGACCGGGCCGGTGTGGAACGGGCCGTGGTCGGCGGACTGTCCATGGGCGGCTATGTGGCCATGGCCTTCGCACGGAGGCACGGCGACCGGCTGTCCGGGCTGCTGCTCGCCGACACCAAGGCCACCCCCGACACCGGACAGGCCCGCGACAACCGGGAGCGGATCGCCCGCGCGGTGCTGGCCAGGGACAGCGTCCAGCTGCTGCTGGACGAGCAGTTGCCCCACCCTCAGCTCAGCGCCGTCACCGCCAGGGAACGCCCGGAGGTGGTCCGGCAGGTGCGCGAGCTGATGGCGCAGGCCTCGCCGGCCGCGGTGGCCTGGGCGCAGCGGGCGATGGCGGCGCGCGGCGACTCGCTGGAGGTGCTGGCGCAGGTGGCCGTGCCGGCGCTGGTGGTGGTGGGGGAGGAGGACGCCATCACCCCGCTCGCGGACGCCCGGGCGATGACCGAGGTGCTCGCGGACGCCGAACTGCACACCATCCCCGGTGCCGGTCACCTCACGGCACTGGAGGACCCGGCCGCCTTCAACGCCGCCGCCCGCTCCCTGCTGGCCCGGACCGCCGCGGAACCCGGGACCCCACCGCAGGGGTGAGCGCGCCCCGGCCCCCGGCGCGCGCCCGGCCGCCCCGGTGGTGTGCGGCGGAACGCCGAAGGGGCGGAAAGCCGCATCCCCGGCCGCACGGCGGGTGCGGCCGGGGATGCGCTGCGGGACTGGTGCGACGTCAGCGGCTCTGCTGCGCGGGGACGCTGCGGCCCAGGTCGTCGTCGCCGGTACCGGCGGCCGCGACCGCGGCACCGGTCAGCGTCGCCAGCATTTCGCGGACGTTGGTGAGCTGCGCGTTGATGGAGTCGCGGCGGTTGGTCAGCGCCGCCAGCTCCCGCTCGGACTCGCTGCGCACCCGGTCGGCCTTGGCGTTGGCGTCGGCCACGATGTCCTCGGCCTGGCGCTGGGCGGTCTCCACCGTCTGGCGGGCCCGGCGCTCGGCGTCGGTACGCAGCTTCTCGGCCTCCAGGCGCAGCTGCTCCGCCCGGTGCTCGATCTCCGCCAGCCGCTTCTCCGCCTTGGCCTGGCGGGCGGCCAGGTCGCGCTCGGACTGCTCCCGGCGCTTGGCCAGGTTGGTCTCGAAGTCCGCGGCGGCCTGGGCGGCCTTGGCGCGGGTGTCCTCGAAGAGGGCGTCCGCCTCCTCCCGCTTGTTCTGCGCGTCCTTGGTGGCCTCGGCGCGCAGCTGGGCGGAGTCGCTGTTGGCCTTGTCGACGATGCGCTGGCCCTCGTCCTCGGCCTTGGCCTTGCGGTCCTTGGCGTAGGACTCGGCCTCGGACCGCACCTGCTGCGCCGCGGCCTCGGCCAGCTCACGGTGCTGCTCGGCGGCCCGGTGGGCCTCGTCGCGCAGATCCTTGGCCTCCTCCTCGGCCAGCCGCAGGATCTTCTCCACGCGTGCACCGAGGCCCGCGTAGGAGGGCTCCGCGTCGGTGACGACGGCCTGCGCGTTCTGGGTCTCGAGGTGCAGCTCCTCGATGCGCTTCTCCAGCGCCGAGATACGGGAGAGGGCACTGTCCCGGTCGCTGACCAGCTTGGTGATGCGCTCGTCGACCTGGGCGCGCTCGTACCCGCGGCGCACGACGTCGAAGCCGTGCGGAGAGTGAGTGTCGCTCATGGGGATGGGGTTCCTGTCGTAAGACCGGTGAGGTGATAGGGGGAATCCTGGCACGAAACCGGAGTGTCATCGAGCGGAAGCCGACGGTTGTTGGAGAATGTCCGCTCAATCGGGTGGTGAGCCGTCGGCACGCTTCCCACCCGACCGTGCGGAGCCCACTCCGGCCCCTGCTCTGGCGCCCCCGTCGCGGCCTCCGGCGCCGCCCGCCTTGGTACTGCTTCCCCCGTTGCGCTGCCCGGATACTGACGGGGCCTCAAAAGCCTCCAGTGCCGACAGCACGTCCTGGACCCGCGCGATCTCGGTGTTGATGTCCTTGCGGCGGCGGACCAGCTCGTCGAGCTCCCGCCGGCCCGAGTCGGTGGCGCTCTGCGCCTCCTCGCGGGCCTCCGCAACGATCCGCTCCGCCTCCTCGCGCGCGAGACGAAGCTCCTCCTCGGCCTTCTCGGCGCTCTCCCGGAGTCGCTTCTCCACCTCGGCGGCGGCCTTCTCCAACCGCTCCTCGGCCTCCTCCTGGGCGGTCGCCAGATGCTGGTCGGCCTCGGTACGGCGCCGCTCGGCCTCCGCCGCGGAGTCGGCGAGCTTCTGCTCCGCCTCCTTCAGCAGCCCCTCGGCCTTGCGCACCGCCGCGATCCGCACCTTGCTGGCCTCCGCCGAAGCGTCCGAGGCGAGCTCGGCGGCCCGCTCCTCGGCGGCGGTGACCAGGGCGGCGGCGCGCTCCTCGGCCTCCGCCACGGTCTCCACCGCCTGCTCCTCGGCCTCGGTGAGCTGCTCCTGGGCCGCGGCCACCAGCTTGTCGACCCGCTCGCCCGCCGACTTCAACGCCTCGGCGGCCTCCTTGCGGGCCCGCTCGTGCAACGCCTCGACCTCGGCGTCGGTACGGTCGCGCAGCTCCTCGGCACGCTCGCGGATCGCCGTGGAGTCCCGGCGGGCCTCGGCCAGCAGCGCATCGGCGTCGGTACGCGCCCGCTCCACCGCGGCCTGGCCCTCGGCGGTGCCCTCCGCGACCAGCCGGTCGGCCTCCTTGCGGGCGGCGGCGACCATGGCGTCCGCCTGCTCCTCCGCGGCGGCGGTGGTGGCCAGCGCCGCGGTCTGCGCATCGGCGGTGAGCGCGTCGGCGTCCGCCTGCGCCTGCCGTACCAGTGCGGCCGCCTGCTCCTCCGCCTCGGCGAGGGTACGGGCGGCCGCGGCCCGGGTGGCGACCGCGTAGTCGTCCGCCTCGGCACGCACCAGCGCGGCCAGCTCCTCGGCCTCGCCCAGCGCCCGGGCGGCGTCCGCGTCGCCGGCGGCGCGGGTCGCCCGGCCGTAGGCGTCGGCGGACTCCCGCTCGGTCTCCGCCTCCGCCCGCACCCGGGCGGCGTAGCCGTCGGCCTCGGCATGCAGCCGGGAGGCTTCGGAGGCGGCGTCCTCGCGCAGCCTGTCGGTCTCGGCCTGCACCTGGGCCCGCAGTTCTGCGGTCTCCCGGGCGGCGGCGGTCCGCACCTCGGCCGCCTCCCGCTGGGCGTCCGCGCGCAGCTGCGCGGTCTGCTTCTCCGCCGCCTCGTAGAGCCCCGCCACCGACTGGCGGACCGCGGCGGCCTCGTCCTCGGCGGCGGCCACCAGCTCGGCGGCGCGGCGCTCGGCCTCGGCCAGCGAGGTGGCGGACTCGCTACGGGCGTGCTCCAGCTGCTCCGCGGCCTCCGCGGTGAGCCGGGCCGCCTCCTCGCGGGCCGCACTGCGGTCCTGCTCCGCCTCGGTGGCGAGCGCGGCTGCGCGGGCCTCCGCGTCGGCCATCAGCTCGGCGCCCAGCTGCTCCGCGGCCTCCTGGGCCTGGCGGGCCTCCTCGTGCAGCCGCTCGGCCTCGGCCTGGGCCTCGACGCGCAGCCGTACCGTCTCGCTCTCGGCCTCGGCGCGGGCGGCGGCGATCTCGGCGGCCGCCCTGGTGCGCAGCTCCTCGGTCTCGGCGGCCACCGCTGCCCGCAGCTGCTCCGCCTCCTGTGCGGACTGCGCGGCCAGTTCGGCCGCGGCGCGCTCCGCCTCCTGCGCCGCGCTCTCGGCCTCGGCCAGCAGCCGGGCGGTCTCGGTACGCTCGTGCAGCAGCCCCTCGGCGGCCTCCGCGCGCTCCCGCGCGGCCTCCTCACGCAGCGCCAGGGCATAGGCCTCGGCCTCCGCCCGGTGTGCCTGAGCTGCCGCCTCCGTCTCGGTGCGCAGCGCCGCGGCGGCGCTCTCGGCCTCGGAGCGCACCAGGGTGGAGAACTCCTCGGCCTCCCGGCGCAGTGCCTCGGTCCGCTCCGTGACCTGCCGGGTCAGCTCGGCGGCCTCCTGCTCGGCGGCCTCCAGCGCCTGGGCGCGCAGCTGGTCGGCCTCGGCGGTGATCTTGTCCGACTCGGTACGGGCCCGCTCCAGCACCTGCTCGGCGCGGCTCTGGATCTCGGCGGCCTGCTCCTTGGCGTGCTCCCGCAGCCGGTCCACCTCGCCGGCCGCGCCCGCCCGCAGGGCGTCGGCGTCGGCCTTGGCCCTGGTGAGCAGCTCCTCGGCGCTGTGCGCCGCCTCCTCGATCTGCACCACGGCCTGGCGGCGGCCCTCGCTGCGGGCCCGCTCGCTCTCGGCGGCGGCGTCGGCGCGCAGCTGCTCGGCCTCCGCCCGCAGCTGGGCCGCCTGGTCCTGCATCTCCTGGATCCGGGCGCGGATGTCCGCGGTCTCGTCCAGGACGGCGCTCTGCGTCTGCTCGGCGGCGGCCTGCGCCTCCGCCCGCAGCCGCTCCACCTCGGCCTTGGCCTCCGAGCGGATCCGCTCGGCCTCGGCGGCGGCCTCCGCCCGGGTGGCCTCGGCCTCTCCGGTCGCCCGGGCGACGACCTCCTCGGCGGTACGCGCGGCCTTGGCCAGGTGCACCGTGGCGTCCTTGGCGCCCTCGCTGCGGCCCTGCTCCAGAGCCTCCGAGCGCAGCGCCTCCGCCTTGGCCTCGGCCTCGGCGACGAAACGCTCGGCGTCCTCGGCCGCCGCGGCCCTGGCGGCCTCCGCCTCGGCCTTGATCCGCTCGGCCTCCCGGGTGGCGTTGGCCACCATCCGGGCGATCTCCGACTTGGCGGTGGCGGTGCGCTGCTCGCTGGCGGCCTCGGTGTCGGCGACCCGCCGCTCCGCGGCCGCCTCGGCGTCGGCCTGCAGCTGTTCGGCGGCCCGCTCGGCCTCGGCGCGCAGCTCTGCCGCCTCCCGGCGGGCGCGCTCGGCCTCGGCGGCGGCCTCGGCGCGCAGCTGCTCCACCTCGGCCTGCGACTGGGCCAGGGCCTGCTCGGCGCGCCGGGCGGCGTCCGCGGCGTCCTGCTTGAGCTGTTCGATCTCCGCCTGGGCCGCGGCCAGCCGGCTCTCCGCCTCGCTGGCGGCGCTGCCGCGCAGCTGCTCGGCCTGGCTGGTGGCCTGTTGCGCCTGCTCGGCGGCGGCCTGCAGCAGCCGCTCGGCCTGCTCCTGGGCACGGCGCAGCGCCCGCTCCGCATCGGCGCGGGTGGACTCCACATCGGCGGCGGTCTGGGCGCGGGCCTGGTCGGCGACGGCTGCGGCCTCGGCGCGGGCGGCCGCCAGCAGCCGCTCCGCCTCGATCCGGGACTCCTGGAGCAGCCGCTGGGCCTCCTGCTCGGTGCCCGCCCTGGCCTGCTCGGCCCAGTTGACGTTCTCGCTGACATGCCGCTCGGCACTGCGCCGCAGCTCTGCCAGCTCCTCCTCGAGACGCTGCCGGCGGGCCTGCGCCTCGGCCTGCATCTCGGCCTCGATCCGGGCGCTGCGCTCGGCGGCCTCGGCCATCAACCGCTGGGTGGCCGCCTGGGACTCGCGTACCTGGCGCTCGGCGTCCGCCCGCAGCTGCTGGGCCTGCATCTCGGCGGTGCGCAGCAACTGCTCGGCCTGCCCGGCCACGGAGTCGAACGCGCGCGGCTGAGCCAGCTGCCGTCGGGATTCGTGCAGCTTGGCCCGGAGGACCTCCACCTGGTAGCCGAGGTCCTCGGCATGCTCGACGGCCTTGTCCCGCTCCGTTCGCAGCCGATCCATGTCGGCTTCGAACTTGGAGAGGTGATCGTCAACCTCGTAGCGGTCGTAGCCCCGCACTCCGCGGTCCCATCTCTCCTGGTCGGTCCTCGACCCGCGCGGATCCGACCCCTGTCTGGCTGGGATCGGCCCCGGCGGGCCCTTGCACCCGCTGCCGGTGGACGGCTCCCCGGGGACGAGGGGCCCTCTGTCACGGTCGGAGCCCCTGGTCGGCCGGCGGCCGTACCGCGCCGCTCCGCCGACCGGGTGAGCTCCTCGGCGAACTGTGCCTTACCCGAGAATGGTGACAGACTCCGGTAGGGCCTTGAGCCGCCGTCCGCACGCTGAGTGCCCTGCTCTTCCCCTTACGTCCGCGCGCCTGCCGGCCTGCGCCTCAGCGGCCCGTCCTCCACGGGCGTGGGCGCACCCCGGCATTGTAGTCGCGGAAGGGGGTCCTGTAGCGGCCACCTCCGGCTTTTTCCCTGGTTGCCGGTCGTCCGGCCGGGGATTGCGGTTACCGGCCGGTTGCGCCGTCCGGGTGCAAGGGCGGTGGGGGACCGGGTGCTACCGGTGGCCGCCCGCAGCCGAGGTGACCAGCTCGGTGAGCACGCCGCCGCAGTCCTTGGGGTGCAGGAAGGTGATCCGGGAGCCCATGGAGCCCGTGCGGGGCTCGTCGTAGAGCACCCGCACACCCTTGTCCCGGATGTCCGCGGCCTCGGCGTCCACATCGGCGGTGCCGAAGGCGATGTGGTGCACACCCTCACCGTTCTTGGCCAGCCACTTGGCGACGGTGGAGTCCTCCCGGGTGGGCTCCAGCAGCTGGAGGTACGAGGCGCCGCCGTCGTCCGTCCCGTTGATGCGCAGCATGGCCTCGCGCACCCCCTGCTCCTCGTTCACCTCGCTGTGGAAGACCTCGAAGCCGTAGGTGGACCGGTAGAACTCCACCGTGCGGTCCAGGTCGAAGCAGGCGATTCCGATGTGGTCGATTCGGGTCAGCAAGGCGGCCTCCGTGAGGGTTCGGGCTTCCCAGTCCAGCGCATCGGGCGGGGCGGCGGCCAGTGGGGCGTGTTGCGAGTCTGCTCACACCGGGTGCCGCCCGTCTCACCCCGGGTGTGCCCATACTTGAGGAACGGGTGCGCCCCGGCGGCCGGGCGGCGCCGGCCGGCGACGTGCCCGTGATCACACCGCGGCTGCGGTGACGCCGGGGTTACGGCTCAGTACATTGGGCGAAAACCCTCACCCGGGCCCCGCCCGCCCGGTCCTCCGGCCGCTCGACCCTCCGCCGGCCTCCGGCCGGGGGGACCCCAGGACGACCGGGTCGCGGCCGGCGGGAACCGTGCCGGGGCCCGTAGCCATGACGTGCGAAGGGGCTCGTTCCATGACTGGATCCGCCGGCACCACCTCTGTCATCGTCGCGGGTGCGCGCACCCCGATGGGCCGACTCCTCGGCTCGCTGAAGAACTTCTCGGGCGCCGAGCTCGGCTCCTTCGCCATCAGGGCGGCCCTGGAGCGGGCCGGGATCACCGGCGAGCAGGTGCAGTACGTGATCATGGGCCAGGTGCTGCAGGCCGGCGCCGGCCAGATCCCCGCCCGTCAGGCCGCGGTGAAGGCCGGCATCCCGATGAACGTGCCGGCGCTCACCATCAACAAGGTCTGCCTCTCGGGCCTGGACGCCATCGCCCTGGCCGACCAGCTGATCCGGGCCGGCGAGTTCGACATCGTGGTGGCCGGCGGCCAGGAGTCGATGACCAACGCCCCGCACCTGCTGCCGAAGTCCCGCGAGGGCTACAAGTACGGCGCCATCCAGATGCTGGACGCCATGGCCCACGACGGCCTCACCGACGCCTTCGAGAACATCGCCATGGGCGAGTCCACCGAGAAGCACAACACCCGCCTCGGCATCGAGCGCGGCCCGCAGGACGAGGTCGCCGCCCTCTCCCACCAGCGCGCCGCGGCGGCCCAGAAGAACGGCCTCTTCGAGGCCGAGATCGTCCCGGTGGAGATCCCGCAGCGCAAGGGCGACCCGGTGCTCTTCAGCCAGGACGAGGGCATCCGCGCCGAGACCACCGCGGAGTCGCTGGGCCGGCTGCGCCCCGCCTTCACCAAGGACGGCACCATCACCGCCGGTTCCTCCTCGCAGATCTCCGACGGCGCCGCCGCGGTGGTCGTGATGAGCCGCGCCAAGGCCGAGGAGCTGGGCCTGGAGTGGATCGCGGAGATCGGCGCCCACGGCAATGTGGCCGGCCCCGACAACTCGCTGCAGTCCCAGCCGTCCAACGCCATCAACCACGCCCTGGCCAAGGAGGGCCTGACCGTCGGCGACCTCGACCTGATCGAGATCAACGAGGCCTTCGCGGCGGTCGCCGTCCAGTCCATGAAGGACCTGGGCGTCACCACCGACAAGGTCAACGTCAACGGCGGTGCCATCGCGCTGGGCCACCCCATCGGCATGTCCGGCGCCCGGATCGTGCTCCACCTGGCGCTGGAGCTGCAGCGCCGCGGCGGCGGCGTCGGCGCGGCCGCCCTGTGCGGCGGCGGCGGCCAGGGCGACGCCCTGATCGTCAGGGTGCCCAGGGCCTGACCGTCGATCCCCTCCACAGCCGTCGGTGCGCCCGGGAGGCAGTCCGGGCGCACCGGCGACCTGTCGCCGACTGCCGGGAGAGTTGAGCTTGATGATCGATGTGCCGACGCTGGTGGAACAGGCGCGCCTGGGCCGGCCGCGCGCGGTGGCCAGGTTGATCTCCCTGGTGGAGAACGCCTCGCCGCAGCTGCGCGAGGCGATGGCGGCGCTGGCCCCCCACACCGGCCGCGCCTACACCGTGGGCCTCACCGGCTCACCCGGGGTCGGCAAGTCCACCTCCACCTCCGCCCTGGTGAGCGCCTACCGCAGGCGCGGCAAGCGGGTCGGGGTGCTGGCCGTGGACCCCTCCTCGCCGTTCTCCGGCGGGGCGCTGCTCGGTGACCGGGTGCGGATGCAGGAGCACGCCACCGACCCGGAGGTCTACATCCGCTCCATGGCCACCCGCGGCCACCTGGGCGGACTCTCCTGGGCGGCGCCGCAGGCGCTGCGGGTGCTGGACGCGGCCGGCTGCGACGTGATCCTGGTGGAGACCGTGGGGGTGGGCCAGTCCGAGGTGGAGGTGGCGGCGCAGGCGGACACCACGGTGGTGCTGCTGGCCCCGGGCATGGGGGACGGGATCCAGGCCGCCAAGGCCGGGATCCTGGAGATCGGTGATGTCTTCGTGGTCAACAAGGCCGACCGGGACGGCGCCGACGCCACCGTCCGCGAGCTGGGCCACATGCTGGGGCTGGGGGAGTCCCGCAGGCCGGGCGACTGGCGGCCGCCGATCGTGAAGACCGTCGCCGCCCGCGGCGAAGGGGTGGACGAGCTGGTCGAGTCCCTGGAGAAGCACCACGCCTGGATGGAGGAGCACGGCGAGCTGGCGGCCCGCCGCCGTCGCCGGGCGGCCGACGAGGTCGAGGCGATCGCGATGGCGGCGCTCCGCAGCCGGATGGGCGACCTGCACGGCGACCGCCGGCTGGAGTCGCTGGCCGAGCGGGTCGCCTCCGGCGCGCTGGACCCGTACGCGGCCGCCGACGAGTTGGTCGAGGGCGTCACCGGGGCCTGACCGCCCCGCGGGGCGGGCCCGCGACGCCCGCGGGGCGGTGCCCGAGCCGGGCACCGCCCCGCAGGGCTCGCGGAGCAGCGGCCGGTTCAGCCGCGGCCGCGAAGGGCGCGCAGATGGGCGGCCACGGGGCCCAGGGCCTCGTACAGCGCCGCGATCTGGTCGCTGTCGAAACGGTCGATGAAGTGGTGGCGCACGCTGCGGACGTGGTCCGGCGCCACCTTGCGCAGGGTCTGCCAGCCGTCGTCGGTGAGCACGGCGTACAGTCCCCGGCGGTCGCCGGGGCACCCCTCGCGCACGACCAGCCCGGCCTTCTCCATCCGGGTGATCTGGTGCGAGAGCCGGCTCTTGGACTGGAGCGTGGCGGCTGCCAGGTCGGTCATCCGCATCCGGCGGTGGGGTTCCTCCGAGAGGACCACCAGGATCTCGTAGTCGTTCATCGCCAGGCCGTGCGGCTGCAGCTCGCGCCCGAGCTGGTACTCCAGCAGCTTGCAGACGTCGAGGTGGGCGCGCCACAGCCGCTGCTCCTCGGCGGTGAGCCAGGGGGCGTCGTCCGCTGCCTCGATGCCGGCAGCCGGGGAAGCGGTGGGGGTCTCCATGTCCTTATGCTACCCGATAATGTTGAAGTTTGTACAAAGAGTGCGGCGTCGCCCGTGTCCGCTGCGTCACAGCCCGAAGCGCCGCCCCAGATCGCCGAGGTTGCCCAGCCCCGGGATGTTGGGCAGCTGCTGCTGGGGCTGCTGCCGGCCCGCCTGGGACGGCGCCCCCGCGCCCGGGATGCCCGCCTCGGCCGGCACATGACCGATGTTGATGTCGGCCATCAGCTTCTCCGAGGACTGCAGCAGCACCTGCCCCGCCCCGATGAACTCGAACTGGTGCTCCTCGCCGGAGACCCCGCCCAGCCCGGTCAGCTGCCGGATGCCGCCCAGCACCCCGCGCATGTAGCTGTGGTCGTAGTGGTGGCAGGGGGAGGGGCAGTCGGCCCAGCCGACCAGCGCCTGCGGGTCCACCCGGATCGGCGGCTCGACGAAGTGCACGGGGCCGTTGGAGGCCGCCACGAACTTGCCGGTGCCGATCAGGGTGAGGAAGCCGGGGATGATCGACTGCTTCAGGGAGAGCCGCGGGTCGAAGGCCAGCAGATTGCCCGAGCGGACGGTGAGGTTGCCGTCCTCCAGGTCGTAGGAGTTCAGGTCGAACGCCCGGTCGGCCAGGATCATCTTCCCCTGGCCCTCCGCGACCACCCAGTCGGCGGCGTGCAGCGGGGAGTGGAAGGACCGGCCGATCAGCGCGTCCAGCGGGCCGTGGCCGATGCCGTGGAACTGGATGTTCCCGTAGTAGGCGACCATCTTCCCCTTCTGCAGGAAGTACTGGCCGTTGAGGTCCACCGAGAAGGCGTACGGGTTGACGTTGTCGTTGCTCGGCAGGGTGGTGACGTCGTGCACCACCGGACCGCCGGCCGCGGTCTGCGGCAGCGGCGCCTGGGGGCCGCCGTACTGCTGCGGCTGCTGCGGATAGCCGCCCGGCTGGGGCGGGTACCCACCCTGCTGGGGCGGGTACCCCGGCTGCGGGTAGCCCCCCTGCTGGGGGAGGCCGCCCTGCTGGGGCGGGTAGCCCGGCTGACCGTACGGCGACTGCGGCGGGTACGACATCAGAGCTTCTCCTCACTGGCCTGCACGTACACCATGCCGTGCCCGGACAGCTCCAGCTGGAAGGCCTCGCCCGAGCCGCGTCCGATCATGTCGCGCCAGCCCAGGGCGCTGGAGAGTTTGTTCTGCACCTGGCCGCGGTGCGCCACATAGGCCTGCGGGTCGACATGGATCGGCTGCTGCGGGGTGATCGGCAGCTCGATGACGCCCCCGTGGGCCATCACCGCCACCGAGCCCTGGCCGGTCAGCTGGGTGGTGAACAGCCCCTGCCCGGTCACCTGGCCGCGGACCATGCCCATCACGCCGCCCTGCGACCCCATGAACATGGTGGACTGCTGCAGGGTGCCGTCGAAGGCCAGCAGCCGGTCGGCCTCCACATAGAGGGTGTCGCCGGTGAGATCGATCACATGGACGTTGTGACCGCCGTGGCCGAACATCACCCGGCCCTGCCCCTCGACCGTCATCAGCGGGGTGTCCTCATTGGCGATCCGGCGGCCGATCATCGACATCACGCCGCCCTGGCCGCCCATCATGTTGGGCGTGAAGGTCACCTGTCCGCTGTAGGCGATCATGGCGCCGCGCTGGCTGAACACCTTCTGGCCCGGGAAGACCTGCGCCTCGATCAGCTTGCCGTTGAGCTTGGTGAACGGCATCAGACGTCACCACCGATCGTCACGCGCTCCGACGGCTGCACGTACACCAGGCCGTCACCGACGAACTCGATCTGCACGGCCTCGCCGCCGCCCTCGCCGAAGAAGGTGCTGAAGCCGGCGCCCGACTTGAAGTTCCGGTTGAGGTTGCCCGTGTGGGCGATGTACGCCCCCGGGTCGACCCGCAGCGGCATCCCCTGGGAGACCCGCAGGATGATCGCCGGTCCGTCCGACATCACCGCCGCCCAGCCCTGGCCCTCCACCTTGGTGGTGAAGAGGCCGTTCCCGGAGGTCATCCCGTGCAGACCGGTGAAGGAGGTGCCGGTGTGCAGCGTCGCCTCGGTGCAGAGCAGGTTGTCGGCCTCCACATAGAGGGTTTCGCCGTTCAGTCGCACCAGGTTCACCTCGGTGGCGCGGTCCGCGAAGTAACAGGTGCCCTGCCCTTTGACCTCCATCACCACCATCTGCTCGCCGGTCAGCCGGCGGGTGACCATGCCACGCAGGCCGTCGCCGCCCCCGGAGAGCTTCTTGAAGGACATCTGGCCGCTGTACGCGACCATGGACCCGTTGCGGGCCTTCACGGCGTCGCCCATCAGATCGACGGCGAGCACCTTGGACCCCTGCAATCGAAACTGTGCCACGAGCCACAAGGTAGCCTCGGGTCGGTCCGGTAGGCGAGGGGCGCGCGCCGTACCGGTACCGATCCGGGACATATCAGGGGCCGTCAGCCCGCCGCCGGCGCCCCGGCCAGGCCGGCCGGCGCGCTGCCGGCCGCCTCCTCGACCTCCAGCAGCGAGGCCGACTGCCGCTCCGCCTCGAAGGCCTCCCGTCCGCCGCGCAGCCCGAAGAGCCGCTTGGACAGGGCGATCCACAGCACCGCCAGGACGTTGATCACCAGCGTGGCCACCTTCAGCCAGCTGACCTTCTCGGTGAGCTCGTAGATCTCCAGCGGCAGAAAGGCCGCGGTGGCGATCACGGTGAGGTACTCGGCCCAGCGACGGGCCATCCACAGGCCGACGCCCTCGACTGTCTCGATCAGTGCGTAGACCAGCAGCGCCACGGCGACGACCGTCAGCGTGGAGTGCTCGTAGTCGAAGGTCTTGCGGATGGTGTCCACTATCGGCGAGTGGTCGACGTCGTAGTGGAAGTGGTTGGCCACCGGGCGGAAGACCGTGAGGTTCTCGTCGAAGAGCCGGCGCACCGCGTCCTGGCTGTTGGAGAACTTCCACACCGCCCAGGCGGCCAGCACGATGAAGAGCCCGCGCGCGATCCGCTCCACGGCGAGGAAGCGCAGGATGAACAGGTCGCGCAGCGCCTTGCCGCGGGGGACCAGCGGGGCGTTTCGGGCCGGACCCGAGCCGTGCGGCTCGCCGAGGGCGAAGTCACCGCACCGCAGGCAGCGCCAGGCGTCGCCGACGGCGGTCGCGGCGTGCAGCCGCGTGCGCAGCTCCGGCTCGGTGGGCGCATAGGTGATGTGGCCGCGGCGTGCGCAGGTCCGACGGTCCCAGTCCAGCTTCATTCCCTGTGTCGCTCCCCGTTCCGGTGCGGCCGGGGGATCCGGCCGCAAGCGCCGAGGATAGGGGTGTCCGCCGAGGCCGGGCCAGGCCGATCCCCCGCACGGGCGGGATCTGTGGCGTGGATGTGACGTCCGCCGCACCCGGCCACCCGCGGCGGGGGCGCTGCGGCCGGCCGGTGATAATGGGCGGAAGCTTGTGCGCCGGTTCACAAGCACCTGCACCCCTGTGAGGTCGTCCACCGTGAAGAGCAGCGCCGTCCACCGTCTGCGCCTCGTCTCCGCCCCCGAGGCCGTCTCCTTCATCGTCCTGCTGGTCTGCTCGGTGCTGAAGCGCACCACCGACTTCAACGCCGTGCCGGTCATGGGCACGGTGCACGGGGTGCTCTTCATCCTCTATCTGCTCTTCTGGGCCGACGCCTGGAAGAAGCAGGGCTGGGACGCCCGGCGCGGGGTGCTGATGTTCGTCCTCTCGGTGCTCCCCACCGGCGGCTTCTTCGCCGAGCGGATGCTGGCCCGTGAGGAGCAGGAGGGTTGGCGCCCGGCCGCCGCCGCGGAGAAGGCCGCGGTCTGATGATCGTTGCCTTCTCGGTCACCCCGCTGGGCGTGGGTGAGGACGTGGGGGAGTACGTCGCCGACGCGGTGCGGGTGGTCCGCGAGTCGGGCCTGCCCAACCGCACCGACGCCATGTTCACCTCGCTGGAGGGTGAGTGGGACGAGGTGATGGCGGTGGTCAGACGGGCCGTCGACGCGGTCGCGGCCAGGGCCCCCAGGGTCAGCGTGGTGCTCAAGGCCGACATCCGGCCCGGTGTGGTCGACGGTCTGACCGCCAAGGTGGCGACGGTGGAGCGCCACCTCGCCGAGGGGTGAGCGTGGGCCCGGGCGTTGCCGCCCGGGCCCCTCGCTGAGGGCTTGTCAGCTGACGTTCACTCCGGTCCAGGCGGAGGCCACCGCGTTGTACTCCGCGGAGCCGCTGCCGTACAGGTCCGTGGCGGCGTTCAGGGTCGCGGTACGGGCCGCCTTGTAGGTGGTGGTCGAGGTCATGTAGACGGTCAGCGCCCGGTACCAGATGGCCGCGGCCTTGTCGCGGCCGATGCCGGTGACCGTGGAGCCGTTGTACGTCGGGCTGTTGTAGCTGACGCCGTTGATCGTCTTGGCGCCGCTGCCCTCGGCCAGCAGGTAGAAGAAGTGGTTGGCGACGCCCGAGGAGTAGTGGACGTCCAGGTTCTTCACCGACGAGGACCAGTAGTCGGCCGAGCCGCCGTCCTTGGAGGGCTTGTCCATGTAGCGCAGCGGGGTGCCGTTCCCGTTGATGTTGATCAGCTCGCCGATCAGGTAGTCCGGCTTGTCGCTGGCCAGGTTGGCGTAGAACTCCACCATGGTGCCGAAGATGTCCGAGGTGGCCTCGTTGAGGCCGCCGGACTCACCGGAGTAGTTGAGGCCGGCGGTGCGGCTGGTCACCCCGTGGCTCATCTCGTGGCCGGAGACGTCCAGCTCGGTCAGCGGGTGGGTGTTGCTCGATCCGTCGCCGTAGGTCATGCAGAAGCAGGAGTCGTCCCAGAACGCGTTGACGTAGTTGCGGCCGTAGTGGACCCGGCTGTAGGCGCCCTTGCCGTCGTTGGCGATGCCGTTGCGGCCGAAGGTGTTCTTGTAGAAGTCCCAGGTGACGGCGGCGCCGTACTGGGCGTCCACCGCCGCGGACTGGGTGTTGGAGACGGTGCCGTCGCCCCAGGCGTTGTCGGCGTCGGTGTAGAGGGTGCCGGTGCCGCTGGTCTTGTTGCCCAGGTTGGTCGTGTACTGGTTGCCCCGGCCGGCGTCCTTGAGCTGGTAGGTCGAGCCGGACAGGGTGGTGGTCAGGCCGACCGAGCCGACGAAGAGGCCCTGGCCGGTGCCGGCCGCGGTCTGGACCGCCTCGTGCTGCGAGAGCACGGCGCCGGAGGCCGCGTCGGTGACGATGTGCTGCTCGCTGGGGGTGCCGTCGGCGCGGGTGCCGCTGACCACGGTCTCGTACGCCAGGCGGGGGGTCCCCGAGGCCGCCCAGACCACCAGCCTGGGCGCGGCGGCCGTGCCGACCGAGGTGAGCGGCGCCGCGTCCCGGTCGGAGGCGTCGCCGACCAGGGCCCGTACGGCGCCGGTCGCCCGGTTTGCGGCCTTGGCCGGGGCCACGGCGGGGGTGAGGCTCTTCAGGTCGAGCTTGCGTGTGGTGGCGCGGTCCACGGACTTCACGGCGCCGCTCGCGGTCTGGTGCACCACCAGGTCGCCGCCGAGGACCGGCAGTCCGCCGTAGGTGCGGTCGTAGCGCAGGTGGCGGGTGCCGTCGGCGTCCACCACGACGTCCTTGACGACCAGCTTCTCCTGGCTGCCGAGCGCCAGGGCCCTTGCCAGGGCGGGGGCCTGGGTGCGGGCCAGGCCGATCAGCTGGGTGTGCTGCCCGGCGGCGGCCGGGCCGAAGGCCGTTCCGGGCTGCGCCTCGGCCGTTCCGGTGCCCGCCTGTATACCGACGACGAGCATGGCGGAGGCGGCGAGAAGTGCTCCGGCGGTCAGCTTTCGCTTCACTGTGTTCCCTTTCGGTACCACCGCGTGTGCGCGGTCGCGCGCCGTTCCGGGGGCGTCGGGTGTGCGCCATCGAGGGCGGAACGGGCGCGGTCGTGCTGCTCCGTGCGGTCTCACGGCGTACGCGCTGGGTGGACGCGGGCGCCGTACGAAGCTGGCCAGAAGCATGACAATTGAAGTACTTAAATGACAGGTCAATGACAGCCAATGGCGGACTTTCGCCACAACCCCTGGGGCTGCTGTGCGTCCCCCGGGCGCGCGCTCTGGTGCAAAGGGGGCCAACTCGCCTGCGCCGGGGCGGCGACCCTCATGACCGCAGGTGGCCGAACGGTCAATTCCGGGCCCGGCCGGGCGGCGGATTGACATCCACGGCCACGCCCGAGCATGTGCCGCGCCCCGGTGCCGACCCGGGGCGGCCGCCGTCCCCAGCACGCCCGTTCGCCCTGTGGACAGCCTTCGGCGGGCCGCAGCCGCGCCGGTACGGTGGGGGCGTGCCCAAGCCGCTCAGCCTGAACTTCGACCCGATCGCCCGTGCCGACGACCTGTGGACCAAGCGCTGGGGCGCCGTCCCGCCGATGGCTGCGATCACGTCGATCATGCGCGCCCACCAGATCCTGCTCGGCCGGGTCGACGCGGTCGTCAAGCCGTACGGGCTGACCTTCGCCCGCTACGAGGCCCTGGTGCTGCTCACCTTCAGCCGCACCGGCGAACTCTCGCTCTCCAAGATCGGCGAGCGGCTGATGGTGCACCCCACGAGCGTCACCAACACCGTCGACCGGCTGGAGCGCGCGGGCTTGGTCTCCCGCCGGCCCAACCCCCTGGACGGCCGCGGCATCCTCGCGTCCATCACCCCCCAGGGGCGGCAGGTGGTGGAGGCGGCCACCCGCGATCTGATGGCCATGGAGTTCGGCCTCGACGAGTACGACCCCGAGCAGTGCCGGCAGATCTTCGACATACTGCGCCCGCTCCGGGTCGCCGCGGGCGACTTCACCGACCCGGACCCCGAGGGGCCCGAGGCCTGAACCGGGCCCCGGACTGCCGGCCACCGCGGCGGGGGCGGGGGCGTGCGCGG
>NZ_LIQR01000022.1 GCF_001418575.1 Peterkaempfera griseoplana
CACCAGTGCCTGCAGGCGGTCGTCCAGGCTGATCCGGTACGGGTTCATCCAGGCGTGCAGCTGGAGCCCCCGGCGGTGGGCCTCGGTGACGGCGGTGTCGAGCGGGTCCCAGCCCGGGTCACGGCCCTGGGTGCCCGTCAGGTACTTGGACCAGGGCTCCACCGTGGACGGCCAGCAGGTGTCGGCGCTCGGCCGCACCTGCAGAAAGACCGCGTTGAGCCGGTTGCGCACCGCCATGTCGAGGATGCCGCACAGTTCGTCGCGCTGGACGTCGGCGCTCAGCCCCGGCTTGGACGGCCAGTCGGCGTTGTTCACGCTCGCGACCCACAGGCCGCGCAGCTGCGGTACGGCGGCCCGCCGGCCCGGGCCGGGCGGGGCGGCGCCGAGCAGCATCCCGGTCGCCGCCGCCGCCCCGGCGGCGATCAGCCCTCGGCGGGTGGGTCCGGCGGCACGTCGGCCGGGACGGGCTGGCATGGCTCCCCCGATCCGGGCGGTCCCTCCGCCCCCGGGCATGCTGCGCCGCCGCGGTGCCCGGAGCAATGCGCCACACGGGCGCACGCCCCGGTGTCACTCTCCGGGGCGTGCGCCGGTGCCTGCGCGGTCGGCCCCGCCCGGGACGGTCAGCCGGTGACGGCCCGGTAGGCGTCGACGAGACCGTGCCCGTAGAAGCCGTTGCGGGAGTCCGGCCCCTGACACACGGCGTCGGGGGCGCCGTCGCCGTCATGCTGTCCGCCCCGAGGTCCCAGCTCTCGTTGCCGGCCGCGGCCTGCCTGGGGCGCTCCAGAGCCTGCCGCGCCACGGGCGACCGCCGGGGAGACCCGGCCGCCGGAACGACGGAACCGCCCCGCCCCGAGAACTCGGGGCGGGGCGGTTCCGGGAACCCGCCGCAGGTCAGACGCCGCGCAGCACCGCGCCGGTGCGCGCGACCGCCTCGGCCACCGCGGCGTCACGGGCCGCCGAGGCGTCCTCGGCGGTCAGCGTACGGTCCGCGGCGCGGAACCGCAGGGCGTACGCCAGGGACTTGCGGCCCTCGCCGAGCTGCTCACCGGTGAAGACGTCGAACAGGCGCAGCGACTCCAGCAGCGGACCGGCCCCGGACCGCAGGGCGGCCTCGACGTCGGCCGCGTGCACGGCGTCGTCGACCACCAGGGCGACGTCCTGGGTGGCCACCGGGTAGGTGGACACCCTCGGCCCGGACACCCGCTGCTCGCCGTCGGCGGACAGCAGATCGAGGTCGATCTCCATGGCGCAGGTGCGCTCCGGCAGGTGCAGCGCCTTGACGACCCGCGGGTGCAGCTCCCCGGCGTGGCCGACCAGCCGCTCCGTGCCGTCGGCACCGGCGACCAGCAGCGCGGCGCAGCGGCCGGGGTGCCAGGGCTCGTGCTGGTCCTGACGGACGATCAGCTCCACACCCGCGGCCCGCGCCACCGTACGGCCGGCCTCGACGGCGTCGGCCCAGGTCGCCGCGCGGCCCTTGCCCCACCACCCGTCGGACTCGCTCTGGCCGGCCAGGGCGACCGCGACCCGGCGCGGCTGGTCGGGCAGCGCCGCGTCCAGGGCGGCCAGCTCGTCCACGGTGGGACGCCGGTCGACGGGCAGCCGCGGCGGCACCGAGAGCTCGGCCTTGGGGCGGAACACCAGGCCGGTCTCGAAGACCGCCACATCGGTGTTGCCGCGGCCCACGTTGCGGTGCAGCGCGGCGAGCAGGCCCGGCAGCAGGGTGGTGCGCAGGGCGGGCTCGTCGTGGTTGAGCGGGTTGACCAGCTTCACCGTGCGGCGGCGGGCGTCGTCGGCGGGCAGTCCGAGCGCGTCGAAGGCGGCCTCGCCGAGGAACGGGTAGTTCAGCACCTCGACATAGCCGGCCCCGGCGAGCGCCCGGCCGACCCGGCGCAGCCGCTTCTGCGCCGCGGTCAGACCGCGGCCGGAAGGCGCCTGCGGCATCCGGGAGGGGACGTTGTCGTAGCCCTCCAGCCGGATGACCTCCTCCGCCAGGTCGTTGGGGTCGGTGAGGTCGGGGCGCCAGCTCGGCGGGGTGACGGTGAGGACGTCGGCGCCGGTGACGGTGCAGCCGACCTCCTGGAGCCGCCGGGTGACGGTCTCCCGGCCGTACACGGTGCCCGCGACCCGGTCGGGGTGGTCCGCGGGGATGGTGATGGTGCGGACCGGCCGGGGCGCGGCGACGTCGGTCACGCCCGCGTCGGCGGTACCGCCGGCGATCAGCACCAGCAGGTCGACGACCCGCTGCGCGGCGGCGGGGGCCGCCTCGGGGTCGATGCCGCGCTCGAACCGCTTGGACGCCTCGGAGGGCAGCTTGTGGCGGCGGGCGGTACGGGCGATCGTCACCGGGTCGAAGTGGGCGGCCTCGACCACCACGTCGGTGGTGCCGAGCACCTGGCCGGACCCCGCGTCCACGGCGTGGTCGGCGATCTCGGTGGAGGCGCCGCCCATCACGCCGGCCAGCCCGATCGGGCCGGAGTCGTCGCAGATCAGCAGGTCCTCGGTGGAGAGCTTGCGCTCGACGCCGTCCAGCGTCCGCAGCTTCTCCCCCGCCTCGGCGCGCCGCACCTGGATCGGACCGGAGAGCCGGTGCCGGTCGTAGGCGTGCAGCGGCTGACCGGTCTCCAGCATCACGTAGTTGGTGACGTCGACGGTGAGCGAGACCGACCGCATCCCCGCCTTCTGAATCCGGCGCTGCAGCCAGATCGGGGAGGCGGCGGCGGGGTCGATGCCGCTGACCGTGCGGGCCACGAAGCGGTCGCAGCCCCGGGCGTCGGCGATCTTGACCGGGTAGCCGTCGGAGTCGGCCTGCGGCACGTCCAGCAGCGCCGGGTCGGCCAGCGGCAGTCCGTAGGCGATGGCCGCCTCACGGGCGACACCACGCACCGAGAGGCAGTAGCCGCGGTCGGGGGTGACGGCGATGTCCAGCACCTCGTCGACCAGCTGCAGCAGCTCGATGGCGTCGGTGCCCGGCTCGTACTCGGGCGGCAGCACCACGATGCCGTCGTGGTCGTCGCCCATGCCGAGCTCGCGGGCGGAGCAGATCATGCCCTCGGAGACCTTGCCGTAGGTCTGCCGGGCGGCGATCGGGAACGGGCCGGGCAGGACGGCGCCGGGGAGGACCACCACGACCTTGTCGCCGACGGCGAAGTTCCGGGCGCCGCAGACGATGTTCTGCGGCTCCCCGGTGCCGTTCGCCTTGCCGACGTCGACCTGGCAGTAGCGGATCGGCTTCTTGAAGCCGGTCAGCTCCTCGATCGCCAGCACCTGGCCGACCACCAGTGGCCCGGTCAGCTCGGCGCCGACCTGCTCCACGGTCTCGACCTCCAGGCCGGCGTTCACCAGCCTGGCGGCGACGTCGCGGCCGGTCTCGCCGGCCGGCAGGTCGACGTACTCCCGCAGCCACGAAAGCGGGACCCGCATCAGATCTCCATCCCGAAGGGGAGGGTGAAGCGCACGTCACCCTCGACGATGTCTCGCATGTCCTCGACGTTGTGCCGGTTCATCAGGATCCGCTCCAGCCCTAGGCCGAAGGCGAAGCCGCTGTACCGGTCGGGGTCGATGCCGCAGGCGATCAGCACCCGCGGGTTCACCACGCCGCAGCCGCCCAGCTCGATCCAGCCCTCGGAGGAGCAGGTACGGCAGGGGCGGTCCGGGTTGCCGACGCTCTCCCCGCGGCACACGAAGCACTGCAGGTCGATCTCGGCGGACGGCTCGGTGAAGGGGAAGTAGGAGGGACGCCAGCGCATCTCCAGGCCGCCGCCGAACATGGTGGCGGCGAAGTGCTCCAGGGTGCCCTTGAGGTCGGCGAAGGTGATGCCCTCGTCGACCGCCAGACCCTCGACCTGGCCGAACACCGGGGTGTGGGTGGCGTCCAGCTCGTCGGTGCGGAAGGTGCGGCCGGGGCAGATCACATAGATGGGGGGCTCGCGGTCGAGCATGGTGCGGGCCTGCACCGGGGAGGTGTGGGTGCGCAGCACCACGCCGCTGTCCTCCGAGCCGTCCGGGGCGGCGATGAAGAAGGTGTCCTGCATGGACCGGGCGGGGTGGTCCGGGCCCAGGTTGAGGGCGTCGAAGTTCAGCCACTCCGCCTCGACCTCCGGGCCCTCGGCGACCTCGTAGCCCATGGCCACGAAGGTGTCCTGGATCAGCTCCGTGAGGGTGGTCAGCGGGTGCCGGGCGCCGCGGGGGCCGCGGTCGTACGGCAGGGTGACGTCCACCGCCTCCTCGACCAGCACGCGGGCGTCACGCTCCGCCTCCAGCTCCTCGCGGCGCCGGGCCAGCGCCTGGTTGACCGCGCCTCGGGCCTGTCCGACGCGCTTGCCGGCGTCGGCCTTGGCGTGCGGGGGCAGGGCGCCGATCTCCCGATTGGCCAGCGCCAGCGGAGAACGGTCGCCGATGTGCGCGACCTTGGCGTCCTGCAGCGCGGCGAGGTCTCCCGCGGCGGCGATGGCCGCCAGGGCCTCGTCCCGCATCCGCTCGATCTCTTCGGGTTTCAGGGCCTCGACCTCGACCGGGTCGTACGACTTGTTGGGTGCCGACATCTCTATCTTTCCCGTGCTCCTGCTCGTCCGTGCTCGGGTGGTGGGGGCGTGGCCCGGCCCTTCCCAGGGGGTGTGATCCGCCTGACGTCGCTCGACGCCATCCAGCGAGTCTACTAGGGCTGGTCACGCTGATCCTGGACACCTTGACCGCCTCCGCGGCGCCGCACGGCCGGCCCGGTGCCCGTGGCTCCGCGGGTACGCGGCCGGCCGGGCTGCGCTGCTCCGGCGTCCCGGCGGCTCGGCGGCCGCCCCGGGGGGCTGGCGGGGCCGCGCCGCTCGGCGGCCCGCAGGGGTCCGCGGCGGTCCGGTGGGGTGGCCCGCCGGGCCCGGCTCACAGCATGAAGTCGGGGATTCCGGCGGGCAGGATAAATCGGAACCGGGCGCCGCCGCCGGGCGCCTGGTCGACGCGGATGGTGCCGCCGTGGGCCTCGACGATGCCCTTGACGATGTAGAGGCCCAGACCGGTGCCGCCGCGGCGGCTGCCCCGCCAGAAACGGGTGAAGACCCGCGGGATGGCGTCCTCGGGGATGCCGGGGCCCTCGTCGCTCACGGTGACGGCCGTCCCTTCCAGTACGCGCCCAGCGGGCTCGGTGCGGCGCGCCCCGGGAAGCCGGGGCTCCGCGGAGCCCTCGACCAGTTCCTTGGCGGGCTCCACCTCGATGGTGACAGTCCCCTCGCCGTGCCGCACCGCGTTTTCCAGCAGGTTCCACAGCACCTGGTCGACCTTGTCCGGGTCCGCCCACAGCTGCGGCAGCGGCTGGTGCACCCGGATCCGGAACCGCTCCGAGGCGATGCCGGCCGCGGCCATGGAGTCGGTGTGGCGGTGCACGGCGGCGGCGACGTCCACCACCTGGCGGCGCAGTTCCAGACGGCCGGCGTCGATGCGGGAGATGTCCAGCAGTTCCGCGATCAGCCGGGTGACCCGGTCGGCGTCGGCGTCGACGGTCTCCAGCATCAGCTTCTTCTGGTCGTCGGTGAACCGCTCCCACTTGCCGAGCAGGGTGGCGGTGAAACCCTTGACGCTGGTCAGCGGGGACCGCAGTTCATGGGCCACGGTGGCGATCAGCTCGGCGTGGCTGCGCTCGGTACGCCGCCGGTCCTCGGTGCCCCGCAGGGCGACCACCAGCCGCTGGAGCGGGCCGCAGCGCCCGGCGCGCAGATAGCGGGCGGAGACCAGCACCTCACGGCCGCCGGGCAGCAGCAGATTGCGCTCGGGCTGGCGGGTACGGGTGGCCAGACCGCCGTAGGGGTCGGTGCACTGCCACCAGCGGCGGCCGTCCAGGTCCTCCAGGGGCAGCACCTCGGTGTACGGGCGCCCCAGGGCGTCGGCCGCCGGGATGCCGGTGATCCGGGTCGCGGCCGTGTTGAAGCAGATCACGTCCCCGTACTGGTCGGCGACCACCAGCCCGTCGGGCAGGTCGTCGGGGTCGATCCCGGGTCCGGTGCCGTCCTCACCGGGCCCCTCACCGGTGTGCTGGGACAATCCGCTCCCCCCGTGTGCCGGCCGGCCTGTCTTCGAGGTGCCACACAGTAGCGTCTCTACCCGTCCGCGCGGCACCCTCCCGCCACCCGCTGGGCGCGGGCGGAGGCATAGAGGCAGACCGCCGCGGCGGTGGCCAGGTTGAGGCTCTCGGCGTGTCCGTGGATCGGCACCCGCACCACCTCGTCGGCGAGCGCCCTGGTCTGCTCCGGGAGCCCCCAGGCCTCGTTGCCGAAGACCCAGGCGGTGGGGGAACGCAGGGTGCCGTCGTCCAGCTCGGCGTCCAGGTCACGGTCGCCCGCGCCGTCGGCGGCCAGCACCCGTACGCCCGCCGCGCGCAGCCCGGCGACCGCGTCGGCCACCGGCACGCCCACCGCGACGGGGAGGTGGAAGAGGCTGCCCACCGAGGCCCGTACCGCCTTGGGGTTGTAGAGGTCGACCGAGGCGTCGGTGAGCACCACCGCGTCGGCGCCGGCCGCGTCCGCGGTGCGCAGCACCGTGCCGGCGTTGCCGGGGTCGCGGACGTGGGCGAGGACCGCCACCAGCCGGGGCCGGGCGGCCAACACGGCGTCGAAGGGGGTGTCGACGAAGCGGCAGACACCGACGATGCCCTGCGGGGTCACCGTCTGGCAGACCTCGGCGATCACCTCGGGGGTGGCGGTCAGGACCGGGACCCCGCCGCCGCGGGCCGCGGCCACGATGTCGGCGTGGCGCTCGGCTGCCTCCGGGGTGGTGTACACCTCCACCACCGCGTGCTCGCCGCCGGGGAGCAGGCCGTGGGCGACCGCCTCCCGTACCGCCTGGGGGCCCTCGGCGATGAAGCGGCGTTCCCTGGCGCGCTGCGGGCGGCGGGCGAGTCGGCGGGCGGCGG
>NZ_LIQR01000220.1 GCF_001418575.1 Peterkaempfera griseoplana
GCGCGCCCGGCTGCAGCCGGGAGAGAAGGCCCTCGTCGTCGGCGGCGGCCCCATCGGCCTGCTGATCGCCGTGGTGGCCCGGATCGGCGGAACCGACCTGCTCCTGGTGGAGCCCGACGCCTACCGCAGAGGCGTCGCGGAGGCACTGGGCCTGACCGTGCTGGACCCCGGGAGCGCCGACACGGGACAGGCCATCGCCGACTGGACCGGCGGCGCCGGGCCTGAGGTGGCCTTCGAGGTCTCGGGCGCGCTCGCCGGCGTGACCACCGCGGTCGACGCACTGGCCACCCGGGGCCGCCTGGTCCAGGTGGCCATCCACCCGGCGCCGCGCGAGATCAGTCTGCACCGCTTCTTCTGGCGGGAACTCACCCTGGTCGGTGCGCGCCTCTACGACCGGGACGACTTCGAGACCGCGGTGCGCCTGCTCGCCGAGGGCCGCATCCCGGCGGAGACGCTCATCACGCGCATCGAACCGCTGGACCGTGCCGCTGACGCCTTCGAGGCGCTCGAGTCGGGCGCCGGCGTCATGAAGGTCCTCATCGACTGCCGGTCCGGCAGGGAAGCAGGCGCACGATGACCCCGCCCCGTACGCCCTTCGACCTGAGCGGCAAGCTCGCCGTCGTCACCGGTGCCCGCCGGGGCATCGGCCTGGCCGTCGCCGAGGCCCTGGCCGCCGCCGGCGCCGACATCGTCGCCGTCAGCGCCCGTCTGGAGGCCGACGGCAGCGAGGTGGAGAAGCGCGTGACCGCACTGGGCCGCTCGTGTACCGCCCTGCGTGCCGACTTCGCCGACCGAGCCGCCGTCGCCCGTCTCGCGGACACCCTCGGGGAGCTGGACCGCCCGGTGGACATCCTGGTCAACAACGCCGGCACCATCGCCCGGACCCCGGCCGCGGAGCACACCGACAGCGACTGGGACCATGTCCTGACCGTCAACCTCACCAGCCAGTTCACGCTCACCCGTGAGGTCGGGCGGCGGATGCTGGCCCGCGGGCAGGGCAAGGTGGTCTTCACCGCCTCCCTGCTCAGCTTCCAGGGCGGGATCAACGTCCCCGGGTACACGGCCGCCAAGTCCGGCCTCGCCGGCCTGACCCGCGCCCTGGCCAACGAGTGGGCCGGGCGCGGGGTGAACGTCAACGCGATCGTGCCCGGGTATGTGGCGACGGACAACACCCAGGCGCTGCGGGACGACCCCGACCGCTGCGCGGCGATCCTGGACCGGATCCCGGCCGGGCGCTGGGCCGGCCCCGAGGACATCGGGGGCACCGCGGTCTTCCTGGCCTCACCCGCCTCGGACTATGTGCACGGCGCCCTGATCCCCGTCGACGGGGGCTGGCTCGGCCGCTGACCGCACGGCATCCCCGTCCCGGTACGCCGGGGCGGGGATGCCTGCTTCGGCGGGTTCGGCGTGAGCCGAGCAGAACTGCGGTGCGCCGGGCCGGGGACACCCGGCCCGGCGCACTCGTCTGACGGGTCAGCCCAGCTTCCACTGCTGGTTGCTCTGGCCGTTGCAGGTCCACAGCTCCACCAGCGCGCCGTTGGCGGTGCCGGCCCCGGTGACGTCCAGGCAGAGCCCGGACTGCACACCGGTCACGGTGCCGTCGGAGTTGAAGCTCCACTGCTGGTTGCTCTGGCCGTTGCACGTCCAGACGGCGACCTTGGTGCCGTTGCTGGTGCCCTGGCCGCTGGCGTCGAGGCACATCTGGCCGGCGCCGCTGTAGACGGTGAGCTGCCCGCTCGACGTGCGGGTGAAGACCTGGTTGGGACCGCCGTTGCAGTCCCATATCTCGGTCTGGGTGCCCGCGGTCGTGGACGAGTTGGGCACGTCGAGGCACTTGTTCGCGCCCACGGCGTGCAGCTCTCCGCTGGTGCCGGTGTTGCCGCCGCTGCTGGTCGCACCCGCCTGGGCGATCACCTGCTGCGCCCCGGACGGCCAGTTGGTGCCGCTGACCTGGACGTTCCCGGTCAGCACGTTGTTGTGCGGGGAACCGGTCGCGACCTGGGTGGCACCGGAGTTGTACCAGTTGCCGGAGAAGGTGTTGTCGTTGGTGTAGTTGTTGCCGGCGTTGGTGAAGGCCCACACCCCGGAGTCCTGGATGACGTTGCTGCTGAGGGTCACATAGCGGGAGCCCTCGTCGAGGTAGAGGCCGACGGTGTTGTGGTTGTCGTAGATGTAGTTGTGGTCGAAGGTCGCACCGGGGTTGGCGGACAGGTTGTAGATGCTCCCGCCGTCGTGGAAGACCTTCTTGGTGCCGTGGACCAGGTTGTAGCTGACGACGGTGTTCTTCAGGGTCGTCGGAGTGCTGTAGACGGGCTGGTAGTTGTAGAGGCCGCGGTTCTGGTAGTCCGGGCTGCCGCCGGCGTCGTTGGCGCCCCAGCCCCAGCCGATGTCGATGCCGTCGTAGGCGAGGTTGGAGACCTCGTTGTGGCTGATCACGGCGTGGGTGACATAGGTCGAGAGGATCCCCGCCATGTCCTTGTAGTCCTTGGCGACATCGCTGATGCGGTTGCCCTGGACGGTGATGTTCTGGTTGGTCATCGCCGTGTTGGACGGGTGGTGGGCGTCGGGCTGGACGCCGCCGACCACGATGGCCGAGCCCGAGTCGTCGGTGAACGTGCTGCCGGTGACGGAGACGTTCGACGCGCCGAGTCCGACACCGGAGGCGTGGGCGTCCGCGTCGTTGCCGATGCCGAGGGCGACCTGGCCGAGGTGGGAGAAGACGTCGCCGGAGAAGTTGATGGAGTCCGCCGCCGACACCTGCACGGCCGCGGGCACCTGGCTCCAGCTGTTGCGTGCCGCTTCGAAGAGCGGGCAGCCGGACTGACATGACGTCAGGAAGTCCGAGGGCTGGTTGAAGGCGCGGCCGAGGAACGCGCCGCTCTGCTGGTCCGCGTAGCCGGTGGAGCTGCTGGGCTGGAGCCAGGTGGTGTGCTGGAAGCCGATGCCCTGCACGGTGATGGCGCGCGCCGGGTTGGTGTAGCTGCCGCCGATGTTCAGCAGGGAGGTGAGCTGGGGCAGCTCGATGTCATGGGCGGCGGGGTTCCAGCCGCTGGGGGCCTTGTAGGACAGCTGGCCGGCCTGGGGGTCGAGGTACCACTGGCCGGCGGTCTTGAGGAAGGCGGAGGAGTTCTCCAGCAGGAGCTGCCCGCCGGCGAAGGGGTTGGCGAGGGTGTCGTAGCCCCAGTTGTTGTTGTTCCACGCGGGCTGCTGCATGGTGATGGTGGTGCCGCTGATGGACTGGACCGGCGCGAAGCGGTCGGTGAAGGAGTTCTGGCTCTCCACCTCGATCCGGTTCTGCTGCGGCAGGCCGGCCAGGTAGTTCAGGGCCGGGTTGAGGATCGTCATCCCGCCGGCGGTGACCTTCACGTCGCTGCGGGCGATGGTGATCGCCGCCCTGGGCGCCAGGGCGCCGTCGACGTACAGCTGCCGCGAGTCCACGCCCTGGGGGACGTCGGCGACGTAGATGTTGTTCGCAGCGTCCTTCAGCGACCACCCCGTCACCTGCCGGCCACCCGACAGCACCGGACTCTGACCGGGCGCCGCCTGCCAGATCACGGTGTGGCCGTTGCGCCCGGAATCCGCACTGCCGAGGGTCAGCGGCGAGGACAGCCGGTAGACCCCGCCGGCCAGCTGCACGACGACGTCCCCGCTCATGGAACCGACGACGGACTCGACGGAGGACTTGGCCTGGGTCAGGGAGCACGGTGCCGAGGCGGAGCAGGCTGTCCCGCTCCCCGTCGGCGAGACGTACAGGGTGGTCATGGTCGCGGCGTGCGCGGCGGCCGGTGCGACGAGGACGCAGCCGGCGGCCAGCGCACCGACGAGGGCTGCCTTGAGTGGTCGACCGCTACCCGGGCGCGCGCGTGTGAGGAAGGTCATTGTCCGCTCTCTTCGGGGGGTGGGAAGGGCGTCCCCGGCCGCCGGGAGGCGGCCGGAGACGACGTGCGATGCTGCGCTACGGCGGTGACGCGGCCGCGGCTGCACTGCGCTGCGGATCCACATACGGAATCAGCTGCGGTTCCACTTCTGGTTGGTCGCCCCGGTGCAGGCCCACAGCTGGACCAGGGTGCCGTTGGCGGTGCCGTAGGCGCTGGCGTCCAGGCACAGCCCGGACTGGACGCTGGTGACGCTGCCGTCGGAGTTGAGGTTCCACTTCTGGTTGTTGCCGCCGTTGCAGTCCCAGATGATCGCCCGGGTGCCGTTGGCCGTGCCGCTCCCCTCCGCGTCCAGGCACTTGCCGCCGTAGACCCGCAGCTCCTTGGATGCGGTCTGGGTCCACTGCTGGTTGGTGCCGCCGTTGCAGTCCCACAGCGCCAGCTGCGTGCCGTTGGTCTGCGAGAGGTTGGGGACGTCCAGGCAGCGGCCGGCGTTGACATTGCGCAGCGGCGCCGCGGTCCCGCCGCCGGAGGAGGTGCCGCCGTACCCGGCCGCCGTGATGCTGGCCTGCACCGCGTTCTCGGTGGCGTCGGACGGGAAGCCGGCAGTCAGCGCGCCCTCGAAGAACTCGCCCTGCCCGGACACGCTGTTGTCACCGCCGGTGCCCAGGAGCACGGAACTGTCCGTCTTCATGGGCGAGTAGCCGTTGGGCAGCGCTCCGGAGTACGTGGTGGTGAGCCCCCCGCTTGCGGCGTTTCCGTATTTGAGCGTGAAGTTGCTGGTGCCGTTGTTCTTCTCCCAGGCGCTGACGAACGGATAGTGCACGCCCTGGTTGTTGGGGTCCTTGTTGGAGCCCGTGTTGGTGTGGTACATGCCGTTCTCCAGGTCGGCCTCCACCCATGGGCCGGTGCCGGTGCAGCCGCCGAACCAGCAGGCGGTCCCCCAGTAGATGGCGTTCATGGTCGCGTTGCCGGTGTCGGTGTGCGAGTTCTCACCGCTGCCGTAGTCGAAGCAGCACCACTGGTCGGTGTAGTTGGACGAGGTCACCATGTAGATGCCCTCGGGCTGGGCACCCGTGGGGACTCCGGAGGCCTGGTCGCGCCGGTAGCCGACGCCTTGGGTGACCTTGACGCCGAAGACCTGGTGGCCGCCGGCTGTCACGGGCAGGGCCATGGCGTCCGCCCCGACGTCCGCACCGTTGGCGCCGGGCCCCTTCCAGTAGCCGCCCCAGGAGATCGGCATGTCGTTGTGCTTGCTCGTCTGGTCGTAGATCTTGGTGATGGTGCAGGAGGTGTTCGCACAGAACGAGACCTGGGAGGCTCCGTCGGCATATCCGCCGGCGCTGAGAAGTCCGATGTCGCGGTAGCTGTGGTCGGACGCACGCTGGATCTGGTACAGCGGCCCGTTGTACGCCGCGAACAGCGCCCGGGTCGTGCTGTGGGCCGCCACGCACGGCGTACCGCCGGTGGCGTAGAGGTCACAGGGCAGCGCGGAGGCGTCCGCGGCCGCCGCCACGGCCTGAGCGGCGGGTGTGCCGCTCACCGCTCCGCTGGCGGCGGCCCGCCCGCCGAACAGGGCTGCAGCCATCGCGAGGGCCAGCAGCATCACGGTGATCGGCCTGAGACGGGGTAATCCGACTGACGGGGGAGATATCTTGACTGACATCGGGACCTCTTTCGGGTGGGGAGGACGGGCCTGGTGGTGCGCGTCGGAGCAGGGCGCCCACGGGTGCCGTCACGACTGTGCCGACGCCTTGGTCACCATGGATGGGAGTAATCGCGGCGGGAACAGGCCCATCCCCTGACATGAATCAGGCTTATATTTGCGTTCCAGCAGTGAGACATGTCTGCCGTGACCGCAGGCACGTCGACGGGGAAGCCGACCGCGCGCCAGGATTTGACGTGGTTGCGGTACGGACGGCAACCAGCCCTGGAGCGGCCGGACTGCTGCAAAGGTGGAGCCTGTCCCTGGTGTCACAGGACACTCCGGGACGGAGTGGACGGGCCTGTTAGCGCTCACATTCAGTGGGGCGACATAGGGGTACGGTTGCCGGCCGTCGGCGACTCCACTGATGGCCGGTGAAATGAGACTGACACATTGATGGCCGTGATCTCAAGAGGTGTGCCACACACGCGGGCGTGCCTCCACGGCGTCGACGTCCCTGCCGTTCCGCGCCCACGTGCGGACCATGAGAGTCGTCGAACACGGGCAGCGACGGACTCGGCTCCGGCGCTCATGCCAGACCACCACCCGAGCAGGACCCCCCGGCTCGACGCGGACCTCAACAGGCCGTGCGACCGGTCCATCCGGTTCGACGGCGGGGAGGAGGCGGCCGCCTCCTCCCCGCCGTCGACCACAGCAGCCGAGGTTCCCTTGGAGCGCCCCGGTGCCCGAACCCCCGCCGTCCCCAACCACATCGTCCGCGTCACCCGCGTCGTCCGCCCGGGACGGTTGAGCCCTGCCCACCGACGCCCCGTTTGGGTCGGGCCTCGGCCCGGCCCAAACGGGGCGTCGGTGGGCAGGGCTCAACCGTCCCGGGCGGACGACGCGGGTGACGCGGACGATGTGGTTGGGGACGGCGGGGG
>NZ_LIQR01000221.1 GCF_001418575.1 Peterkaempfera griseoplana
GGGGTGGCGGTCCGGGCCGGCGGGCGGCTCGGCCAGGCACGCCGCGGGACGCCCGCGGCCGGGGCGACGGTGTGGCGGCGCGGGCCCCGGGTAGGCGGCGGGCAGCCCGTCCCGGGCACCTTCTCCCGTACCGGCAGTGAGGAGACGCCACCGTGTCCGAAGCCGCAGCCGTGCTCTTCGATGTGGACGGCACCCTGGTCGACACCACCTGTCTGCACACGGTGGCGTGGTGGGAGGCGCTGCGGCAGTACGGGCACCATGTGGCGATGCCCCAGGTGCAGCGCAGCATCGGCATGGGCGCCGACCAGCTGCTGGACCATCTGCTGCCGGACCGCGACCGCGCGCAGGACGGCGAGCTCGAAGCCGCCCACACCAGTCTGTACGCGCAGTGGTGGCCCGTGCTGAGACCGCTGCCGGGCGCCCGGGACCTGCTGTACGCCTGCGCGGAGCGCGGCCTGCGGGTGGTCCTGGCCAGTTCGGCGTCGCAGCGGGAACTGGAGGTGCTGCTGGGGGTCCTGGACGCCCGGGAGGTGATCCACGCGGCCACCACCGCCGACGACGTGGCGGCCAGCAAGCCCGCCCCGGACCTGGTGCAGGTCGCGCTGGAAAAGGCGGGGTGCCCTGGTGATCGTGCCGTGTTCGTGGGCGACACCGTCTGGGACGTGCGGGCGGCCGGACGCGCCGGAGTGCCCTGCGTGGGCGTGGAGTCGGGTGGTTTCTGCGCGGCGGAGCTGAGCGGGGAGGGCGCGGTGGAGGTGTACTCGGACACAGCGGAGCTGCTGGCCGCTCTGGACGGCAGCCGGCTGCGGGGCCCCGGCCGCGGCTGACGGGCGACCCGGCTCTGTCGCTGTGGGCATCCGCGGCGGGCCGCGGAACCGGTGAAGGGGATTGGGCCGGTCGGCCGAGGACAGGTGCGGCCGGGCGGCCTTTTGGTGCTTCGATCGGAGTTCGACTTCGACAGGGGAAGTGCCAGTGCCGACCGAACCCGAGAAGCGGCCCCGACGCGGTGCGCACAACCGGCGCCGGACCCACAGCTCGGCCGCCCGGGGCCGGTCCCGTCCCGGGAGCGCCGGCACATCCGGGGGGCACTCCGGTGCGCGCGCACCCCGGGGGTCGCGGGCGTGGTTCACCGTCGGCCTCCGGCTGGGCCTGGGCGCCCTGCTGGCCTACTACCTGGTCCGGATCATCCTGCGGGCCGGGGAGATCCTGGTGCTGACGCTGCTCGCGGCCTTCGTCGCGATCAGCCTCGAGCCCGCCGTCTCCTGGCTGATCCGGCGGGGCCTGCGCCGGGGATGGGCCGTGACGGTGGTCCTGCTGGCGCTGCTGGGCCTCGCCGGGGGGTTTGTCGCGCTCGCCCTGCCCCCGCTGACCAGTGAGGTGAGCGCGCTGGTCAAGGCCGTACCGCACTGGCTGCGGCAGCTGCACGACCGCCACTCCGCCCTGGGCCGGCTGGAGGACCGCTACCACCTGCTCAGCCGTGTGGAGCAGCTCGGCGGCCGGAACAGCTCGGTGCTGGTCGGGGGAGTGCTCGGGGTGGGGCGGCTGCTGCTGGACTCGGTGTTCGCCATCGCTGCGGTCTGCGCGATGACGGTGTACCTGCTGGCGGGCCTCCCCACCATCAAGGAGTTCGGCTACCGGTTCACACCCAGCAGCTCCAGGGACCGGGTGACCGCACTCGCGGAGGAGGTCCTCAACCGCACCGGGCGCTACATGCTCGCCAATGTGGCCACCTCGGCGATCGCGGGGATCGCCACCTTCCTCTGGCTGGTGGGCTGGGGTGTGCCCTATCCGGCGCTGCTCGGTGTCTTTGTGGCGATCATGGATCTCATCCCGGTGGTCGGCTCCACCGTCGGCGGTGTCGTGGTCTCACTGGTCGCGCTCGTCGTCTCGCTGCCGACGGCGCTGGCGACCGGGGCGTTCTACGTGGCCTTCCGGGTCGCCGAGGACTATCTGATCGTGCCCCGGGTGATGAGGTACGCCGTGGCGGTGCATCCCCTGGTCACCATCCTGGCCGTGCTGGTGGGCGGAGCGCTGCTGGGCATCGTCGGGGCACTGATCGCGGTGCCCCTGGCGGCCGCGCTGGGGCTGGTGCTCGACGAGGTGGTCTTCCCCCGGACGGAGCGCCACTGACCGGGGGCCACTGAGCGGGGTCCGCCGACCGGGGGCCGCCGCGCCGGGGCCGGCCCCGGCCCGGCCGCCCGCTGCGACACCGGGACCGGGCTACCGCAGCCGATACCGGGCAGAAGGAACCGGGTGGCGCCGGGTGGGGCGCATCCCCGCCGCGCCCGATCCGGCACGGCCGGGAACTTGCCCCGACCGCCCGCCCCGTCACGCGTCCCGCAGCCGACCGTCCGGCGTCCGCCGGGCCCTGCACCACCGGAGGCACCCATGAACGGACGCCGCACCCAGGAGTCCCCGCTCGCCGGGCAGACCGCCGTGGTGACCGGCGCGTCCCGGGGACTGGGACTGCTGATCGCCCGGGAGCTGGCCGACCGGGGATGCGCACTGGTGGTCTGCGCCCGCGACGCCGAGGCGCTGCACCGCAGCGCGGAGCAGCTGCGGTCGCGGGGTGCCCCGGTGACCGAGGTGGCCGCCGACCTCACCGACCCGGAGACGGCCGACCGCCTCGTCGCCGCGGCCCGCTCGTCCGGCCGGGAGGTGGACATCCTGGTCAACAACGCGGGGGAGATCCAGGTCGGCCCGGTGGCGGCGATGACCGAGGCCGACTTCCGGTCCGCGATGGAGACCATGTTCTTCGCACCTCTGCGGCTGGTGCTCGCGGTGGTGCCGGGGATGCGAGAACGCCGCCGGGGCAGGGTGGTCAATGTGACCTCGATCGGTGGCCGGATCGCCGCACCGCACCTGCTGCCGTACGACGCCGCGAAGTTCGCCGCCGCGGGCCTCTCGGAGGGGCTCCGGGCCGAGCTGGCCGCCGACGGCGTCTCCGTGACCACGGTGGTGCCCGGCCTGATGCGGACCGGGTCGCACCTGGCGGCCGAGTTCGCCGGCCGCCCGGAGCAGGAGTACGCCTGGTTCGGGCCGGCGGCCTCACTGCCGGGGCTCTCCATGGACGCCGGGCGGGCGGCCCGGCGCATCGTCCGGGCCGCGGAGCGCCGCCGTGCCGAGCTGGTGCTGACGCCCGTCGCGAAGATCGCCGTACGCGCCCACGGGATCGCCCCCGCGACGACCACCCGCACGCTGGGACTGGCCGCCCGGCTGCTGCCCGGGGAGGGCGGGGACGGGGGAGACCGTGCGCGGGGCGCCGAGGCCGCCCGCCGGCTCGGCTCGCGGCTGGTGGGCGTGCTCACCACGGCCGGGGACCGGGCCGCCCGCCGGCACAACGAGCCCGCCTGACCCCTCCCGCACGCGGTCCGGCCGGTGCGCGGTGCCCGCTCCGCCGGCCCCGGCGTTCTCCGTCCGGCGGGCCGCATTCCGTTTCGGGGCGGGCGGGCCGGAGAGGCGCACCGTGACCGGAAACAGCCCCGATGGCACCTCGGGAGGCGCCATGAAGGCACTGACCTGGCAAGGGAAGCGCGACGTACGGGTCGAGACGGTCCCCGACCCCCGGATCCAGGACCCCACCGATGTCATCGTGAAGGTGACCTCGACCGGTCTCTGCGGTTCCGACCTGCACCTGTACGAGCTCTTCGGCCCGTTCCTGGACGCCGGCGACATCCTGGGCCACGAGCCGATGGGCGTCGTGGCGGAGGCCGGTCCGGAGGTGACGGCGGTGCGGCCGGGCGACCGGGTCGTGGTCCCGTTCAACGTCTCCTGCGGCACCTGCTTCATGTGCGGGCAGGGGCTGCACTCCCAGTGCGAGACCACCCAGGTCCACCAGCACGGGACGGGCGCTTCTCTCTTCGGCTACACCAAGCTGTACGGGCAGGTCCCGGGCGGGCAGGCGGAGTACCTGCGGGTGCCGTTCGGGAACACGCTGCCCATCCCCGTCCCCGACGGGCCCCCGGACGACCGCTTCGTCTACCTCTCCGACGTCCTGCCGACCGCCTGGCAGGCGGTGGAGTACGCCGGCATACCGCCCGGCGGCAGCATCGCCGTGCTCGGCCTCGGTCCGATCGGCGACATGTGCACCCGGATCGCGGCGCACCGCGGCGCCGGCACGGTGATCGGGATCGACCTGGTCCCCGAGCGGCTGGAGCGGGCCGCCGCACACGGCGTGCACACCATCGACCTGTCGGAGCACGGCAAGCGGACCGTCGAGCTGGTGCGGGAGCTCACCGACGTGCTCCATCATCCGCGCGGCCACCGCGTCCGGCAGCATGGTGGTCATCTGCTGCGCGACCTTGGCGATCGGTCCGCCGTGCGCCTCCATGCCGACGGCGTCGACCACGGAGTCCGGTCCGCGCCCGTCGGTGAGCTCCCGCACCA
>NZ_LIQR01000222.1 GCF_001418575.1 Peterkaempfera griseoplana
CTACATGAACGACCGCTACGGCAGCCCCAACGCCGCCTGGGCGTTCTGGCAGACCCACCACTGGTACTGAGCCGACACCGGCACCACACCACCGAAGGGCCCCGGGAACACCCGGGGCCCTTCACCCATCCCCCACCCAGCAGCGGACAGTGCGGTCGTCCGGTGAGGCGGGAGACCACGGGCAGAGGAAGGATCGGGGGCACCATGACGTCGGTCGCGGTGCGGCTGTGCCGGGGCCCCGACCGGGGCCCCGGCGTGGCGCGTCAGCTGACGGCGAGGGTCAGCTGGGCGGTGTGGAGGGTGCCACCGGTCCGGAACTGCAGGAAGAGCCGCCAGTTGCCGGACCGGGCGAGTTCGGCGTGGAAGGGCAGCGTCGGCCCGCCGTGGTCCCCGGTCACCTGGACCTGGGGGTGGAGGTGGGCGAACGCCTGGTCACCCTCGTGGAACGCGGTCAGGTGGGCATAGCTGTCCAGGTAGGGCTGGAGGTCGGTGACAGGGCGGCCGTTCCGCGTGATGGTGACGGTCAGGGGGTGAGCCATTCCGGCCATGAGTTCACCGGCGACCCGGACGGTGTAGCCGTCGACGGCAGTGGTGGACGCGGCGGCCGGCAGCGGGGTGTCGGCGTGGTCGCCGGGGACGGTGACCGTATGGCTGAGGACGAGGTCATGGCCTGCTCCGCTTCCGCCCGCGGGGGTGAAGGAGGCGTAGACGCGCCACCTGCCGGGGGTGAGGGCGGCGAGCGGCGCGGTCCAGGTGCCGTCGGGTGCCATGGCCGGGTGGATGTGCTGGAAGCCGGTGAGGTCGGAGCGGACGGCGTAGAAGTGCATTCGCTCGGTCTGGTCGAGGGTGAAGTCGGTGACCGGCCTGCCGTCCGGGCCCATGACGGTGAAGCGGTAGGCAGTCGGCATCCCTGCCGCGAGCCGGGAGGTGGCGGGCGCCAGCCGGTAGCCGTCCTGCGTGTCGGAGAGCCCGTCACCGGTGTGCATACCGGGCATGTCGTGGTCCATGCCGCTCGACGAGGACGTCGTACTCGGGGTGGCGGACGCGACGGCGGGCATCCCGGACATCCCGGGCATGGAGGAGTCGTGGGAGGCGGTCGAGCCGCAGGCCGCCAGGGTGAGGGCGAGGGCGGCGGAAGCGGCAGCCGTCGCACAGGCGCGGCGGCGGGAGGTCAGGTGGACGCGAACGGTCATCGCGATGGAGTCCTTCTGGACGTGCGTGCACCCGATCAGGGCGCATGCCGGAAGTGGACAGGGGGCCGTGCCGGAGTCCCGGAGAGTTACCGGGGCCCGGAGGGGCCTGTCACGTCCGCGCGATGCACACCTGTGCCAGCAGGCGCCGTCCTGCTCTCGGCGGCCCGCGGCGCGTGGCGCCGCCCACCCGGGGAACGGCGCCGACGAGAACCGCCACGATCCCGACGGCGACGGTGATCGCGACGAGGCCGAGCGGCAGCGCCAGATGGTCCCGCGCGGGGGTGGAGACGCACAGCACGCCGCTCGCATGGCGGCCGCCGGACGCATCAGCGACGACGGCGCCGGGGCGGTCGGCGGCATGGGCGTGCTCCGCGGCTGCGTCGGCGGCGCCGTCGTCCGCCATCGCCGCCGAGACGGCGGCGGGTGCCGAACCGTGGCAGCCGGTGGCTGCCGCGGCGGGGCTGCCGTGCATGAGGAACAGGCCGAGCAGCAGCAGCCAGACGAAGCCGAGCCGGGCATCAGCCCGCCCTGGCCGGCCAGCGCTTCGTGCCACTGCTCGCCCCTTCCTGGACGACGTCCGCATGGTGTCCCGAGAATACCCGGCCGGGGTATCGGCCGCCCGGTGGCCGCGCCCGTACGGGGCAGGACGCCGGTCGGGGGCACGCGCTCACGCCCGGGGCGGTTCGGTCGTACCCGGCGTACAGCAGGCCGGTGCCGGATTCCACAGCCAGCCGTGGCCCAGGCGGCGCGGGGGTACCCACTGGGTCGCGGTGGGCAGGGTCGAGTGCGATGCCGCAGCGCTGTCCGGGGCGCAGGGGACGACGGTGTCCGTCCCGAAGGGGTGGATCCCCGATACGAGGAGGACCGCGCCACGTCCGCCACAGCAATCAGGCCGGTCGAAGCGACTTTCTGCCGCTTCGACCGGCCTGATGTGGTCGGTTGACCATGGTGTCCGAGGGGGGACTTGAACCCCCACGCCCGATAAAGGGCACTAGCACCTCAAGCTAGCGCGTCTGCCATTCCGCCACCCGGACAGGGTGTGTGCCGCGGTTCCCGTGCTGTTCCCCGTGGCGACATGGAAAGAATACCAGGCCCTGAGGGTGCCGCTCACCTGCGTTTCCATCGTCGGGATGGGGCGAAACGGGATGGATGATCTCTTAGCGGGTATGGGTGCACCAGTTCGGACAGCTCGCCCGACAGGCCGTGGAGGTCGCAGTGCGCAGAAAACAGGACAAGGACCGGGTCGCCCCCGAGGCCCGGCTGCATCGGAACTTCGGGTTGCTGGTGGCGCTGGGCTCGCTGCTGGTCATCGCGGGCATCGTGGGTCTGATCTACACCGGGGTGGCCACGATCACCACCGTGCTGCTGTTCGGTTGCCTGCTGCTGATCGGCGGGGTGGTCGGGCTGGTGCACGCGGTGCAGTCGCGCAAGGACAACTTCTTCTGGCTGGGTGCCGCGGTCGCCGCGGTCAATCTGGCGGCAGGCCTGGTGATGGTGCTCCATCCGAGGGTGGCCGCGGTGGCGCTGACGCTGTTCGCGGCGCTGCTCTTCCTCACGGCGGGTGTCTTCCGGGTGGTCGGCGGGCTGGCCGTACGGGGGCCCCAGCTGGGGTGGACGATCTTCCTCGGAGTGCTCGACCTGCTGCTGGGCGCGCTGGTGCTGGCCGCATGGCCGACCAGTTCCCTCTACACCCTGGGCCTGTTCTTCTCGCTGGCCCTGCTGTTCGACGGCCTCGGGCTGCTCAGTACCGGTCTGAGCGGCCGGCGGGTGCTCGCCCAGGTGGACGAGGAACGGCGGCGGGACGAGGTCGACTCGTACCTCGCGGGCCGCGAGGACGCCAGGAAGGCCGGGATCCGGGAGCGGGAGTCGCACGGCGGCGGGGCCGGGACGACGCGCCCCGGCCAGTCCGGGCCGTCCGACCATCCGCCGACCCCGCCGATGGGGATCTGACCGGATCGATCAGTGAACCGATCGAAGAGTGAGGCAGAGTGAGCTGAATTCGAGCAATTAGCGTCTTGACGGGTCCCGATCTGCCGAGTTGCGATCAGCCACCCGTGGGCTGCGGCCGCGCTCTAGCCTCGGAAAACGAGGGCGAACCCCGTGTCCGAGGTGTGTGAAGGGCGGCTTGATGTGATGCAGATCAGCGGGGGCGCGCCGAGCGCCCCCGGCGGCACCGGGCCCGGCCCGGTGGAGGGGGTCTGGCGGTTCGCCGCCCCCTCCCAGGAGTCCTCGGTCCCGCAGGCGCGGCATGCGGTCCGCGATCTGCTCACCGCCCAGGGCCTGGCCGGGCGGCCGCTCTACGAGGACCTGCTCCAGGGGCTGCTGCTGATCGTCTCGGAACTGGTCACCAACGCCGTGAAGCACGCGGCCGTGCTCTCCCCGCAGATAGTGGTGGAGGTGGTGATCGGCGGCGGCTGGGTGCGGGTCTCGGTGGAGGACAGCCACCCGTACCGCCCCAAGGCGCTCCACAACGACCACGGCCGCACCGGCGGGCGGGGGCTGCTGCTGGTCAAGGCGATCGCCCAGGAGGCGGGCGGGGCCTGCGACGTGGACCGCACCGTCAACGGCGGCAAGGTGGTGTGGGCCTCGCTGCCCATCCCCGTCGCCCGTATGGAACCGGCACTGCCCAGCCCGGCCTCCGCCTACCCGGTCCTCCCCGGCCCGGCAGGCGCGCCGGAGCGGCCCCTGCCGGGCCGTCCGGCGCCCTACGGCGGCTGAGCCGGGGGAGCCCCGCCCCAGCCGCCCCGGGCTCACCAGTCCACGCCGGTGATCTCCCGGATCGTCGGCAGCGCCCCCTGGAGGACGGTCTCGAACCAGACCGAGAACGGCCGCTCGGCGCGCAGCGCCGCCAGCTCCCCGGGCGTGACGAAGGCGGTGTCCTCCACCTCCGCCGGATCGGGCCGCAGGGGAGCGGTGGCCAGCCCCACGAAGAGGTGGTTCCACTCCCGCTCGATCAGCCCGGAGGCGGCGTCGGGCAGGTCGTAGCGGACCGTCCCGGCCTCCCGCAGCAGCGCCGGGGCGACCCCCAGCTCCTCGGCGGTACGGCGGGCGGCGGCCACGAACGGCTGCTCGCCCGGGTAGGGGTGGCCGCAGCAGGTGTTGGACCAGACACCGGGGGAGTGGTACTTGCCGAGCGCACGGCGCTGCAGCAGCAGCCGCCCCTCGGCGTCGAAGAGGAAGACCGAGAAGGCCCGGTGCAGACGGCCGGGCTCCTGGTGGGCGGAGAGCTTCTCCGCGGTGCCGATGGTGCGGCCCTGGTCGTCCACGAGCTCAAGCAGGATCTCCGGCGCGGCAAGGGCGTCGCCCGGTGCACCGTCGACGGTGGCTGGGCTCGTGGTTCCGCTGGTCGGCATATGGCCCCTTTCGGCGCGAGGACCGGTCGCCGCCCGCGCCGTGTGCGCGGACCCACCCGCCCGGTCCGGCGGTTCGGCTGGGCGCCCCACCTGCTGCCACCGGGGCATACGGGTGTGGCGCCGATGCCCCAGTCTGCCGTACGGGGCAGCCGTGGTTCGCCCGACGCACGCATCGGGACCGGCGCACCGAAGCCCTCGTGGCGGGCGGTGGGGCGGATGCCACCGGGTGCGCGGGCGGTGCGGGGTGCCGGGTCCCGGGGGGACGGTGCTGGGCCCTGCGTTGACGGGTGCCTGCGGGGAGCCTGCGGAGGGCGTCTGTCCGGCCGTTCGGCGGCGGTGCCACGGGGGCGGGCCGTCGTCCACAGGCGCTCGTCGTGCGGCCCGCGCACTCCCGGAAGGGCCCGGTTCCGCCTTGTCCCGGGCCGCCCGGCGGACCGGCCCCGCCCATGGGGGACCCGGCGACCCGGGCCGACGGCCCCGTGCCGCCCACAGGCCTGCGAGCGCCGCCGTGACCCACTGCCTCTCCCCCGGGCGGGAGCCACCGGCCCCGCCGCCGCGCCCCGACCGGCGCCTGCGGCCCCGCCCTGTCCGGCGTCCGGCGGCTGCCACCGCGGCGCCCGGAGGGAAAGCCGCTGTTCGGGCAGCGCGCGGAGAGCCGTCGAGAGGGCCCGTGCGATGGCTTGTCCGGGGCCCCCGGAGTCGGCAAAGATGATCGACACGGGTGTTTCGGCACCGCTCGGACCCGGAGGGCTCCCCCTCTGTTTCCCCGGACTTCATCCGATAGCCTCTGCCGACGCACCACCACCGGGCCGTGCAGCGGCCCACGGCCTGCCTGCGATCGTCCGGGCGGGCGGCTGCCCCGCACCTCCAGGGAGTGAGTTCCGCTGTCCACCGCCATCCTGACCGGCCCCGACCCGGGCGGCATCGCAGAGCCGGACGGTGGTGCGCGGCAGGCGCTCCCCGCAGACCTCGCCGCGCTCGGCTACCGCCATGTCCTGGACGCCGCCGGCCCCGCCGAGCTGGCCCGGCTGCTGGCCGAGGCCCCGGCGGGCGAGCGGGTCGCCGTGGTGGACCGGCGCTTCGTCGGCCACCGGCACGCGCTGCGGCTCGGTCTGACCGACCCCCGCTTCCCCGCAGCCGCGGTGCCCGGCGCGCTCACCGCCGACGGGCCCGAGGCCCGCGCCGCGCTCGCCGGCGCCGCCCAGCGGCTGGCCGCGAGCACCTCCGCCGCGGGAGGCGGCGCCACCCTGGTGCTGCCGTCCCCCTCGGAGCAGGGGACGGACCCGGGCGCCGCGACGGTGATGCTCGACACCTCCGCGGCCGACGAGGGCCGCACCGTGATGGTGGACAGCGCGGCGGCCGACCGGGTCGCCGTGGCCGTCCTGCCCGACACCCTGGCGGCGGCCCTTGAGGCGGCCGGGACCGAGGTGTACCGCCCGGAGCTGGGCGAGCTGGTCGCCGCGGTCCCCGCCGACGACGCCGACCGCGGCCACGCGGCGCGGCGCACCGCCGCCGTCGACGAGGAGGCGGTGCGGCTGAGGCGCGCGGTGAAGTCCCGGGACGGCTTCTTCACCACCTTCTGCATCAGCCCCTACTCCCGCTACCTGGCCCGCTGGTGTGCCCGCCGCGGCCTGACGCCCAATCAGGTCACCACCGGCTCGCTGCTGGTGGCGCTGCTCGCCGCCGCCAGTGCGGCCACCGGCACCAGGCCCGGGTTCGTGGCCGCCGGTGTGCTGCTGATCGCCTCGTTCGTGCTGGACTGCACCGACGGCCAGCTGGCCCGCTACTCGCTGCAGTACTCCACTCTCGGCGCCTGGCTGGACGCCACCTTCGACCGGATCAAGGAGTACGCGTACTACGCCGGCCTGGCCGTGGGCGCCTCCGTCGGCGGCGACGACGTCTGGACGCTGGCGCTGGGCGCGATGGTCCTGCAGAGCTGCCGCCATGTCGTGGACTTCGCCTTCATGGAGGCCAACCACGACGCGGCGGGCAACTCCAGCCCCACCGCGCAGCTCTCCAACCGGCTGGACCGGGTGGGCTGGACGGTGTGGGCACGCCGCATCGTGGTGCTGCCGATCGGTGAGCGCTGGGCCCTGATCGCGGTCCTCACCGCGCTCACCACCCCGCGGACCACCCTGGTGGTGCTGCTGATCGGCTGCGCCTTCGCCGCCTGCTACACCACCGCGGGCCGGGTGCTGCGCTCGGTCACCCGGCTGCGGGCCCGTACCGACCGTGCCGCCGACGCCCTCGCCGAGCTCGCCGACTCGGGCCCGCTCGCGGAGCTCGGCGCACGCCTGCTGCGTCCGCTCGCGCGCCGGCTGCCCGCGTACGCGACCCCTGCCATCGCCGTCGCCGGTGCGGCGCTGCTGCTGGCCGGTGTGCTGCTGGGCGGCGCCGGCACCTGGTGGGCGGTGGCCGCGGCCGTCGGCTACCTGGTCACCTCCTCGCTGGCGGTCGCCCGCTCGCTGCGCGGCCCCCTGGACTGGCTGGTGCCGCCGGTGTTCCGCGCCGCCGAGTACCTCACCGTGCTGGGCCTGGCCGCCCAGCTGTCCGGTCCGGCCGTGCCCGCCGCCTTCGGGCTGGTCGCGGCCGTCGCCTACCATCACTACGACACGGTCTACCGCATCCGCGGTGGCACCGGGGCGCCGCCGCGGTGGCTGGTGCGCGCAGCAGGCGGCCACGAGGGCCGGGTACTGCTACTCACCGTCGCCGCCGCACTCGCATACGGCGGCAGCCCGCACGGACCGGCCGGCGCCCGGCTCCCCGGAGCCCACGCGCTGCAGGTCACCCTGGCGGCCATGGCCGCCGTCCTGGCGCTGGTTGTCCTGGCCGAGAGCATCCGCTTCTGGGTCTTCGGCGGCGAAGCGCCGGCAGTCCACGACGAAACAGGAGACACCGCATGATCGGCCTCGTTCTGGCCGCCGGCGCCGGCCGCCGCCTGCGCCCGTACACCGACACCCTGCCCAAGGCCCTGGTGCCGGTGGACGGCGAGACGACCGTCCTCGACCTCACCCTCGGCAACTTCGCCGAGGTCGGTCTGCGGGACGTCGCCGTCGTCGTCGGCTACCGCAAGGAGGCCGTGTACGACCGCAAGGCCGCCCTGGAGAAGAAGTACGGCGTCACCCTCACCCTGGTCGACAACGACAAGGCCGAGGAGTGGAACAACGCCTACTCCCTGTGGTGCGCCCGCGACCTCTTCAGCGAGGGCCTGGTGCTCGCCAACGGTGACACCGTCCACCCGGTCTCGGTGGAGCAGACCATGCTGGAGGCCAACGAGCGGCTGACCGCCGCCGGTGCGCAGCCCGGCATCCTGCTGGCCCTGGACACCGTCAAGCACCTCGCCGACGAGGAGATGAAGGTCATCGTGGACGCCGAGAAGGGCGTCCAGCGGATCACCAAGCTGATGGACCCGGCCACCGCCACCGGCGAGTACATCGGCGTCACCCTGATCAACCCCTCGGCCGCCGCCGACCTCGCCTCCGCCCTGCAGGCCACCTTCGAGCGCGACCCGCAGCTCTACTACGAGGACGGCTACCAGGAGATGGTCGACCGCGGTCAGCGGATCGACGTCCAGCCGATCGGCGAGGTCTCCTGGGTCGAGATCGACAACCACGACGACCTGGCCAAGGCCCGGGAGATCGCGTGCCGGTACTGACCCGCCTGATCCCGTCGCCGGTCGTCGTCGACATCCGTGCCGGAGCACTGGACGACCTCGCCACGGTCCTCGCCGACCAGCGACTGTCCACCTCCGGCCGGATAGCCGTGGCGGTCAGCGGCGGGTCCGGCGCCGCCCTCCGGGGGCGGCTGGAGCCGCAGCTGCCGGGCGCGGACTGGTACTCGGTCGCCGACGGCACCCTGGACTCCGCGGTGCTGCTCGCCGACGCCGTTCGGGCCGGCCACTACGACGCCATGGTCGGCCTCGGCGGCGGCAAGGTCATCGACGCGGCCAAGTACGCCGCGGCGCGGGTCGGCCTGCCCATGGTGGCGGTGGCGACCAACCTGGCCCACGACGGCATCTGCTCGCCGGTGTCCACGCTGGACAACGACGCAGGCCGCGGCTCCTACGGGGTGCCCAACCCGATCGGCATCATCGTCGACCTGGACGTCATCCGCAGCGCCCCCAAGCGCTTCGTGGCGGCCGGGATCGGGGACGCGATCTCCAACATCTCCGCCTGCGCCGACTGGGAGCTCTCCCAGCGGGTCACCAGGGAGCCGGTGGACGGCCTGGCCATCGCCATGGCCCGGTCGGCGGGCGAGGTGCTGCTGCGCCACCCCGGCACCCTGGAGGACACCGAGCTGCTCACCGCGCTGGCCGAGTCCCTGGTGCTCTCGGGCATCTCCATGAACATCGCCGGCTCCACCCGGCCGTCCTCGGGGGCCTGCCACGAGATCTCGCACGCGCTGGACATCCTGTACCCCAAGCGGTCGGCCCAGCACGGCGAGCAGGTGGGCATCGGCGCGGCCTTCGCGACCTTCCTGCGGGGCGACCGGGAGGGCTCCGGCCTGATCGTCCAGACCCTGGCGCGCCACGGACTGCCCGTGACCGCCGAGGAGATCGGCTTCTCCGAGGAGGAGTTCACCGCGGCGGTCCACTACGCACCGCAGACCCGCCCCGGCCGTTTCACCATCCTCGAGCACCTCGACCTCGACACTTCTGCCATCAGGGACGCGTACTCCGACTATGTCCATGCCGTCAACAGCTGAGCCGACCCGCACGCACCGCCCCTCCGTCGAGGAGCTGCGCGCCGCCGTCCACCCCGAGGGGCTGCTCGACCGCCGCAGCGGCGAGCACTGGGCGGGCCGCATCTACATGCGGCGGATCTCCCTGCGGTTCACCCGCCTGCTGGTGAACACCCGGGTCACGCCCAACAGCCTCACCTATCTGATGATGCTCACCGGCATCGTCGCGGGTGCCGCGCTGCTCGTCCCCGGGATCGCCGGCGCCGTCCTGGGTGCCGTCCTCATCCAGGTCTACCTGCTGCTGGACTGCATCGACGGCGAGGTGGCCCGCTGGCGGCGGCAGACCTCGGTCACCGGTGTCTACCTGGACCGGGTCGGCCACTACCTCGCCGAGGCGGCGCTGCTCACCGGCGCCGGACTGCGGGCCGCCGACCTGTTCCACCGCGACGGCGGAGCCTCGCACTGGGAGTGGGCCTTCCTGGGCACGGTGGCCGCGCTGGGCGCGATCCTGATCAAGGCCGAGACCGACCTGGTGGACGTCGCCCGGATCCGCAGCGGCCTCTTGGCCGTGCAGGACGCCGCCTCGGTGCCGCGCTCCTCGGGTGTCGCCAAGGCCCGCAAGGCGGCGGCCGCGCTGAAGTTCCACCGGCTGGTGGGCGGTGTGGAGGCCTCGCTGGTGCTGCTGGCGGTGGGCATCGCCGACGCGGTCCACGGCGATCTGCTCTTCACCAGGATCGCGGTCGCGGTGCTCGCCGCCATCGCCCTGGTGCAGACCCTGCTCCACCTGGCCAGCATCGTCCTCTCCAGCAGGCTGCGATGAGCGCGGCCCTGCCGGCGGCGGGCGGCGGCCGGACGGAGCGCGACGGCTTCCGGCTGGGCGCGGTCGTGCTCACCATGGGCAACCGGCCGGTCGAGCTGAACGCCCTGCTGGAGTCGGTCGCCAAGCAGCGCGGGCCCGCGGTCGAGGTGGTGGTGGTCGGCAACGGCGCCCCGCTGCCGGCGCTGCCCGAGGGCGTCCGCACGGTCGAGCTGGAGGAGAACCTCGGCATCCCGGCCGGTCGCAACGTCGGCATCGAGGCGTTCGGCAAGGACGGCTGCGAGGTCGACGCGGTGCTCTTCCTGGACGACGACGGGCTGCTGCCCGGCGACGACACCGCCGAGAAGCTGCGGGCGGCCTTCACCGCCGACCCCGGGCTCGGCATCGTCTCCTTCCGGATCGCCGATCCGGAGACCGGCACCACCCAGCGCCGCCACGTCCCGCGGCTGCGCGCCTCCGACCCGCTGCGCTCCTCGGTGGTCACCACCTTCCTCGGTGGCGCCTCGGCGGTGCGCAGCAGCGTCTTCGCGCAGGCCGGCCAGCTCCCGGGCGAGTTCTTCTACGCCCATGAGGAGACCGACCTGGCCTGGCGCGCCCTGGACGCCGGCTGGTCCATCGAGTACCGCGCGGACATCGTCCTGTACCACCCGGCGACCCTGCCCAGCCGGCATGCGGTGTACCACCGGATGGTGGCCCGCAACCGGGTCTGGCTCGCCCGCCGCAACCTTCCCGCCCTGCTGGTCCCGGCCTATCTGGGCACCTGGATCCTGCTCACTCTGGTTCGCCGACCCTCCCGTGCCGCGCTGAAGGCGTGGATGGGAGGATTCCGTGAGGGCTGGCGGACGCCCTGCGGGCTGCGCCGGCCCATGCGGTGGCGTACTGTGTGGCGGCTGACCCGGCTCGGTCGTCCCCCGGTCATCTGATCACGAGATCCTCATTTGACCTGCGGACCCAGGCCCGCGAAGATCCCCGTTGCAGCAGCAACGGCACGATTGCAGGAGAGCGCCCGTTGAACGGAAGCCGGACCTGCCGATCTCGCATAGGACGAAAGTGTCAACAGTGAGTGAGCACATCCGCCCCGTAGCGGTGGCGGGAGGCCCTGACCAGGGCCTGAGCCCGGCGCAGCTCGCCGCCAAGTACGGCCTGTCGGTGAGCGGCGCGCGCCCGAGCCTTCCGGCGTACATCCGGCAGCTCTGGTCGAGACGGCACTTCATCGTGGCGTACTCCACGGCGCGGCTGACGGCCATGTACACCAAGGCCAAACTCGGTCAGCTGTGGCAGGTGATGACCCCGCTGCTGAACTGCGCGGTCTACTTCCTGATCTTCGGGCTGCTGCTGAAGACCGGGCGGGGTACCCCGCACTTCATCCAGTTCCTCTGCATCGGCGTCTTCATCTTCACCTTCACCCAGAACGCGGTGATGGCCGGCACCCGGTCCATCGCCGACAACCTGGGGCTGGTGCGGGCGCTGCACTTCCCGCGCGCCTGCCTGCCGATCTCCTTCACCATCATCCAGCTGCAGCAGCTGCTGTTCTCGATGATCGTGCTGCTGGGCATCGTGCTCTTCGCCAACCCGCCGCTGATGGCCTGGGTGCTGGTACTGCCCGCGCTGGGGCTGCAGTTCGTCTTCAACACCGGACTGGCGATGATCCTGGCCAGGGTGGGTGCCAAGGTCACGGACACCGCGCAGCTGATGCCCTTCATCCTGCGCACCTGGATGTACGCCTCCGGCGTGATGTTCAACATCCAGAACATCGACGTCCCCTCCTGGGCCCGGACCCTGCTGGACGTCAACCCCATCGCGGTCTACATCGACCTGATGCGCTACTCCCTGCTGCGGTCGGTGCACAGCGACATCCTGCCCGCGCACGTCTGGGGCTGGGCGATCGGCTGGGCGGTCGTCGTGGGCCTCGGTGGGTTCGTGTACTTCTGGAAGGCTGAGGAGGAGTACGGCCGTGGCTGAGGCACCGACCATGACCGAGGACGCCGGCACCATCACCCGGGAGCGCATCCCGACCGTGATCGTCGACGGCCTGCACATCGTCTACCGCGTGCACGGCGCGGGCAGCGGCAAGGGCAGCGCCACCTCGGCGCTGAGCCGCATCGTCTCCAAGCGGCGCTCCCCCTCGGTGCGCGAGGTGCACGCCGTGCGCGGGGTGACCTTCACCGCCTACAAGGGCGAGGCCATCGGCCTGATCGGCTCCAACGGCTCGGGCAAGTCGACCCTGCTGCGGGCCATCGCGGGCCTGCTGCCGGCCGAGCGCGGCGCCGTCTACACCGACGGGCAGCCGTCGCTGCTGGGCGTCAACGCGGCGCTGATGAACGACCTCACGGGTGAGCGCAACGTCATCCTCGGCGGCCTGGCCATGGGCATGAGCCAGGACGAGATCAAGTCCCGCTACGAGGAGATCGTGGACTTCTCGGGGATCAACGAGAAGGGCGACTTCATCTCGTTGCCGATGCGCACCTACTCCTCCGGTATGGCGGCCCGGCTGCGGTTCTCCATCGCCGCGGCCAAGAGCCATGACGTCCTCATGATCGACGAGGCGCTGGCCACCGGTGACGCCAAGTTCCAGCGCCGCAGCGAGGAGCGCATCCGCGAGCTGCGCAAGGAGGCCGGCACCGTCTTCCTGGTGAGCCACAACAACAAGTCGATCCGCGACACCTGCGACCGCGTGATCTGGCTGGAGAAGGGCGAACTGCTGATGGACGGGCCCACCGACGAGGTGATCAAGGCCTACGAGAAGGAGAACAAGCGCTGACGCGCGGCTCCTCTCCCACCGCCGCGGCCGAGGGCCGGGGACGGGGTGCACACCCCGCCTCCCCGGCCCTCGGCCGTCGGTGATTCCGGCCGGGGATCACCCCGTGGCAGCCGCTGTCGTCACCCCGGCCTAGAGTGAGTGCACACCCCGGCGAGCCGGCGCAGGTTGTGCTCTCGCGGGGGTGAGGGCGTGTCCGCTGTGTGCACGCCGTCAAGATCGGTGTAGAACGGGGGAGTGACGCCAGTGGTGGCTTCGGCCCATTCCGAGGGGGCGCGCGGCCCGGCGCCGCGACCTGCCGGCAGCCAGGCGGGCGGTCGCCGGTGACCGCGGACGGACGTACGGCCAGTCCCGGCGCGCCCGTGGAGGGCGCGGTACTGGGCAAGGCGGCGAGGGAGAACTTCCCCGTCGCCCCCTTCTTCCTGCCCGCAGCCTGGCGGGACGACCTGATGGCGGTCTACGGGTTCGCCCGGCTGGTCGACGACGCGGGCGACGGCGACCTGGACGACCCGCAGCGGACCGCCGACCTGCTCGGCGTCGACACGCCCGTCCCGCAGACCCGCACCCGGCCCGGCACCGCGCTGCCCTCCGAGGAGGAGACCGAGTTCCGGCTGGCCCTGCTGGACGGCCTGGAGCGCGACCTGGACCGGGTCTTCGCCATCGTGCTGGGCACCGGCGGCCTGGAGCAGGCCCGCCACCCCCTGATGCGCGCGCTGGTACCACTGGTGGAAAATCGCGGGCTCAGCGCCGAACCCTTCCGTAACCTGATCCAGGCGAACCGGGTGGACCAGCAGACCGTCCGGTACGCCCGCTACGAGGACCTGCTGGGCTACTGCGAGCTGTCCGCCAATCCGGTCGGTCGGCTGGTGCTGTCCATCGCGGGCGTCTCCACACCCGAACGGGTGGAGCGCTCGGATGCGATCTGCAGCGCACTGCAGGTGATCGAGCATCTGCAGGACGTTGCGGAGGACCGTGCGAGGGGGAGGATCTATCTGCCCGCGGAGGACCTGGACCGATTCGGCGTGACCGAGACGGACCTCGCCGCCCCCACCGCGAGCGAGCGGGTGCGTGACCTGGTCGCCTTCCAGGCACGTCGAGCAGGGACCCTGCTCGATCATGGCGCACCACTGGTAGGTAGCGTGCGGGGGAGGCTCAGGCTGCTGCTCGCCGGTTTCACCGCCGGAGGGCGCGCCGCCCTGGGGGCGATCCACGCCGCCGGGTACGACGTACTGCCGGGGCCGCCCAAGCCCGCCAAGAGCCGTCTCCTGCGGGAGGCTGCGGCCACATTTGTGAAGGGAAGGTGAGCCCCGGGGTGGCGGCATCACCACTGGCGTCCGCGCAGGTCATGGCGGCATACCGGTACTGCGAGGCAGTCACCGGTATGCAGGCGCGCAACTTCAGCTACGGGATCAGGCTGCTGCCGGAGCCCAAGCGGCTGGCCATGTCCGCGCTCTACGCCCTCGCCCGCCGGGTCGACGACATCGGCGACGGGGACCTCGCGCCCGAGCGCAAGGCCGAGCTGCTCGGCCGCACCCGCGCCCTGCTCGACGAGGTCCGCGCCGGTGAGGTGCAGGAGGACGACACCGACCCGATCAAGGTCGCCCTGGCGGACGCCGCCGAGCGCTTCCCCGTCCCGGTGGACGCCTTCGACGAGCTGATCGACGGCGTGGAGATGGACCTGCGCGGCGCCGAGTACGCGACCTTCGAGGACCTGCGCACCTACTGCCGCTGTGTGGCGGGCTCCATCGGGCGGCTCTCGCTGGGCGTCTTCGGCTGCACCGACCCCAAGCTCGGCGCCGAGTACGCCGACACCCTGGGCCTGGCCCTGCAGCTCACCAACATCCTGCGCGACCTGCGTGAGGACGCCGCCAACGGCCGCACCTACCTGCCGGCCGAGGATCTGGCCAGGTTCGGCTGCGAGTCCGGCTTCGACACCGCCCGCCCCCCGGCGGGCGCCGACTTCACCGGGCTGGTCGCCTTCCAGGCCGCACGGGCGCAGCGGTACTTCGAGGAGGGCCTGCTGCTGCTCCCGATGCTCGACCGCCGCAGCCGGGCCTGCACCGCGGCCATGGCGGGCATCTACCACCGGCTGCTGCAGCGGATCGCGGCGGAGCCGGAGTCGGTGCTGCGCGGCCGGGTGTCGCTGCCCGGATGGGAGAAGGCCTATGTGGCGCTCTCCGGCCTGGCCGGAGGGCGCTCTTGACCGCAACACCGTCACCGGCCGCCGCCGCGGAACCGCGCGGACGGGCGGACGCGTCCACAGCGGTGCGATCGCCGCGGCGCGGCGACCGCACCCGGGGGGAGGGGCGATGAGCGGCGCCGTACCGCAGGACCGTGCCGCGGCGGTGGTCGTCGGCGGCGGTCTGGCCGGCATCACCGCCGCACTGCGGCTGGCCGAGGCCGGGCTGGCCGTCACCCTGGTCGAGAACCGCCCCCGCCTCGGCGGGCTGGCCTTCTCGTTCCGGCGCGGCGACCTGACCGTCGACAACGGCCAGCATGTCTTCCTGCGCTGCTGCACCGCCTACCGCGGCCTGGTCACCCGGCTCGGCGCCGACCACCTGGTGAGCCTGCAGCGGCGGCTGGACGTGCCTGTCCTGGATGTCGCAGCAGCGCCTTCCCGCGGGAGCGGGACCGACGGCCTGCGCCTGGGACGGCTGCGCCGCGCGGCGCTGCCGGTGCCGCTGCACCTGGCCGGCAGCCTGTCGCGCTACCCGCACCTGGGCACCGCCGACCGCCTGGGCGTGGTGCGGGCGACCCTCGCCCTGTGGCGACTGGACCTGTCGGATCCGGCCCTGGACGAGCAGTCCTTCGGCGACTGGCTGCGCGCGCAGGGGCAGTCCCGCCGCGCCGTCGAGGCGCTCTGGGACCTGGTCGGCGTCGCCACCCTCAACGCCACCGCGGACCAGGTGTCCCTGGCGCTCGCCGCCATGGTCTTCAAGACCGGCCTGCTCTCCGACCCCGGAGCCTCCGACATCGGCTGGGCCGACGCCCCCCTGGGCGCCATCCACCACGACGCGGCGCTGGACGCCCTCCAGCAGAGCGGGGTACGGGTCCTGCTGCGCGCCAGAGCATCGGCGCTGAAGTCATCCGCCGGGGGCCTGGAGGCGGACGCTCCGGGCGGCGGTGACGCCCCCTCCCAAGGTTCGAATACGTACCGCCCGGCCGGGTCCGGCCACGACCGGCACTCCGTGCGGGTGGAGGGCGACCGGCTGCCCGCCGGCGGCGAGCTGCTGCACGCGGACGCCGTGGTGCTGGCCGTACCGCAGGATGCCGCAGCCGACCTGCTCCCCCCGGACACCATCGACGACCAGCAGCGGTTGCGCCGGCTCGGCACCGCGCCCATCCTCAACCTGCATGCCGTCTACGACCGCCGGGTGCTGCGCAGGCCGTTCTTCGCGGGCCTCGGCACACCGGTCCAGTGGGTGTTCGACCGGACCCGGCACTCCGGGCTCGCCGAACGGGACCAGCGCGCCCAGTACATCGCCGTCTCCCAGTCGGCGGCGCAGGAGGAGATCGACCTGCCCGTCGCCGAGCTGCGCCGCCGCTATCTGCCCGAGCTGGCGCGGCTGCTGCCCGCCGCGCGCGACGCCCGGGTGCTGGACTTCTTCGTGACCCGGGAGCGCAACGCCACCTTCGACCCGGCTCCGGGCAGCGCCCGGCTGCGGCCCGGCGCCCGTACCCGTACACCGGGCCTGGTGCTGGCCGGAGCATGGACCGCCACCGGCTGGCCCGCCACCATGGAGGGCGCCGTCCGCAGCGGACACAGCGCCGCCGACGAGGCGCTCGCCGCGCTCGGCGGACGCCCCGCGGGCACGGCCCACACCGCGGGGAGGTGGCCGCAGTGAACCGACCGACCGCGGCCGAACCGGCCCCGCCCTCGGCACACCGGCGGAGTCGCCCCGCCGTCACGGCTCGGCCCGATGCGGCGTCACCGCCCACGGCAGGCCACCTGTCCACGACGGAGCACACGCCCGCCGCGGACCACACACCCCAGGGAGAGGGAATGCGCGTGGATTCACGCCTCGACTCGCAGTCCACGGAGGCCGCGCTGACGGTGCCGGACCTCCTGGAGCGCGGACGCACCCTGTGCACCCCGCTGCTGCGCGAGGCCGTCGGCCGGCTTGCGGCACCCATGGACACCGTCGCCGCCTACCACTTCGGCTGGATCGACCGGGACGGCATGCCCAGCTCCGGCGACGGCGGCAAGGCGGTGCGCCCGGCTCTGGCGCTGCTCTCCGCCCAGGCCGTGGGAGCCGACCCGCAGACCGGCGCCGCGGGCGGTGCCGCGGTGGAACTGGTGCACAACTTCTCACTGCTCCACGACGACCTGATGGACGGTGACGAGACCCGCCGCCACCGCGCCACCGCCTGGACCGTCTTCGGCCCGGCCCAGGCCATCCTGGCCGGCGATGCGCTCTTCGCCCTCGCCACCGAGGTGCTGCTGGACGCCCCCGACGGCTCCGCCGTCCAGGCGTCCGCCGCCGCCCGGGCGGTACGCCGGATCACCACCGCGACCCGCAAGCTGATCGACGGCCAGGCCCAGGACCTCTCCTTCGAGCACCGCGACCGCGTCACCGTGGAGGAGTGCCTGGAGATGGAGGGCAACAAGACCGGCGCCCTGCTGGCCTGCGCCTCCTCCATCGGCGCGGTCCTGGCCGGCGCCGACGACCGCACCGCGGACGCCCTGGAGCGCTACGGCTACCACCTGGGCCTGGCCTTCCAGGCGGTGGACGACCTGCTCGGCATCTGGGGCGCCACCGAGGTCACCGGCAAGCCGCACTGGGGCGACCTGCGCCAGCGCAAGAAGTCGCTGCCGGTCTCCGCCGCCCTCGCCGAGGGCGGCAAGGCCTCGCTGCGCCTGGCCGAGCTGCTCGCCGACCCCGAGGGGCGGGGCCACGAGGACGAGGAGCAGCTCGCCGTCAGGGCCGCCCTCATCGAGGAGGCCGGCGGCCGCGCCTGGACCCAGGACGAGGCCCGGCGGCGCCATCAGACCGCCCTCGCCGCCCTGGACGAGGTGCCCATGCCGGATGCGGTGCGTCAGCACTTCGTCGCACTCGCCGAATTCGTCGTCGTACGGGAGAGGTGAACCCAAGGTGACAACAACCGCGGACGGCCGGCTCGACCCCGAGTACGATCCCGAGCCGGTCGCGGTGAAGAGTCCCCCGCAGGAAGCGGGGGCATCCGCTGGCGACCCGGCCGCCGCCGAGGGGGCCGCGGCGGCCCCCGCAGGCGCCCCGGCGCCGACCCCGCGGGCGGTGGCCGCGGCGGCGCTGGAGCGCGCCACCGCCCATCTGCTGTCGCTGCAGAACGAGCAGGGCTGGTGGAAGGGCAACCTCGAGACCAATGTGACCATGGACGCCGAGGATCTGCTGCTGCGGCAGTTCCTGGGCATCCGCACCGATGAGCAGACCCGCGCCACCGCCCAGTGGATCCGCTCCCAGCAGCGCGAGGACGGCACCTGGGCCACCTTCCACGGCGGCCCGTCCGAGCTCTCCACCACGGTGGAGGCCTATGTCGCCCTCAAGCTCGCCGGTGACGACCCGCAGGCACCGCACATGGCCTCCGCCGCGGCCTGGATCCGGGAGCACGGCGGGATCGCCGCCAGCAGGGTCTTCACCCGGATCTGGCTGGCGCTCTTCGGCTGGTGGCCCTGGAGCCGGCTGCCGGAGCTGCCCCCCGAGGTCATGTTCCTGCCCAAGTGGGCCCCGCTCAACATCTACTCCTTCGGCTGCTGGGCCCGGCAGACCATCGTGCCGCTGACCGTGGTCTCCGCGCACCGCCCCGTCCGTCCGGCCCCCTTCGCCCTGGACGAGCTGCACAGCGACCCGGCCGACCCCTTCCGCACCCCGCCGATGGCCTCGCCCACCAGCTGGGACGGCCTCTTCCAGCGGCTGGACCGGGTGCTGCACGCCTACCACCGGCACGCGGTGGGCCCCCTGCGCCGGCTCGCCCTGGGCCAGGCGACCCGCTGGATCGTGGAGCGCCAGGAGGCGGACGGCTGCTGGGGCGGGATCCAGCCCCCCGCGGTCTACTCGCTGATCGCCCTCCACCTGGAGGGTTACGACCTGGCGCACCCGGTGATGAAGGCCGGACTCGCCGCCTTCGACCGCTTCACCGTGCACACCGAGGACGGCGGCCGCTGGCTGGAGGCCTGTCAGTCCCCGGTGTGGGACACCTGCCTGGCCACCATCGCGCTGGTGGACGCCGGGCTGCCCGCCGACCACCCCGCTCTGATCTCCGCGGCGGAGTGGATGCTCGGCGAGGAGGTGCGACGGCGCGGCGACTGGGCCGTCCAGCGGCCCGGGCTGCCCGCCGGCGGATGGGCGTTCGAGTTCGACAACGACACCTATCCCGACATCGACGACACCGCCGAGGTGGTCCTGGCACTGCGCCGGGTGGCCCACCCGGACCAGGAGCGGCTGCGGGCCGCGGTGGAGCGCGGAGTCGCCTGGAACCTGGGCATGCAGTCCAAGAACGGCGCCTGGGGCGCCTTCGACGTGGACAACACCAGCACACTGCCCAACAAGCTGCCGTTCTGCGACTTCGGCGAGGTGGTGGACCCGCCGTCCGCCGACGTCACCGCCCATGTGGTGGAGATGCTCGCCGACGTCGGCAAGGCCCGCGACCCCCGCACCCGCCGGGGCGTGGAGTGGCTGCTTCGCGAGCAGGAGACCGACGGCTCCTGGTTCGGCCGCTGGGGCACCAACTACATCTACGGGACGGGCTCGGTGGTCCCGGCGCTGGTCGCCGCGGGCATCCCCACCGCCCACCCCGCCGTCCGCCGCGCCGTGCGGTGGCTGGAGGAGCACCAGAACGCCGACGGCGGCTGGGGCGAGGACATGCGCTCCTACGAGGACCAGGAGAAGTGGTCCGGACGCGGGGAGTCCACCGCCTCGCAGACCGCCTGGGCGCTGATGGCCCTGCTGTCGGCGGGGGAGAGCGGGGAGGCGGTGGACCGCGGCGTCGCCTGGCTGGCCGCCACCCAGCTGCCGGAGGGCACCTGGGACGAGCCGCACTTCACCGGCACCGGCTTCCCCTGGGACTTCTCCATCAACTACAACCTCTACCGCCTGGTCTTCCCGGTGACCGCACTCGGCCGCTACCTCCACGGCGTCCCCCGGCCGGAGGCCGGCGGCCACCCGGTGCGCTCCCTGACCGCCCCCCTCGCCGCGGCCTCCGGGACCCGGGGCGACGGGTCCGGCGGCGAGGGCAGCGGGGCGAGGGGCGACCGATGACCCCGACCGACCCGGTCGCCCCAGCCGCCGCACCGGCGAACCGGCCCGCACCCCCGCTGCTGGTGGTCTGCGCGCTGGGGGTGGAGCGCTGGGCGCTGCGCGGCGGCGACTGGTCCGGCGGCAAGGCGGTGCTGACGGCCACCGGAATGGGACCGCTGCGCGCCCGAAAGGCCGTCACCGCCCTGCTGGGCGACGGCGGCGGGGCCTACGGCGGGCTGCTGGCCGTCGGGTTCTGCGCCGCCGCAGGACGGGGAATAAGCCCTGGGGACGCCGTTGTTGCCACCGGGGTGCGAGACGAAGGGGAGTGCTCGATCGAGATCCCTTCGTCGGCCCTGCTCGCGCGCCTGCTGCGGGAGCGGGGCATGACCGTGCACACCGGTCTGCTGCACTCGGCCGACCAGGTGGTGCGCGGCGCCGAGGCCCGCGCACGGCTGCACGCCGCCGGTGTCACCGGCATCGACATGGAGACCGCGGCGGTGCTCTCGGCCGCCGGACGGACCGCGCCCGGGCTTCCGGTCGCCGCCGTACGCATAGTCGTCGACACGCCGGAGCGTGAACTGCTGCGCCCGGCCACGGTCCCGAGCGGAGTGCGCGCTTGGCGCGCACTCCGCTCCACCGTGCCCGCCCTCACCGCCTGGCACCGGACCGTGGCCCCCCGGCCCGGCGCGGCGGCCCCGGCGGGCGACATCGACCGCAATCCCGCAATGCCATCCGTTACCCCTATCCGGACGCTCCCTCAGGAGGCGAGCTAGCCATGGCCATGCCGCTGCGCCAGACCGCGCGGATCAGCACGTACCTCCTCCAGCAGAAACTCCTGAAGCGCCGGGACAAGTTCCCGCTCATCGTGGAACTCGAGCCGTTGTTCGCCTGCAATCTCAAGTGCGAGGGCTGCGGCAAGATCCAGCACCCCGCCGGGGTGCTCAAGCAGCGGATGCCCGTCGCCCAGGCGGTGGGCGCGGTGCTGGAGTCGGGCGCGCCGATGGTGTCCATCGCCGGCGGAGAGCCGCTGATGCACCCCCAGATCGACGAGATCGTCCGGCAGTTGGTGGAGCGGCGCAAGTACGTCTTCCTCTGCACCAATGCGCTGCTGCTCCGCAAGAAGCTGGACAAGTTCACCCCGTCGCCCTACTTCTCCTTCACCGTGCACATCGACGGGCTGCGGGAACGCCATGACGCCTCGGTGGCCAAGGAAGGCACCTTCGACGAGGCGGTGGCGGCCATCAAGGAGGCCAAGGCCCGGGGTTTCCGGGTCACCACCAACAGCACCTTCTTCAACACCGACACCGCGCAGAGCGTCGTCGAGGTGCTGGACTACCTCAATGACGACCTGCAGGTGGACGAGATGATGATCTCGCCCGCCTACGCCTACGAGAAGGCGCCCGACCAGGAGCACTTCCTCGGCGTCCAGCAGACCAGGGAGCTGTTCAAGAAGGCGTTCGCGGGCGGCAACCGGCGCCGCTGGCGGCTCAACCACAGCCCGCTGTTCCTGGACTTCCTCGAGGGCAAGGTGGACTTCGAGTGCACCGCCTGGGGCATCCCCAACTACTCGCTCTTCGGCTGGCAGCGCCCCTGCTATCTGATGTCCGACGGATACGTCCCGACCTACCGGGAGCTGGTCGAGGGCACCGACTGGGACAAGTACGGCCGCGGCAAGGACGCACGCTGCGAGAACTGCATGGCCCACTGCGGCTATGAGCCCACGGCCGTCCTGGCGACCATGGGATCGCTCAAGGCGTCCATCCGCGCCGCCCGGGAGACCGTCGCCGGCAACCGCGGCCACTGAGGACCCGTCACCTCCACCAGTGCGGCGCGGGGCCGCCCCACCCCGCGCCGCACGGCTCCTCCCCGTGCGGCTCCCGCCTGCCCGGGTTCTCCCTTCACCCCGTCCTCTCACACCGTTCCCCGAAGCACTGATCCGCCGTTCCACAGTGAGGGTGAAACATGACCGCGATCTCGCTCGGTATTCCGTCCATGCCGCTTCAGCCGCTCGCCGTTCGCCGCAGGTCGCGGCAGATCATGGTGGGGAGTGTGCCGGTGGGTGGTGATGCGCCGGTGTCCGTGCAGTCGATGACGACGACGGTGACGGCCGATGTCAATGCGACGTTGCAGCAGATCGCGCAGTTGACGGCGTCGGGGTGTCAGATCGTGCGGGTGGCGGTGCCGTCGCAGGACGATGCGGACGCGTTGCCGGCGATTGCGCGGAAGTCGCAGATCCCGGTGATCGCGGACATTCACTTCCAGCCGAAGTATGTGTTCGCTGCGATCGATGCGGGGTGTGCGGCGGTCCGGGTGAATCCGGGGAACATCAAGCAGTTCGACGACAAGGTGGCGGAGATCGCGAAGGCGGCTTCGGCGGCGGGGACTCCGATTCGGATCGGGGTGAATGCGGGGTCGTTGGACCGGCGGTTGCTGGAGAAGTACGGGCGGGCGACTCCGGAGGCGTTGGTGGAGTCGGCGTTGTGGGAGTGTTCGCTTTTTGAGGAGCACGGGTTCCGGGACATCAAGATCTCGGTGAAGCACAACGATCCGGTGGTGATGGTGAATGCGTACCGGCAGTTGGCGGCGGCGTGTGATTATCCGTTGCATCTGGGGGTGACGGAGGCGGGTCCGGCGTTCCAGGGGACGATCAAGTCGGCGGTGGCGTTCGGGGCGTTGCTGGCGGAGGGGATCGGGGACACGATCCGGGTGTCGTTGTCGGCGCCTCCGGTGGAGGAGGTGAAGGTGGGGATCCAGATTCTGGAGTCGTTGAATCTGCGGCAGCGGGGTCTGGAGATTGTGTCGTGTCCGTCGTGCGGGCGGGCGCAGGTGGATGTGTACAAGCTCGCGGAGGAGGTGACCGCGGGTCTTGAGGGGATGAATGTGCCGCTGCGGGTGGCGGTGATGGGGTGTGTGGTGAACGGGCCGGGGGAGGCGCGTGAGGCGGATCTGGGTGTGGCGTCGGGCAATGGCAAGGGGCAGATCTTCGTCAAGGGTGAGGTGATCAAGACGGTGCCGGAGTCGAAGATCGTGGAGACGCTGATCGAGGAGGCCCTCAAGCTGGCCGAGGGCATGGACGAGCAGGGCGAGCCCACCGTCACCCCCGTCGGCTGAACCGCCGGCCGGTCCCCGCACGGGCCGGACGGCATGTGCTGTCGGGCCCGTGCGGGCCGGGTATCGGCCGCCCCCGCGCGGCCGCGGCCACCTGCGAGGTAGGGTGCCTCCGCAGTGTCCGTACCCTCGTGTGTCGGGACCCGCGCCGCGGGACCCCCTACCGGACGGCCCGGAGCTGCGGCATGGGCAGCCCGACTGCAGGTGAGGCGCGCAGATGCTGGGAAGTTCGATGTCGACCACCAGGGTCCTCGATGCGACGGATCTCGAGGACGCCCTCGACGTACTGGACCGCGACCCGGTGGCCAACGCCTTCGTCGCGGCCAGGGTGCAGGTGGCAGGGCTCGACCCCTGGCGGCTCGGCGGCGAGATGTGGGGCTGGTACGACGACGCCGGACTGCTGGACGCCCTCTGCTACGCCGGGGCCAACCTGGTGCCGGTGAGCGCCGGACCGGAGGCCGTACGGGCCTTCGCCGACAGGGCCCGCAGACAGGGGCGGCGCTGCTCCTCCATCGTGGGGCCCGCCGAGCCCACCGCGGAACTGTGGTCGCTGCTGGAGCCGGGCTGGGGTCCGGCCCGCGAGATCCGCGCCTGCCAGCCGCTGATGACCGTCACCGAGCCCTGTGCCGACATCCTCCCGGACCCCCGGGTCCGCCGGGTGCGGCGCGACGAGATCGAGCTGCTGATGCCGGCCTGCGTCGCGATGTTCACCGAGGAGGTGGGCGTCTCCCCCATGTCGGGGGACGGCGGCCTGCTCTACCGCGCCCGGGTCGCCGAACTGGTCACCGGCGGGCGGGCGTTCGCCCGCTTCGAGGACGGCCGGGTGGTGTTCAAGGCCGAGATCGGCGCGGTGACCGACCGGGCCTGCCAGATCCAGGGCGTCTGGGTCGCCCCCGACCGCCGCGGACAGGGGCTCTCCGAGACCGGGATGGCCGCGGTGGTGCGGTACGCCCTGCAGGAGGTCGCCCCCGTGGTCAGCCTGTACGTCAACGACTTCAACCGCCCCGCCCGCGCCGCCTACCGCAGGGTCGGCTTCCAGGAGGTCGGGGCGTTCATGAGCGTTCTCTTCTGACGGCGCGGTAACGTCCCCCGCCATGGACGACGACGTGACGATCGAGCCCATCGACCTCGCTGCGCGAGCCGACGAGGCGCTGGCGGTGCAGGCGCTCGCCTTCGGGCTCACCGACGAGGAGATCGCGGTACGCCTGCAGATCGTCGCCCGCCATGCCGGCCAGCCCGGGGTGATCGCGCTGGGCGCGTTGCACGGCGGGCAGCTGGTCGGCTTCGGCTACGGGATGCCCAATGACCGCTCGCAGTGGTGGAGCACCGTCATCGAGCCCTATCTCCGGGCGCGCGGCACCGACGGCTGGCTCGACGGCTCGTTCTCCGTGACCGAGCTCCATGTGCTGCCGGCCTGGCAGGGGCGCGGGCTGGGGAGCGCGCTGATCGGGGAGCTCTGCAGACGGTCCGGGCTGCCCCGGTCCATCCTGTCGGCCATCGACGCGGAGACCCCCGCCCGACGGCTGTACCGGTCGCTGGGGTACGTGGACCTGGCGCGGCCGGTGCTGTTCCCCAACACGGAGCGGCCCTACGCGGTGATGGGGGCCCAACTGCCGCTGCGCGGACGGGTGGTGGGCTGAGCCCGCGGCCCGCGGGTCACAGCCGGCCGGCGAACTCCAGCCACAGCTCGGCGGCGGCGGTGTCACCGGCGTCCAGGCAGCGGATCCCCGCCTCGACGGTGCGGAAGAGCGTCCAGCCGCGGAGCCGGGTCCGGTCCACCTCCAGCGAGTCGGCCAGCCGGTGCAGCCGGCGGCGGACCGCCGCCTCCGGCCCGGGGGACCCGACCAGGGTCTCCATCCGGTCACGGGCCAGCCAGGCCAGGTCCCAGGCCCGTTCGCCGACCAGCGGACGGGGGTCGACGGCCAGCCAGGGCATGCGGTCGGCGGCCAGCACATTGCCATGGTGGAAGTCGCCGTGCAGCAGGACGTGGTCGGGCCGGCCGTGGGCGGGCGGGGGAGCGGAGGCCAGCAGGCCGGCCGCGGCCTCCAGGGCCTCGTCGACCAGGGGCAGGACGTCGGCGGCGGCCACCGCCGGCAGTTCCCGTCGCGTCCGCAGCAGGTCGTGGAGGGCCCGCGCATGGTCACCGGCGTCCGGGAAGGGATGCTCGGGCGGCGGTGCCACCCAGAGGCGCTGGAGCAGTCCGGCGGCCTCCAGCATCGCCTTGGCCTCCGGCAGCGAGCGCAGCGGGATGTCGCCGTGCAGCCGCTCCAGCAGCAGCACCGCATGCTCCGGGGTGGTGTCGGCGTCCAGCAGCCGCACGGCTCCGCGGCCGTCCCAGTGGGCCAGCGCGGTGTGCTCATGGGCGGTCTCCGGGGCCGCCATGCCCACCTTGAGCGCCGCGGGGCTGCCGTCGGCGCGCCGTACGTAGACCACCAGGCTGGTGCGGCCGCCGGGTTCGCAGACGCGCTCCGCCGTGAGCTGCCAGCGGTCGAGGTAGTCGTCGGTCACGGACGGCAGCGCGGCCAGCCAGGCCGCTCCCGGCTCGCCCTTCCGTGCCCGCACGATCCGGTCGAGCCGCTGGGGGATGGAGATCGCTGCGGGCATGGTGTCCTCTCGTCGTGCTCCCCCGTGGCGCGGACGCCGTTCCCATTGTCGGTCATGGGTGCGATGGGGGGCGCGGCGAGGTGGTGCCCGGGCGGTGCCGGGCTCAGGGAGAGGGGTGCCCGGCGGTGGCGCGCTCGGGAAGGCCGGGGAAGGCCGGGCCGAGGGTGGCGCCGCGCCACTGGGCGGCGCGCAGGGCGGATTCGCGGAGGATGTCGGCGGCGGTGCGGCGCAGCCGGCCGGAGGAGGCGGCCACCAGGTCGGCGCTGACGGCGGCCAGCCGGTCCTCCAGCAGGGTCGCCAGCCGGACCGCGGACGCCGCGCCGGTGACCGGGAACGGGAGGTCGTAGCCGGCGGCGGCGGCGACCGGGGTGGCGTGGCGGGCGGTGATCTCGCGCTGCAGGGCGTCGCGGCGGGCCTGGTGGGCGGTGTACGCGGCGCGGGCGGTGGCGAGGCGGGTCCCGGTCAGATGGGCGCCGGCGACGCCGTAGCCGTAGACAGCGGCGTGCTGGGCGGCGAGGGCGGCCTGCAGTGCGGTCAGCACGGCCGGGGTGGGGGAGGCGCGCGGCGTGGTCACGGCTGGCTTTCGGGTCGGTGGGGTCGTGGGGATGGGGCCGGGGCGGACCGAACCGGGCCGGCGGGCCGGGCACCGGTCCCGGCCCTGTGCCCGGTGCTCCCTGTGTGACGTCCGTGCCGCGGCAGGGGTCCGGGCCGGGCGGCGCGGGGCTCAGGCGGTGAGGCGGTGGGCGTGGACGGCGCCGGCGGCGGCGGTGGAGGCGAGGAGGCGGGCGAGTTCGGGCGAGGCGGTGGCCAGGGCCGCGGTGCGGGTG
>NZ_LIQR01000223.1 GCF_001418575.1 Peterkaempfera griseoplana
CCCGCCTTCCTCGACACCGCCCGCGCCGCCCTCTCCCCCGCGCTCGGCGGCTCATCGGACGCGTCCGTCTTCACCGCCGTCCACGCCGCGCCCCTGCCGCAGGCCGTGGGCTGACGCTTCCAGGGCGCGGGCGGGTGGGGTGCGGCGGTACCGGGAGCCCGGCCGTGGTACCGGTGGATGTCCAGGGTGTGCTGGCAACGGGCCCGGCGGCGGGGCCCCGGCGCCCGGCCGTCAGACCGGCGCGGCGACGGGCCCCGACCAGGCGACGGCGATCTCCGCGGCGAGACGGACATTGCCGCGGACGGCTGCGAGGTTGGCCTCCAGGGAGGCGCCCTCGGTGTCGCGCACCAGACCGGCCAGCAGATAGGGCGTGACGGCCTGGCCGCTGATGCGGTCGCGCTCGGCGGCGGCGAGGGCGTCGGCGAGGACGCGGTCGTGGAGGGCCGGGTCGAGTTGCTGCTCCTCGGGGACGGGGTTGGCGACGACCAGTGCGGCGGGCGGGGCGCCGAGCGCGTCCTGGGCGCGCATCGCGGCGGCGACCTGCTGCGGGGTGGTGAGGGTCCAGTCGACCCGTTCCCCGGAACTGCGCAGATAGAAGCCGGGGAACTCGGCGGTGCGGTAGCCGGCCACGGAGATGTTGAGGGTCTCCAGCCGCTGCAGGGTGGCGGGGACGTCCAGGATGGACTTGACCCCCGCACAGACCACGGTGATGCGGGTACGGCTGAGCAGATCGAGGTCCGCTGACTCGTCCTGGACCTTGGTCCAGCCGCGGTGGACTCCGCCGAGGCCACCGGTGGCGAACACCCGGATGCCCGCTGCGGCGGCCAGGAAGGCCGTCCCGGAGACGGTGGTGGCGCCGTCGGCTCCGAGGGCGAGGGCCGGGGGGAGGTCGCGGAAGCCGAGCTTGCGGATGCCGTCCTGGGTGGCGATCCGCTCCAGCCGGGCCGCGTCGAGGCCCACATGGGCGACGCCGTCGAGCACCGCGACGGTGGCGGGGACCGCGCCGCCCTCCCTGACCAGGGCCTCCAGCTCGCGGGCGACCTGAAGGCCCTGCGGCCGTGGAAGCCCGTGGGAGATGATGGTCGACTCCAGGGCCACCACCGGCAGGCGGCGGCGCAGGGCCTCACCGACCTCCTCGGTGATGTGCAGCCCGGCGGGTACGGCGGCTCGGGCGGAGTCGGGCATGGCCGGTCTGCCTTCCCTCGGTTCGGTGCGGACGCCTCGGTGTCCTGGCGTCCCGGTGGTCAGGTCGTCTCGCTGGTCAGGTCGTCTCGCTGGTTCGGTGTCTCAGTGGTTCCGTGTCTCAGTGGTTCCGTGTCTCGGTGGCCTCGCGTCTCAGTGGCCTCGCGTCTCAGTGATCTCGCCCGGAGAGCGCCGTGAAACCCCAGGTCACCCCTGGCGGTAGGGCGCCCTCCGCTCCGCACGCGCCGCGGCGTCGAACGCCGCCAGCAGCTCCGCGGCCTGCTCGGCGAGGTCGTCGGCCTGGCCGGGTCCGGGCTCCACACCGTCGGCCAGCGGCTGGAGCAGCTCGGCGGCCTCATGGAGCGGATCAAGGCACTCGGCCGGCGCACCATGGGCCGTCAGTTCGGCCAGCAGCGCCGTGAGCCGCGGGCCGAGGCCGCGCAGCCGGACCAGGCGCACCGGTGCGGGCGTGCCTGGGGTGTACAGCGCGTCGATCTCGTCGCGGACCCTGTACAGCGCCTCCGCGGGTATACCGGGCATGGGGTCTCCTCCCGTGGTCCCGCCTCGACGGTACGCCCGGGCACTGACAACCGGTCAGTGGACCTCGGAGGGCAGCGGCTTGGTCCATCGGCTCCACCCGCTGTCCGGGGTGTAGCCGGCGGACTCCCAGGCGCTGCGGCCGAGGGTGTTGTGGTCGAGGACCATGGCGTCGCCGCGGCGGCCGCCGAGGGCGCGGAAGCGGGTCTCGGCGGCGTCCAGCAGTGCGGTGGCCACGCCCCGCCGGCGGTGCTCGGGGTGGACGGCGAGGCGGTACAGGTGGCAGCGCCAGCCGTCCCAGCCGGCGATCACGGTACCGGCGAGCCTGCCGTCCCGCTCGGCGAGGATGAGGGCCTCGGGGTCGCGCTCCAGCAGCCGGGCCAGCCCGTCCGGGTCGTCGGTGATGCTGGTGCCCTCGGCGGCGTGCGCCCAGAAGGCGAGCAGCTGGGGGAGGTCGGCGGGCCGGGCGATACGGATGGCGATGTCGGTCATGGAGCTGATCCAACCCCCCGGGAGGCCGGCCCGCCGGGGTTTCCGCAGTGTGGGACGGGCCCGGCAGCGCGTCTGCGCCGCCGGGCCCGTCCGTGCCGCACCCGGTCGGCTGCGCTGCCGGGTGCGGTGGGTGGATCAGGAGGTGGTGAGGGCCGTGTCGTCGACCACGAAGCTGGTCTGCAGCGAGGAGTCCTCGGCGGCGGTGAACTTGACGGTCACCGACTGGCCGGCGAAGGACGACAGGTCGTAGCTCTTCTGCGCGTAGCCGGTGTTCTTGTTGAGGTTGGAGAAGCTGGCCAGGGTGGTGGATCCGGCCTGGACGGTGAGCTTGTCGTAGGCCGAGCTGGTGGTGGTCTCGCTGGTGTCGATGTGCAGCCAGAAGGTCAGGGTCGCCTTGCAGCCGGCCGGCACCGAGACGGTCTGGGAGAGGGTGTCGGTGTGGGTGGTTCCGTAGCCGTCCATCCAGGCCTTCCAGGAGCCGGAGTGGGCGGCCTCACCGGTGCTGTTGTCGACCACGCCGCTGCTGGCCGTCCACGGGGAGGCGGAGCCGGTCTCGAAGCCCGGGTTGCCGAGCAGCTGGGCCGCGGTGCAGCCGGTGCCGCCGCCGCTGCCGACGGTCCAGGTGAAGGAGGCGGTGCCGGTGGCTCCGGCGCTGTCCTTGGCGGTCACGGTGACGTTGGAGGTGCCGGCCGTGGTCGGGGTGCCGCTGATCACGCCGGTGGAGGAGTTGATGGAGAGTCCGGCGGGCAGGCCGCTCGCGCTCCAGGTGTAGCTGCCGCTGCCGCCGGTGGCCTTGACCGTGACGCTGACCGCGGTGCCCACGGCGGTGGACTGGTTGCCCGGGTTGGTGACGGTGACTCCCCCGGTGGGCAGCGAGCCCACGGCGACGGCGGCCCAGGCGGTGGCGACGGCGTTGTACTCGGCGCTGCCGCTGCCGTAGAGGGCGGCCGCGGCGCTGAGGGTGCCGGTGCGGGCGCTCGCGTAGTTGGTGGTGGAGGTGAAGTACGTGGTGAGGGCGCGGTACCAGATGGCGAGCGCCTTGTCGTGGCCGATGCCGGTGACGGTGATGCCGTTCACGGTGGGGCTGTTGTAGCTGACGCCGTTGACGGTCTTGGCGCCGCTGCCCTCGGAGAGCAGGTAGAAGAAGTGGTTGGCGACACCCGAGGAGTAGTGCACATCGAGGTTGCCGACCCCGGAGTACCAGCTGTCGGCCGAGGAGCCGTCCTTGGAGGGCTTGTCCATGTAGCGCAGCGGGGTGCCGTCCCCGTTGATGTTGATCTCCTCGCCGATCAGGTAGTCCGGCGGGTCCGCGGGGAGGTTGGCGTACCACTCGACGCCGGTGCCCATGATGTCCGAGGTGGCCTCGTTGAGGCCGCCGGACTCCCCGGAGTAGTTGAGGCCCGCGGTGGCGGAGGTGACGCCGTGGCTCATCTCGTGGCCGGCCACGTCCAGCGCGGTGAGCGGGTGGGTGTTGCCCGAGCCGTCGCCGTAGGTCATGCAGAAGCAGCTGTCGTCCCAGAAGGCGTTGACATAGCTGCTGCCGTAGTGGACGCGGTTGTAGGAGCCCCTGCCGTCGTTGGCGATGCCGTTGCGGCCGTAGGTGTTCTTGTAGAAGTCCCAGGTGGCGGCGGTGCCGTACTGGGCGTCCACGGCGGCGGACTGGCGGTTGGACGCGGCTCCGTTGCCCCAGACGTCGTCGGCGTCGGTGAAGAGGGTGCCGGTGCCGGAGGTGCCGCCGTTGAGGTCGGTGGTGTAGAGGCTGCCGCGGCTGCCGTCCTTGAGCTGGTACGTCGACCCGGACAGGGTGGTGGTGAGCGGGACCTGGCCGACGTAGACGCCGGTGCCGGTGCCGGTCTCGATGCCCTCGTAGGTGCTGAGCACCTTGCCGGACCTGGCGTCCGTGATGACGTGCAGCTTGCTGGGGGTGCCGTCCTTGGCGACGCTCTCGACCACGTTCTCCCAGGCGAGGGCGGGGGTGCCCTTGGCCGCCCAGACCACCAGCCGCGGGGCGGTGCCGGAGGCGGTGGCGCCGGGGTCGGCGGCGAGGGCGGCCCGGCCGGCCGCGGCCCGGGCCACCGTGGGGGTGGTGCTGGTGAGGTCGAGGGCGGCGGTGGAGGCGCGGTCCACGGCTTCGGGTGTGCCGTCCTGGCCCTCGTGGACGACCAGGTCTCCGCCGAGGACGGGCAGTCCGGCGAACGTCCGGTCGTAGCGCACATGGCGGGTGCCGTCGGCGTCCACCACGATGTCCTTGGCGACCAGCTTCTCCTTGGCGCCGAGGCCGAGGGCGGCGGCGACCCTGCCGCTGTCCTGGCCTGCCCGGTCGAGCAGCTGGGCGCGCTGGGCCTGGCCGAGCGGGATCGCGTGGGTCCTGGCAGGGGCCGCTGCCGGTGCGGGGGCGGCTGCGTGCGCGGCGGTTGCGGGGACGCCGGTGGCGAGCAGCGCGGTTGCCGCGGCCAGGGCGGCCGTGGCGACGCGGGCAGGGGTGGGGCGGGGCATACGGACTCCTTCCGGTCGACCGCTGGTGACGGTCGATCAGGAATCGGGCCGCTGGGTGGCGGCCCTCGGGGTGTCCCGGTCCGCCGATGGGCGGTCCGGGGCGGTGCGGCGTGCGCGGAGCCTGGTGCTGCGGCGCGCCCTGGGTGGGGCGGACGCCGCGGATCGGCCTGCGGGCGGGTGCGGTCGCACCGGGGCCGACCGACCGTACGGACGGGTGTTCCTACGGTCGGAGGCGATCGTGGCAGCAAACCCTCAGGCAATGACAGGTACAGAACATAGATTGTCCGGTTCCTGTCAGGCGGCCTTGCCGATCCCCCTGCGGCCGGGCGAGGATGACGGGCACTGTTGGCTTCTCCCGGCCGCCGCCGGCCGCAAAAACCGTTTGCATGCCCAGCAGACAGCGGCGAGCGTATGTGCGGGCGCCTGCCCGCCGGGCGTACGGTCCCGGCCCGGCGACCGCCGGCGCCCACAAGGGACATGGCCTCCATGAGAAAGCGGCTTCGCAATGACGGAATCCAGCCACTCAGCCCGTCTGGTCTCAGCACTGGCTGACCCCGGCCGGCTGCGCGTCCTCTCCCGCGTCGTGCTCGCCGGACCCGCGGGGATCACCCAGGAGGATCTGGACGCAGCCGAGCCCGGAAGCACCCGCGCGCTGGCCCGGCTCATCGCCACCGCCCTGGTACGGCGTTCCGACGACGGCCGTCTGACGGCGGATCATGAGCCGTTCGCCCAGGCCCTTCGTCCGGCCGCCCGGCAGGACGAGCGCGGCCGGCCGGCCGCGCTGGCCGCGCTCTTCACCGCGGACGGCCGGCTGACCTCGGTTCCGGTCCGCCGGGAGCTGCGGCGCGCGCTGCTGGAGTACCTCACCGGCCGGATGTTCCGCACCGGCACCGTCTACTCGGAGGGCGAGGTGAACATCGCCATCCGGCAGTACTGGGACGACTGTCCGGCGATGCGCCGTTACCTGGTGGAGAACGGCCTGCTGGTCCGCACCGCCGACGGATCCCGCTACCAGGTCGCCGCCTGACGGCAGCCCGGCAGCGCCCCCTGGTCGCGCCCGCCGCCCGTCACCACCGCACCGCTTCGACCGTTGGGACAGAGCGGCGGGCAAGGTGCCGGTCGGTACCATGCCGGGGACGGTCGAAGTGCGGCAGCGAGGGGGTTCCGTGGCGGAGAGGGCCCGGTCTGCCGGGGGCCGTTGGAGCGGCGACCCGCTGCTGTCCCAGCTGATGCCCTGGTCCGTACCGGCACTCCGCACCGGCCGCGACTGGGTGCGCGCCCCGGACCCCGACACCCTGCGGGCCCGCTGGCGGCGGCTGATCGATGCGGCCGGGGACGAGCGTTCGGCCCTCTTCCGCCCCAGTCGCTCCCGTACGCTGCACAGCGCCGTGGCCCAGCTGCCCGGCCGGGCGGCCGCCACCGGACGCCTCGCCCGGGAGCAGGGGGCCTGCCCCGAGCCGGAGCCGGTCCGGCACGGCGCCTTCGACCGGCAGTGGCTGCTGCCCGACCAGCGGCTGCTGGACGCGCCCCGGCCCGAACTGTGGCGGGTCACCGACGACCGGCAGCTCTTCGCCGTGGTGCTGGAGGCGCCCGGCCCGGCGGTGGTCTTCAGCGCCGAACTGCCCGACGGCCACCGCCGTCGGGGCCGCGGCGCCGTGCTTCCGCTGCACCGCCGCCCCGACGGACAGGACCCCAACCTGGCGCCCGGTCTGCTCGCGCTGCTCTCCGACCGGCTGGGACTCCCCGTCACCGCCGAGGACGTCGCCGCCTGGACGGCCGCCGTGGCCTGCCAGCCGGAGCCGCCTCAGGGCGAGACCCCCGACGCCGTACCGGTGCCGCTGCCGGCCTCGGCGGAGCTGTGGCGGCAGGGCACCGCCCTCGGCCGGCGGGTGCTGTGGCTGACCACCTACGGCGCCCGGTGCGCCGACCCAGCCGCCGACCGGCCCGCCGGACGGCCCCGGATGCCCGGCGGGCAGCGGCCCTTCGTCCGCCGGCCGGTCCCGGACAGCCCGGCCGGGTTCCCCGTGGCCGTCTCCTACGACCCCGAGGAGCAGACGCTGCTGCTCGGCGACGGCCGGATCGCGCCCGTACCGGCCGGCGCCTGGGAGTACCGGGTGGGCGGGGACCGAGTGCTGGAGAGCTGGTTCGCCGAACGCATGCCGGGCACCGGCGATCCCGGGTCCCTGGAGGCGCTCCGGCCCGCGGCCTGGCCCCGGGCCTGGACCACCGAACTGATCGATCTGGCCACGGTGCTGGCCCTGCTGGCGGAACTCCACGGTGAGCAGTCCGCACTGCTCGGCCGGCTGGCCGCGGCACCCCGGATCGGCGCCGCGGAACTGCGCACGGCCGGGGTGCTGCCCGCACCCGGCTGGGCCGCCCGTCCGGCTTCGGTGCTGGCGCACCGCGAGGAGGGGCCGGAGGGCCAGTTCGCACTGCTGTGACCTGCGGCCTCCGGCAGGGAGGTAGGGTCGGGCGATCGGCTGGTCCGGCGGTGCTGGAGGGGATCGGGTGTCAGGCGTTGCGGAGACCGCGTCTGCGGTGGGGCTGCGGCCCGCGGAGTTCGTCCTGGCCCACACACGGGTGGCTCCGGTGGCCCATCTGCCGGAGCTGCGGCTCCACCAGGCCGACGAGGCGATCGGGCTGTGGGAGCTCACCGAACGGGTACAGGGCGGGGTACGGATGAATCCGCCGTTCTGGGCGTTCGCCTGGGCGGGCGGGCAGGCGCTCGCCCGCCATGTGCTGGACCACCCGGGGACGGTCGCGGGCCGCCGGGTGCTGGATCTCGCCACGGGCTCGGGGCTGGTGGCGGTGGCCGCCGCGGTGGCGGGGGCGGCATCGGTCGCCGCCAGCGACATCGACCCGTTCTCGGCGGCGGCGGTCGGCCTCAACGCCGCACTGAACGGGGTGCGGGTGGAGGCCCGGCTGGGCGATCTGCTGGACGGTGACGGCGGGGACGCCGAGGTGGTGCTCGCCGGAGACGTCTTCTACGAGCGGCCGATGGCGGAGCGGGTGCTGCCCTTCCTGCGACGGGCCCGGGCCAGGGGCGCGCTGGTGCTGGTCGGCGACCCGGGGCGGGCCTATCTGCCCCGGCAGCGCTTCGAGTCGGTCTCGGTGCAGCAGGTGCCGGTGGTGGCCGACCTGGAGGACCGGGCGGTCAAGGCGACCACCGTCTGGCGGCTGCTGGCGGACTGACCGCCGCTCACCTCCGCGGTCGCCCGCCGTCGCCTGCCGGCCGACCGACCGCCCGGGGACCGCGCGCGAGCGCCCGCGCAGGGTGCGCCGGGCGCGATGCGCGCCCGGCGGCCCGGTGACGGTGGTCCGGCGGCCCAGCGGTCGCGGTCCGGTGGTGGCGGCGGCGTCAGCGGCTCCTGCGGCGCAGGGCCGGATCGGTGAGGGACGGGGGTGTGTACCCGGCGTCCCGGGCGGAGAGGGTGGTACCCGGCGGGACGATCTTGTCGATCTGGTCCAGCACGTCCGCGCTCAGCCGCACCTCCCCCGCGCCCAGCTGGCTCTCCAGCTGCTCCAGGGTCCGCGGCCCGATGATGACGGAGGTGACCGCGGGATGTTCCAGGACGAACGCCAGGGCCAGTCGGACCAGGGACAGCCCGGTCTGCTCCGCCAGGACGGCGAGTGCGTCGGCCGCTTCGAGCTTGGCCGCGTTGCCCGGGTCGGCGATGTCGAAGCGGGCGGCCTGCCGGTCGGCGCGGCTGGAGGCCGGCTGGGCGGCGCCCCGGCGGTAGCGGCCGGAGAGCCAGCCGCCCGCCAGCGGGCTCCAGGGGATGACCGCCAGCCCGTGGCGCTGCGCCACCGGCAGCACCTCCCGTTCCACTCCGCGGGCGAGCAGGGAGTACGGCGGCTGCTCGGAGACCACCCGTTCGCGGCCGCGGCGCTCCGCGATCCACTGACCCTCGACGATGGCGGAGGGTTCGAGGTCGAGGTGCCGATGTAGCGGATCTTGCCCTGGTGGACCAGGTCGGACAGGGCACCCAGGGTCTCGTCGAAGTCGGTGCCGGGTTCGGGGCGGTGCACCTGGTAGAGGTCGATCCAGTCGGTCCCCAGCCGTCGCAGGCTGTTCTCCACCGCGCGGACGATCCACCGGCGTGAATTCCCCTGTGCGTTGGGGTCGTTCCCGGCGCGGCCGTGGAACTTGGTGGCCAGCACCACCGCATCGCGGCGGCCCCCTGCCAGGGCCTTGCCGACGATGGTCTCCGACTCTCCCGCCGAGTAGACGTCGGCGGTGTCGACGAAGTTGATGCCGGAGTCCAGGGCCCGGTGGATGATCCGGACGCTGTCCTGGTGGTCAGGGTTGCCCCGCGCGCCGAACATCATGGTGCCCAGGCAGAGCGGACTGACCTTGACGCCGGTCCGGCCGAAGTCGCGGTAGGTCATCGGGGGTCTCCTCGGTGAGTAGGTGCAGGCCGGGCTGGGAGGCGTCCCGGAGCCTGCGGCAGGCGCCGTCCGCGGCGAGCGGGTCGGCGTGGGTACCGGTCTCGGCGACCGTTCCGCCGTACGGGACCACCACCCGGTCGGCACGGGGCCCGGTGGTCAGCGGGTGGGCAACGACCAGGGTGGTCCGGCGGCGGGTGAGGGCCTCGGTGAGCGCGGTGACGCCTCGTTCGGTGCCGAGGTCCAGGGACGCGGTGGCCCGTCCGGCAGCAGGATGTCGGGGTCGACCAGCTCCGCACGGGTGAGCGCCCGCAACTGCTCTCGCCCTGCCGGGGGTTGCCCGGCCGCGTTCACCCACCGGCCGGTGACAGCAGGGCGGCAGGGCGGCAGGGCGGCGGTCGCGCTCTGCGCCCCCGTCCGTCACCGGGCCGCGGCGAGTCCGCGCGGGGCGTCGGAGACGTCGGATGCGCCGGAGGCGTCGGAGGCGTCGGAGGTGTCGGAGGCGTCGGCGAAGCGGTGGGCCGGCCGGGGCAGCCCGTAGTGCTCGCGCAGGGTGCGGCCGGTGTACTCGGTGCGGAACAGGCCGCGCTCCTGGAGCAGGGGCACCACCCGGTCCACGAAGGCCTCCAGTCCGGAGGGCAGTACGGCGGGCATGATGTTGAACCCGTCGGCTGCACCATGGGTGAACCAGTGCTCGATGGTGTCGGCGACCTGCAGCGGCGTCCCGGCGAACGTGCGGTGGCCGCGGCCGCCGCCGAGCCTGCCGATCAGTTGACGTACCGTCAGCCTCTCGCGGCGGGCCAGTTCCACGATGAGCGTGTAGCGGCTCTTGGCTCCTTCGATCTCGTCCTCGGTGGGGATGTCCCGCGGCAGTTCGGAATCCAGGTCCAGTTCCTCGGGGGCGATCCTCAGCCGCTTGGCGAGCTGGTTCCTGGCGTACTCGGGGCGGATCAGCCGGTCCAGTTCGGCGTCCAGCTCGCGGGCCTCCGCCTCGGTGTCGCCGATGACCGGCACGATGCCGGGGAGGATCTTGACCCCCTCGGGGTCGCGGCCGGCCGCG
>NZ_LIQR01000224.1 GCF_001418575.1 Peterkaempfera griseoplana
GGACGTGGCGGCGCTGGAGGCGGCCTTCACCGCCGTGGTGGCACGGCACGACGCCCTGCGGACCCGCTTCGAGGCGGTCTGCGGCGAGCCCCGGGCCGTCGTCGAGGACCCCTCCCCGCTGCTCATCCGGCAGGTCGGGGCGGCCTCCACCGAGGAGGCCGAGCAGATCGTCGCCCGCTGGGCCAACATGCGGTTCGACCTCGCCGCCGGCCCGCCGTTCCTGGTTGGTCTGGTCCGGCTGGCCCCCGACGACCACGTGCTGTGCGTGGTGCTGCACCACATCAACGGCGACGGCTGGTCGTTCAACATCCTGCGGGACGAGATCGCGGCCCACTACGCCGGACGGCCCCCGGCCGACCCCGCGCCGCAGTACAGCGAACTGGTCGCGGCGGCCGACGAGCCGGCCGATCCCACCTGGTGGATCGAGCGGCTGGCCGGCGCGCCCGACCTGGAGCTGCCGACCGACCGGCCGCGTCCGGCGGAGCGCACCACCTCCGGCGGGGAGGTGCGCTTCCAGCTCTCCGCCGGGGTCGTCGCCGAGGTGCGCGATCTGGCACGGCAGGCCCGCTGCACCCCGTACATGGTGCTGCTCGCCGCCTACCAGGTGCTGCTCGCCCGGCACAGCGGCCAGCAGGAGTTCTGCGTCGGTACGCCCGCCGCCGGGCGCGGCCGGCCCGAACTGGAGCGGGTGATCGGCTTCCTGTCGACCACCCTGGTGCTGCGCTGCGACCTCACCGCCGACCCCGCCTTCGGCGAACTGCTGCGCGCCACCCGCAGAAACGTCCTGGCCGCGCTGTCGCACCCGGATGTGCCCTTCGAGCGCCTGGTCGCCGCACTCGCCGTGGAACGCGACCTCAGCCGCACCCCGCTCTACCAGGCAATGTTCGCGCTGCACACCCATGGTGACGTGGAGGAGCCGCTGCCGGGCCTCGCGGCCGAGCCGTTCCCGCTGGGCTGGCACTCGGCCCGCTGCGACCTCTCCCTCGACCTCTACGAGCAGCCCGACGACAGCCTGCTCGCCTGCCTGATCTACAGCACCGACCTCTTCGACCACGGCACCGCGGAGCGGATGGCGGAGCGCTTCCAGCAGCTGCTCGGCTCCCTCCTTGCCGACCCCGGCCGGACCGTCGGGCGCCTGGAGCTGTTGCCACCGGCCGAACGTGCCCTGCTGCACTCCTGGAACGACACGGCGGTTGAGGTCCCCGAGCTGAGCCTGGTGGACCTGGTGCTCGCCCGGGCCGAGGCAGCCCCCGAGGCGGTCGCCGTGGTGTCGGGCACCCGTGTGCTGACCTACCGTCAGCTTGTCGCGGCCGCCTCCGGACTGGCCCAGGAGCTCGCCGGGCGGGGCGTCCGCCGCGGCTCCCGGGTCGCCGTACAGAGCTCGCGCCGCGCGGAGATGGTCGTCGCCCTGCTCGGCGTCGCCATGTCCGGAGCCGCGTACGTCCCGATCGACCCGGAGTACCCCGAGGCGCGGATCACCTATGTGGTCAGGGACTGCGGAGCGGCCCTGGCCCTCACCGACGCCGACCTGGACCATGTGCTCGACCTCCCGGCGGCGCCTGCCGCGGTGCGGCGGCCGGCGCCGGAGGACACCGCCTACGTCCTGTACACCTCCGGGTCCACCGGCAACCCCAAGGGAGTGGTGGTCCCGCACCGGGCGCTGGCCAACTTCCTGCACGCCATGGAGTCGCTGGTCGGCTCGACGCCGCAGGACCGCTGGCTCGCTCTGACCTCGCTCTCCTTCGACATCTCCGCGCTGGAGCTCTACCTCCCGCTGGTCACCGGCGGCCGGGTGGTCGTCGCCGACGGCGACACCGCACGCGACGGCGCCGCACTGGCCCGGCTGGTCCGGGACGAGGGCGTCACCCACGTCCAGGCCACCCCCTCGGGCTGGCGGCTGCTGCTCACCGGCGACCTGCCCAGGGTCACCGCGCTGACCGGCGGCGAACCGCTGCCGCAGAAGCTTGCGGTGGAGCTGCGGTCCCGGGTCACCAGGCTGGTCAATGTGTACGGGCCCACCGAGACCACCATCTGGTCCACCGCCTGGGAGGTCCCGCAGCAGCCCCGGCGCATCACCGTCGGCCGGCCGATCGCCAACACCACCGTCCATGTGGTCGACGCCCACGACGCCCTCGCGCCGATCGGCGTCCCCGGGGAGCTGCTGATCGGCGGCGCCGGAGTCGCCGACGGCTATCTGGGGCGGCCCGAGCTCACCGCCGAGCGGTTCGTGGACCGGGACGGGGAGCGGGTGTACCGCACCGGTGACGTGGTGCGCCGGCTGCCCGACGGCACCCTGGAGTTCTTCGGCCGCTCCGACGACCAGGTCAAGCTGCGCGGCCACCGCATCGAGCTGGGCGAGATCGCCGCGGCCCTGGAGACCCATCCCGGGGTGCGGCAGGCCGTGGTCGCGGTCAGGGACGAGAACCTGGTGGCCTTCCATGTCGCGGAGGACGGCGCGGGCGACGGCCCCGGGGAGGGAACCGGCCCCGGGGCGCTGCGCGAGCACCTCTCCCGGCAGCTGCCCGGCTACATGGTGCCCACCCAGTACGTCCGCCTCGACGCACTGCCGCTGACCCCCAACGGCAAGGTGGACCGCAAGGCGCTGCCGCACCCCGGCGACGTGCCGCGCTCCGCCGGCCGGCCCCCGCGGACGGACGCCGAGCGCGTGGTCGCCTCGGTCGTCACCGAGGTGCTGGGCGTCGAGGACGTCCAGGCCGACGACGACTTCTTCGCCCTCGGCGGCCACTCGCTGCGTGCCGCGATGCTCACGGCCCGGCTGGCCGCCCGTACCGGCGCGCAGATCCCGGTGAGCGAGGTGTTCCGGCAGTCCACCGTCGCCGAACTGGCGCTGCTGGTGGAGTCGGCGACGCCCGGGGCGGTGACCGGCCCGGTGCCGCTCCCGGTGGGCACCGAGGCGCCGCTCTCCTTCAACCAGGAGCGGCTGTGGTTTCTGCACCGCCTGGACCCGCAGGACGCCTCGTACAACATGTGGCTGGTCAAGCGGCTGAAGGGGCAGCTGGACCAGTCGGCCCTGCAGGACGCCCTCAACACGGTGACGGAGCGTCATGAGATCCTGCGCACCCGCTATCCGGAGGTGGACGGCGCCCCGGCCGCGGTGGTGGAGCCGCCCGCCCCGGTCCCGGTGGAGCAGCTGACCGCGGCCGGTGAGGAGGCGGCCCTCAAACTGGTGGCGGCCAGGACCAACACCCCGCTGGACCTCGCCTCCGCCCCGCCGCTGCGTGCCACGCTCATCAGGCTCGGCGCGGACGACCATGTCCTCTGCCTGGTGATGCACCACATCCTGGGCGACGGCTGGTCACTGAACCTGCTCTACGACGAGCTGGCCGCGCTCTACTCCGGCCGCCGGCTGCCGCCGCTGCCGGTGCAGTTCGGCGACATCGCCGCCTGGCAGCGGGGTCAGGACACCGCCGGGATGCTGGAGTACTGGGAGCGGCGGCTCGCCGATCCCACCCCGTTGGGCCTGCCCACCGACCGCCCGCGCACCACCGTCCCCAGGCGCAGCGGCGGAATGACCTCGATCCGGCTGAACGAGCAGGAGACCGCCGCCCTCGCCCGGCTCGGCCGGGACCGCCGGTGCACCATGTTCATGGTGCTGCTCGCCGCGTACCAGGCCGTGCTCGCCCGGCACACCGGCACCGGCGACATCCTGGTCGGCACCGTGACCGCGGGTCGCGACCGGCTGGAGCTCGAACCGGCCATCGGCTATCTCACCGACGTCCTGGTGCTGCGCGGCGACCTGGCCGCCGACCCGTCCGTCACCGAGCTGCTGGACCGGACCCGCAACGACGTGGTGGAGGCCTTCACCCACCAGGGGATCCCCTTCGAGCAGCTGGTGGCGCAGCTGCACAGGACCCGCAACTGGTCCAGCGCCCCGCTGTTCCAGACCATGGCGATCCTGCACACCCAGGGCGCGGACCACGACGAGAACGGCTTCGCCGGGCTGCACAGCACGGGCTTCGACGGCGGCTTCCAGCAGGCCAAGTTCGATCTGATGCTGGAGGCCTGGGAGGACGGCGGGGAACTGCTGCTGTCCCTGGTGTACGACGCCGAACTGTTCGAGCACCGGACCGTCGAGCGGCTCACCGAGCGGTTCGCGCTGCTGCTGCGCGCCCTGCCCGACCACCCCGCCACCGCGGTCTCCGCCCTTCCGATCCTCACCGCCGACGACCCCGCGGTCCTCGAGGGACCGCCGCTGGGCGACACCCCCGCGGTCCTGGAGCTCTTCGGCCGAGCGGTGCGGGAGCACCCCGACGCGGTCGCACTCTCCTGCGGCGACCGGCGCCTGACGTACGCCGAACTCGACGCCCGCGCCGCACGCATCGCCGAGGAGCTGCCCGCGGGCGGCATCGTCGGCATCCGGCTGGGCCGCACCCCCGACGCCGTCGCCGCGATGCTCGCCGCCTGGCGGGCCGGCAGCGCCTATCTGCCGCTCGACCCGGACTATCCCGAGCAGCGCCTGGCCTTCATGGTGGAGGACAGCGGCGCCTCGGTGGTGCTGACCCCGGACGGCCTGCGACGGCACTGCGAGCCCACCGGGACGGACGCCGCCTATGTGATCTACACCTCGGGCTCGACCGGCGTCCCCAAGGGCGTCGCGGTGGGCCACCGGGCACTCGCCGCACGGGTGGCCTGGATGCGCGAGGCCTATGAGCTGACGCCCGCGGACCGGATCGTCCAGTTCGCCTCGCTGAGCTTCGACACCCACGTGGAGGAGATCTTCCCCGCGCTGGCCTCCGGAGCCACGATCGAGCTGCTCCCCGACGGCGCCATCACCCTCACCGACCACCTCGACGGCGTCACCGTCCTCGACCTGCCCACCGCCTACTGGCACCACCTGGTGGACGAGATCGACCGGATCCCCTGGCCGGACACCCTGCGCCTGGTCGTCCTCGGCGGCGAGCAGGTCCACGAGGCCGCGGTGCAGCGCTGGCGCAAGCACTTCGGCGACCGGGTACGGCTGGTCAACACCTACGGCCCCACCGAGGCCGCCGTGATCGCCACCGCCGCGAACCTCACCGGCGCGGACCTCGCCGGCGACGGCCGTCCCCCGATCGGCCGCCCCATCGGCGGTACCGCCATCGTGCTTCTCGGCGCCCACGGCGAACCGGTACCGCCCGGGGCGCCGGGTGAGCTGTGCATCGGCGGCACAGGCCTCGCCGACGGCTACCTCGGCCGTCCCGAGCTGACCGCGGAGCGGTTCGTCACCGTGGGCGGGCGGCGGCTCTACCGCAGTGGCGACCGGGCTCGGCTGCGGCCGGACGGACAGCTGGAGTTCCTGGGCCGCCTGGACGACCAGGTGAAGCTGCGCGGCTTCCGGATCGAGCCCGGCGAGATCGAGGCCCGTCTCGGCGGCCGGGGCGCGGTCGCCGTCCACGGCCAGACCCTGGTCGGCTACAGCGTCGGCGACCCGGAGCCGCTGGCCGCCGAGCTGCGTGGCTCCCTGCCGGCGCATCTGGTCCCCGCGGTCTGGGTCCGGCTGGACGCGCTGCCGCTGACGCCCGGCGGGAAGCTCGACCGCAGGGCGCTGCCGGAGCCCACCCGCACCACGGAGGCGGTCGCTCCGCGCACCGACGCGGAACTGCTGGTGGCGGAGGTCTTCTCCGAGGTGCTCGGGGTGCCGGACGTGGGCGCGCTGGACAACTTCTTCGCCCTGGGCGGTCACTCGCTGCTGGCGGTCAAGGTGACCGCCAGGCTGCGTGCCGCCGCCGACGTGGACCTGCCGATCAGGACCCTGTTCGACCACGGGACGGTGGCAGGGGTCGCGCAGGCCCTGGAGGACCTGCTGTTCGCCGAGCTCGACCAGCTCTCCGAGGCGGAGGCCGCCCGGCTGGTCGCGGAGGGCCCGGACGGTGCCGGAGTGGACGGCCCATCGATGAGAGGATCCGTATGACCCAGCTTGTGATCAAGGAGCGGCTGGCCGAGCTGGTCGCCGAGTCCTCGGACGGCGCGATCCCGGCGCAGGACGCCCTCACCAGTGGCACGGCGCTGTCTGCCCTGGGCCTCACCTCGCTCTCCCGGATGCGTCTGATCGACGCGGTGGAGGACGAGTACGGGGTGGAGATCGATCTCGACGACGACGGCTGGGACCTCGTCGACGACCTCGACAGGCTCGCCTCGTTCCTGGCGGACCGGTGATCGCCGCATCGCCGTCCGCCGCAGGCGGCGGCACAGGCACCTGATCCTGCCGGTGCGCCGCGGCGGAGACTGCGGCGCACCGGCAGGGTGGGTGGGGAACGTTCAGGGAAGCTGGCTAGGCACCTGGAAACTGACCGGGTGTCAACGGGGAACGGTGGATCGATGACGTCCGACAGTGTGGATTCCATGGCGGCCGCCGGTGTGCGGCCTCCTGCCTCCGTGGGGGCGACGGTCACGGCGCGAGCGGTACCGGGGCAGCGGGACGGAGCGGAGGCGGACGCCGGGAGCGGCCGTGTCTCCTGGGAGCCGGTGCCGTTCTCCGCGCAGGGCGGCGACGGGCCCATGACCTGGGGTCAGCTGCACATGTGGCGCCCGATGCAGTGGTACGGCAGCGCCTTCGCCTCGCTCAGCATCCGGCAGGTGGTGCCGCTGGCCGCTCCCGGTGTGCCGCTGGACGAGTGCCTGGGGGCCCTGCGCCGGCTGGTCGAGGCCAACCAGACGCTCCGTACCCGCTTCACCGAGCGCTCCGCGGGCCCGCGGCAGACCGTCGCGGCGGAGGGGGCCCATCTGGTCGAGCTGTACCAGCTGGGTGAGGGCGGCGGTGGGACGGCGGCCGCGGTCGAGGCGGTCGCCGACCGGCGGGCGAGGAAGCTGGCCGCAGAACCGTTCCGCCACAGCCATGAGTGGCCGGTGCGCTTCGCCCTGGTGTGCCGGGGCCGCCGGGTGCTGGCGATCGTGATGGTCTGCTCGCACGTGGCCCTGGACGGCTGGGCCGTGGAGCGGCTCACCGACTCCCTTCGCCGCCTGCTCTCGGGCGGCACTGCCGCCGCAGGGGATCTCTGGCAGCCGCTGGACCAGGCGGAGTACGAGAAGTCCGAGCAGGGCCGGCGGCAGGATGCGCGGGCGATGCGGCACTGGAGGGCGCGGCTCGCCGGGGTCCCCGACACCGCACCGCGCCCGCCGGACGGCGTACGGGCCGACCCCTCGGTGCAGCAGTGGCGGCTGACCTCGACCGCCCTGGCCGCCGCCTCCCTGGAGCTGGCGGAGCGCACCCGCACCTCCAGTTCCACCGTGCTGCTGACGCTGGCCGCCGCGGCGCTCTGCGCCGTCCGCGCCCAGCCCACCGTGGCCATGCTGCTGATCACCGGCAATCGCCTCACCGAGCGGCAGCAGCAGCTGATGACCTCCACCGTGCAGGACGGCCTGCTGGTGTTCGACTGGGCCGACGTCTCACTGGAGGACGCCGTCCGGGAGGTGTACCGCCGTTCCACCAGCGGCTACATGCGGGCCCAGTACGATCCGGACTCGCTGGTCGCGCTCACGGACGAGCTCGACCGATCGCGGCGCCACCCGCTCGACCTCACCGGGTACTTCAACGACGCCCGGCTCGGACTGGACTGGCGGATCAACCACCCGGCCGAGGGGGCGCACCCGTACTCCCGGCAGGATCCCGCTTTCGTCCGCAGCTACGAGCGCCACGACATGACCTACTGTCTGTCGCTCGCCCAGCACGGGCCGCACTGCCAGGTGTCGCTGCTCGCCGACACCGGTCGGCTGCCGCAGGACCGGATCCCGGTACTGCTGAAGGGCCTTGAGTCACTGCTGTGCTCCGCCACCGCGGGCGAGGTGGGACTCAGCGAGGTGCCCGCCGCCCTGGGCCTGCCCGCCGTGCCCTGACCGCAGACCCTCGTACCGCCGACGAAGCCGCGGTACGCCGGAACACCGCTCCAGCCTCAGGACCCGGTCGCACCGGCGGCGGGGGACCTGGCGGCCGTTGGCGGCGACGAGGAACCTGGACGCGAAGGACCACGTGCAGGACCTCGACCGTTCACGGGCACGCGCTGAAGCAAGGGGGTCAGCCACCACCGGCGGCTGCTGATCCGACGGTCGGGGCCGGCGCACCATGGCCGGCCCCGACCGCTTGCCCGCGTGCTCCCCCCGAAGGACTCAAGCCGTGCTCACAGCCATCGTCTCCTCCTACAGCGGCCTCATTCCGGCGTTCCTGGTGGCCGCGTTTCTGCTCGGCACCCCGTGCGCCCTGGCGTTGCACGCACGACAGCGGTCGACCGTGATCGGCGCACTCCTCGGGGCGTCACTCGCCGCCGTGTTGACCGCCACCCTGTACCCGACGGGTTCCACCGACTCAGCGGCGGGGCGGCTGTGCGAGGCCGGTGGTTCGTTGCGCGGACTGTTGTCCACCGAGCAGGGACGGCTGAACCTGGCCCTGTTCGTCCCGCTCTGCCTGCTTGCCGTGCTGGTCGTCCGCCGCCCTCTGCTCGTCCTGGCGGGAGCAGCGCTGCTCTCCGGAACCATCGAGGCCCTCCAGGCGACCCTGCCGATAGGCAGGTCCTGCGACAGGGGCGACTTCATCGCCAACGTACTCGGAGCCGCAGCCGGTCTCTTCCTCGGTGTGCTCACCCTCCTTCTCACGTGCCGGACACCGGAGTTCACCATCCGTGCGGCCCTGCAGGACGTGGGCGCACTGGGAATGAGCGTCGTCGCCCTGGTGCTCACCTATCAGTTCGTCCTCACTCCGGTGCACCGCGGGGCGGGGCTTGTCGCGGGGACACCCGAGCAGAACCGGGCGGCTCGCTCCGTCACCGAGCGCCTCTTCGGCCGGGACGTCAAGGTGACGGCCGTCCAGCTCATGGAGGCCACCCCCGCGTCCGGGGCGCAGCTGATGGTGACCACGACCAACGGCAGGCTCACCCTCTCGTGGCCTGCGCAGAAGCTGATCTCCGCCATGTCCGTCGCAGACGACGACAACAACGGGCAGCTCTCCCAGGAGCAGCTGCGCACATCGGGTGAGCGCTTCGCCGCCGAGTGGTTCCCCGACGAGGTCAGAGGAAGCAAGGAGACCTTCCAGCAGATCGCGCCCACCACGCGGGCGCGACTGCTCACCTATCGCCGGTACGTGGACGGTGTGATGATGCCGATGCGCCTGGGAATCACCGTCTCCTCCTCCGGACGCATCATCGGCATCGACGCGACACGGGTTCCCGACCCACACCTTCCCCGCCCTGTCATCGGCAGGGCCCAGGCTCAGAGGCTCGCCTCGGGGATGTTCAGGGGAACGCGGTCCGGCACCGCCGTCCTGGTGGCCCAACAGGTGGGTTCGGCCTGGCGTCCGTGCTGGGTGGTCGATCTGCACCGTCCCGGGCAGACGGAGGCCGCCGGGACTGTCCTCCTCGACGCCGTCACGGGAGCGCTCGTGGAGAACCGGATGTGACCGGGGGTGTCCTCCCGGCTCTGCTTCGCGGACGTGGCGGTCCATCCGGTGCGGGCGGGAGTCGCCTTGCGGGCGCCCGGCGGCACGGACGCACTGCCGGCGGTGGCGGCGCGGTGCCGTACGGCCCTGGGCAGCGCGGCCGCCGCGCCCCGCCCCTGCCGTGGGTGGCGGGGGTGCGGCGCGGCGGGTGGTGCGGCGCGGGCGGTTTCAGACCGCGAACAGCAGGGCTGCGCTGAGCAGTACGACGATCGCGGTCGCGAAGTGGACGCCGAAGGCGGTGGCCCTGCTGCCGCCGTGGCGCAGCACGATCAGGGTGTCGCCGAACGGGGCTATGGCCACGACGAGCATGAACCAGGCCTCGGCGTGGGCACCGGCGAAGGCCAGCAGGGCGAGGCCCATGATGCCGAAGGTGGTGTCGCGCAGGCCCTTGATCGTCAGGTATGCGGCGTCGCCGTCCTCCTTGGCCGGGACTCCGTAGCCTGCGGCGGAGGGCCGGGGCGCCAGCAGGAAGCGGGCGCCGATCAGGACGACGAAGAGGTCGAGCACGACGGCAAGGCTGTAGGCGGTGGCGGTGAGCACGTCGGTCCCCTTTTTCTAGCGCTGCTAGGAATTGAGGCGACACTAGCAGAGCGTCGACAGGTGCGCTAGCGGTGCTAGAATTCGGGCCATGTCGATTCAGTCGCGCCGGGAGCGCGAACGCGCGGAGCGCGAGCAGCTGATCATCACCTGCGCCCGGGACCTGGCCGAGGCCGAGGGCTGGGACGCGGTCACCACCCGCCGCCTGGCCGCCGAGATCGAGTACAGCCAGCCCGTCCTCTACAGCCACTTCAAGGGCAAGGGCGCCATCATGGCGGCCGTCGCCGTCCAGGGCTGCGCCGACCTCGCCGACGAACTGCACACCGCCCGCACCGCGGCGTCCGGACCGCGCGAGGCGCTGCACGCCGTGGCCGAGGCCTACACGAGTTTCGCCGAACGGCACCCGGCGCTCTACGACGTGATGTTCACCCACGCCGTCGACCTGCCGTTCGCGACCCCCGAGGCCCCCGCCCCGCTGCGCCGCGCCTTCGGCGAACTGCTCCAGGCCGTCGAGCCGCTCGCGGGGGACGACGACCCCGGCGCGCTGACCGAGACCTTCTGGAGCGGGCTGCACGGCCTGCTCACCCTGATGCGCGACGGCCGGATGCACCGCGAGGCCCACGACCACCGCCTCGCCCTGCTGATCAGCCGCTTCGCCCCGGCCGCGAACGGCAGCCCGGCGCACTGAGACCGCGCCGGGCCGACCGCCGCGCCCGGCCAGGGCTGCGACCCGCCCGGCGCCGGCCACCCCGGAGCCTTCCACCCGCCCGGCGCAGCAGCCGATGCCGGATCGGCGGCCCCCGCGCGAGGCCGGGACGTCACTCCGCAGCGTCAGGCCGCCGCACGCCCCTCGGCGACCGGCCGGCGTGTCGCCCATGGCGTCCACCGCACCCGCCCGGCGGCGCCCGACCCCGGAGAGCGGCCCTGCCCGCCGGGTCTACCGGCGCGCTTCGTCTTCCGCCGCCTCGGCGATGCGCTTGATGTTCGCCAGCCGCCGATCCCAGTCGGCTGCGAGCGCGGCCATCCACCGCGCCGTCGCGTTCAGCGCCGCAGGACGCACCGCGTACCGCACCTCGCGTCCGACCTTGGTGCCGGACACCAGCCCCGCGGCGTCCAGCACGGCCAGGTGCTTGACCACCGCCTGCCGCGAGACGGGGACCCCGGCGGCCAGCGTCGTCGCCGTGACCTCGCCCTGCGCGGCCAGCAGGTCGAGCAGTTGACGCCTCGTCGGATCGGCGAGCGCGGCAAGGACGCTGTCGACCGCCGGGGCGGCGCCGCGGGGCTGGTCCGTCACGCGGCCTGCTGTTCCGCGCGCACCCTGAAGGCGTCCAGCACCTGGGGCCAGCCTCCGCTGTTGTCCTTCAACGCCCGGCTGCGCAGTTCCTCGGAGCCGGACAGGGAAGCGAAGCCGCTCTCCACGACGCGCAGCCGGGTCCCGTCGCCCTCGGGGGTCAGGGTGAACTCCACCAGGGTGCTGTTGTCCTCGCGCAGCTCCTCCCCCGGGAACGCACTGGCCCAGCGGTAGGCCAGATAGGTGGGCGGCTCCACCTTCTCCACCCGCACCGGGAAGTCGCCGTACTCGGCGTTCTTCGCCACCATCGACTCGCCCTCTCTCGCCACGGTGCCGCGCACGCTCTCCGGGTCGGCCACCCAGAAGCCGGGCTCGGCCACCAGGGACCAGACCCGCTCCAGGGGCGCTGCGATCAGGGTTTCACGTTCGATCCGCTCGTCGCTCATCAGGGGCTCCTTCATCGCCGCCATTGAATGCAACCTCAGAGTTGCACATCACTGACCCCATATGCAACCCGAAGGTTGCACAAGGCGGCCCGGGCGCAGCCCCGGACCCGGTGGGCCATTCGGGGGCGGCCCGTCGAGGCGTACCCGGAACCGGGCGGACGGGAAGGTCAAATGAGCCGTCAGGCACCTCCCTGCGTCCCCGCACGCCCTGCAGCCACGGAGTCTTCATGGACTACGGAACCGCTCTGCGCCGAGAGATCGCGGCGCCCGGCACCACTCCCCTGATCGGCATCTACGACATGTACTCGGCGTCCGTCGCCGCCGAACACTTCGACGGGTTCTTCGTCTCCGGTTTCGGATTCGCCGCCTCCCACTACGGCCTCCCCGACATCGGCTTCATCGCCTGGCCGGACATGGCCGCCTTCGTCGAGCGGCTGCGCCTCGCCTTCCCCGGCCGCCACCTGCTGGTGGACATCGACGACGGCTATGTCGACCCCGAGGTCGCCTGCCATGTCGTGCAGCGGCTGGACCGGGCCGGCGCGTCCGGGATCATCCTGGAGGACCAGAAACGGCCGCGCCGCTGCGGGCACGCCGACGGCAAACTCGTCCTCCCCTTCGAGGAGTACCTGGAGAAGCTGCACCTGGTGCTGGAGTGCCGGGGGAACATGGTGGTCGTGGCCCGCACCGACGCCGTGGAGGAGGACGACATCCTTCGCCGGGCGGCGGCGCTCGCCAAGACGGACGCCGACGTGGTGCTGGTGGACGGCGTCCGCAGCGTGGAGTGGATCCGCCGTATCCGCGACGTGCTCGGCGACAAGCCGCTGCTCTTCAACCAGATCGCGGGCGGCAAGTCACCCCGGCTCTCGCTGCCCGAACTCACCGCGCTCGGCGTCGACATCGCCATCTACAGCACACCCTGCCTGTTCGCCGCACATGCCGCCATCGACGCCGCCCTGCGCGACCTCAAGGCCGCCCAGGGGCGCCTCCCCGACGCCGCGGACGGCGCCGCCGTCGGCGTCCGGGAGGCCACCCGGCTGCTGGAGCGGAACATCAGCCGGCATCACAAGCCGTTCCCGGCGACGGTGCACTGACAGCCACCGCACCAGGCCCGGACGGGCATCCGTCCGGGCCGTACCGAGCCGGACGGGCCGCGACGGCGGCACCAGGCAACCACTCTGCGCATCCCGCTGCGCGCCGACCCGGCCGCTGCCGGCCGGCGGCGGGGCCGGTGGAACGCCGCCGCCCCTCCCCCGTATCCTGACCGGCGCAGCTTCTGCGCGACGCGCCCTCCGATGCAGGTTCCGACCCCTGCGCCGGGCCCCGGTCCGCCGCGGGGCCCGACCGGCCGCCGCCGCGACACGACCGAGTGGCCGCCCGGAGGGCGATGGTTGACAGTCCTGGGCGCCACGCCATAACTTCACGCCCTAGAAAAAGTCTTCCTGCTGCTCACCGCATCCCTGAGGCGGCGCGTGGCACCCCTGCACTGCCTTCGGCACACCCCATCCGGTCCCGCCTGACGAAAGTACCCGCCCTGCCATGGTTACCGCCCACAACCCGAGCCAGCTGCTGGGCGGGCCGCCGACCGGCGCTGCCGAGGCCCTTCCCTACCGCGACCCCGCCCTGCCGGTCGAGCAGCGCGTCGACGACCTGCTGTCCCGGATGACCCGGGCCGAGAAGGTCGGCCAGATGCTCCAGCTCGACGCCCGGGGCGACCTGGAGGACGTCGTCCTCACCCGCCTCGCCGGCTCGGTGCTGCACACCTCGCCCGAGCGGCTGCCCCTGGCGATGGACATGGCGGCCGGCACCCGGCTGGGGATCCCGCTCATCGTGGGCGAGGACTGCATCCACGGCCACGCCTTCTGGCCCGGCGCCACCGTCTTCCCCACCCAGCTGGCCCTGGCCTGCTCCTGGGACCCCGACCTCGCGGAGCAGTGCGCCCGGGTCACCGCGGTCGAGGCCGCGGCGACCGGAATCCACTGGGTCTTCTCCCCCGTCCTGTGCATCACCCGGGACCTGCGGTGGGGGCGGGTGGGCGAGACCTTCGGCGAGGACCCCTTCCTGATCTCGGAGTTCGGCGCGGCCATGATCCGCGGCTACCAGGGCTCCGGGCTGCGGGACAGCACCGCCGTACTGGCCTGTGCCAAGCACTTCGCCGGGTACTCCGAGACCCAGGGCGGCCGGGACGCCAGCGAGGCCGACATCAGCCCCCGCAAGCTCCGCTCCTGGTTCCTGCCGCCGTTCGAGCGCGCGGTCCAGGAGGGCTGCCGCACCTTCATGCTCGGCTACCAGGCGATCGACGGCGTGCCCGTCACCGCCAACACCTGGCTGCTGAACGACGTCCTCAAGGAGGAGTGGGGGTTCACCGGGACCCTCGTCACCGACTGGGACAACGTCGGGCGGATGGTCTGGGAGCAGAAGGTCTGCGCGGACCGCACCGAGGCCGCCACCGTGGCCGTCGGCGCGGGCAACGACATGGTGATGGCGACGCCCTCCTTCTTCGAGGGCGCACTGGACGCCCTCGACCGCGGTCTGCTCGCGGAGGCGGACGTCGACGCCGCCGTCCGGCGGATCCTGCGGCTGAAGTTCGAGCTCGGCCTCTTCGAGAACCCCCGCCGCCCCGACACCCGGCGGCAGGCCGAGGTGATCGGCTGCGCCCCGCACTCGGAGCTCAACCTGCGGGTCGCCCGCCGCTCGCTGGTGCTGCTGCGCAACGACGGCACCCTCCCGCTGGACGGCGGCCTGACCGCCGGCACGGACGGCCGGGCCCTGGCGGCGGACAGCGCCACCCGCACCATCGCGGTCATCGGCCCCAACGCCGACGACTGCCAGGCCATGCTGGGCGACTGGGCCGGCGACTCGGGCCAGGTCGACTGGATGCCGAACGGGCATCCCCGGGAGAGCGTGGAGACCGTCCTCGACGGATTCCGTGCCCTCGTCCCGCAGGGGTGGACCGTCACCCACGCCCGCGGCGCCGACATCGCCACGCTGCAGCCCGACCCCGAGGGTCCCTTCTTCCCCGACGGCCAGCCCCGCCCCGACGTCCTCACCC
>NZ_LIQR01000225.1 GCF_001418575.1 Peterkaempfera griseoplana
GGCCCCGGAGAGCGCGTCCCCGAACTCGACCCCGAGCCGAACCCACCCAGCACACCCAGCGATCCCAGGAGAGTCCACCGCATGGCCGGTCCCGCGTTCCGTGCCGCAGCCGTCCGGGTGCGGGTCCCCGCGACCAGCGCAAACCTCGGCCCCGGCTTCGACGCCTTCGGACTCGCCCTCGGGCTGTACGACGACGTGGTGGTACGCGTCGCCGACGCCGGCCTGCACGTCGACATAGCCGGTGAGGGTGCGGGCACCCTGGCCCGCGACGAGCGCCACCTGGTGGTGCGGTCGATGCGCGCCGCCTTCGAGGTGCTCGGCGGACAGCCCCGCGGCCTGGAGGTGGTGTGCGCCAACCGCATACCGCACGGCCGCGGTCTGGGCTCCTCCTCGGCCGCCATCTGCGCCGGGATCGTCGCCGCCCGGGCGGTCACCATCGGCGGCACCTCGGTGCTGGACGACGCCGGGCTGCTGGCGCTGGCCTCCGAGCTGGAGGGCCACCCCGACAATGTCGCGGCCTGTCTGTACGGCGGATTCACCGTGGCGTGGACCGACGACGACGCCGCCCGCGCGGTGCGCCTGGAGCCGTCCGACGAGGTGGTGCCGGTGGTCTTCGTTCCGGCGACGCCGCTGCTCACCGAGACCGCGCGCGGACTGCTGCCGCGCACCGTCCCGCATGCCGACGCGGCCGCCAACGCGGGCCGTGCCGCGCTGCTGGTCGAGGCGCTCACCCGGCGTCCCGAGCTGCTGCTGCCGGCCACCGAGGACCGGATCCACCAGGACTACCGCTCCTCCGCCATGCCGGAGAGCGCGGCGCTGGTCACCGCCCTGCGGGCGGAGGGCGTCCCGGCAGTGATCTCCGGCGCCGGCCCCACCGTGCTGGCGCTGGCGCACGACGGCACGGCCGAGAAGCTCACCCGCTTCGCCGGTCCGGAGTGGGCGGCGCACCGCCTGGAGCTGGACCACGACGGCGCTTCGGTACTGCCGCTCGAGGTCTGATCCAGAGGGCGGTGAGGGGCCGCGGGGGAGGGAGACGAGGAAGTCGCGGGACACGATTGGCGCACTCAGGGTGGGGGAATGTTTGTTGGGTCCAGTAGTGTTAATCTCATGCGTGCACCAGGAGCCCTCCGGGGACCGGTGCTCAGTGTCCCGATCCCGGTGCCCCACCACGACGGGGTATACCGGAAGCCCGGGACCACGATTCTCCGGGAGCCTGCCTCACCGCGTACGCAGCCTGCCTGCGCGAGTTCGGCCGCGTCCCGAAGCCGTGACGGTGCCCTGCCCCAACCGCTCTAGGGGGCGCCCGCAGCCGCCGGCCTCCACCTGAGGCCGCGCCCGGGGGTTCCAGGGTCGCCGTCACGCGACGGGGGCCCGGAATCCAGAGCGGTGCGGCGGCGTGAGGCCGACGCGCACAGCGGCGCCGCGCTGGAGACCGCACACCACACCTTCAACCGCCATCCGGCGGAACATCGCCCCGGATCTGCACACCACGCAGGCCGGACAGCACAACCGGTCGCCGAGCCAGACAGGCCGACGTCCGCTCCAGGGAAGGACCCTTCGTGAGCGACACCACCGATCTGATGGGCGCGCGCCCGGACGCCGACGCTCCGGACGCAGCGGCTGCCGCCCCTGCGCCCAAGCGCCGCCGGACTGCGGGCTCCGGCCTCAACGGCCTCGTCCTCGCCGAGCTGCAGCAGCTCGCCTCCGGCCTCGGCATCAGCGGCACCGGCCGCATGCGCAAGAGCCAGCTGATCGACGCCATCAAGGAGAAGCACGGCGGCGACCCGCTGCTCGCCGGCGCCGAGGCCCCCGCGGCCCCCGCCGTCAAGCGCGCCGCGGCCCGGACCAAGGCCGCCGAGACCAAGTCGGCCGCGGCCGCCGCGGCCGAGGAGAAGCCCGCCCGCCGTACCCGGGCCCGGGCTGCGGCCGCCGAGCCGGCCCAGCAGATCGAGATCCCCGGCCAGGTGGCGGGCGACGCCGCCGCGGCCGCCGAGGCCCCGGCTCCGGCCCGTGCCGAGCGGCCCCGCCGCCGGGCGACCTCCGCCGCCGGTGCCCCCGCGGGCGCGGCAGGCGAGGCCGTGCAGGAGGCCGTCGCCGAGCGCGCCGAGCCGTCCGCGGCCGTGGCCACCGAGACCCGTGAGAAGCCCGTCGAGGACGGCCGGCAGACCGGTGAGGGCCGCCGTGACCGCCGTGACCGGCGCGAGCGCGGTGAGCGTACCGAGCGGGCCGAGCGCCAGGAGGCCGCCGACGGCGCCGACGGCCAGGGCGGCGACCGCGAGACCCGCCGTGACCGGCGCAGCCGCCGCGACCGCGACCGTCAGGGCGGCGAGCGCACCGAGACCCGCCAGGACGGCGGGCAGCAGAGCACCCAGACCCGCGAGCGCGACCAGCGGCGCGAGCAGCAGCCGCAGGACGAGGACGACTTCGACGGCGGCCGCCGGGGCCGTCGGGGCCGCTATCGCGACCGCAACCGCCGCGGTGGCCGCCGCGAGGGCTTCGAGGGTGCGGGCGAGCCGCAGATCGGTGAGGACGACGTCCTGATCCCGGTCGCCGGCATCCTGGACATCCTGGACAACTACGCGTTCGTCCGGACCTCCGGCTACCTGCCCGGTCCCAACGACGTGTACGTCTCCCTCGCCCAGGTCCGCAAGAACGGCCTGCGCAAGGGTGACGCCATCACCGGTGCCGTGCGCCAGCCGCGGGACGGCGAGCGCCGGGAGAAGTTCAACGCCCTGGTGCGTCTGGACTCGGTGAACGGCATGGACCCGGAGGCCGGCCGCAGCCGTCCCGAGTTCGGCAAGCTCACCCCGCTGTACCCGCAGGAGCGGCTCCGCCTGGAGACCGACCCCAGCGTGCTGACCACCCGGATCATCGACCTGGTCGCCCCCATCGGCAAGGGCCAGCGCGGTCTGATCGTCGCCCCGCCGAAGACCGGCAAGACGATGATCATGCAGGCGATCGCCAATGCGATCACCCGCAACAACCCCGAGTGCCACCTGATGGTCGTCCTGGTCGACGAGCGTCCCGAAGAGGTCACCGACATGCAGCGGTCGGTCAAGGGCGAGGTCATCTCCTCGACCTTCGACCGCCCGGCCGAGGACCACACGGTCGTCGCCGAGCTGGCCATCGAGCGTGCCAAGCGCCTGGTGGAGCTGGGCCACGACGTGGTGATCCTGCTGGACTCGATCACCCGTCTGGGCCGCGCCTACAACCTGGCGGCGCCGGCCTCCGGCCGCATCCTGTCCGGTGGTGTCGACTCGACCGCGCTCTACCCGCCGAAGAAGTTCTTCGGCGCCGCGCGCAACATCGAGAACGGCGGCTCGCTGACCATCCTCGCCACCGCGCTGGTGGAGACCGGCTCCCGGGCCGACGAGGTCGTCTTCGAGGAGTTCAAGGGCACCGGCAACATGGAGCTCAAGCTCGACCGCAAGCTCTCCGACAAGCGGATCTTCCCCGCGGTGGACGTGGACGCGTCCTCCACCCGCAAGGAGGAGATCCTGCTGGGCAGCGAGGAGCTGGCCATCGTCTGGAAGCTGCGCCGGGTGCTGCACGCGCTGGACCAGCAGCAGGCCATCGAGCTGCTGCTGGACCGGATGAAGAAGACCAGCAGCAACGGCGAGTTCCTGATGCAGATCGCCAAGACGACGCCGGGCGCCATCGACTGACGCACCGGCGTACAGAGAGCCCCTGGACCGCACGGCGGTCCGGGGGCTCTGGCATGTCTGCTCACAAGTCGGGTGATTGACGCAGAATCGGTCAGCCAAGGTCATGGTTCTGTCACAACTCTGACCCCACTCGGCCATGGAATGTTTAAGGACCACTAGCATCAGCGCGTCGGCAGAGAGCGCCCTTTCATCGGCTGCCCCCCGACACCTTGCTGCAGGCGCCCTCTGGGGGAGGGCGCCTCTCTTCTGCCACAGGAGATCTAGTGAATCCTGCTCAGCGGGAACCCGGGAAACACCGGATACGCCGGGCCAAACTCCCGGCCATCGCCCTGGCCACCGCCCTGGTGGGCGGCGGGGCCTTCGCAGCCTCCGAGGCATGGGCCGGCACCGCGGTCACCAACCGTGACGCTGCCGCAAGCACCACCGGCACCACCACCGCTGCGTCCTCGCAGCGCTCGACGGCCTTCGCCGGCGAGCGGGTCATGAAGGCCCTGCACGCCGGGAAGATCAAGGGGGTTCCGTCGCCCTCGGCGTCGGCCTCCGGATCGACCGGTTTCAGCCCCCGCATCATCGGCGGCTCCACCACCTCCATCACCTCCGCCCCGTGGATGGTCCAGCTCTGGTACTACGACGCGAGCACCGGTGACGGCTGGTTCTGCGGCGGAACGCTGGTGGCACCGACCAAGGTGCTCACGGCGGCGCACTGCGTCGACGGGCTCGACTGGCACCACAACGGTGTGGTCGTCGGCGGCACCGCCGCCCTGTGGAACGGCACCAACGGCAAGGCCGTGCGCGTCTGGAAGCAGTGGCAGCACCCGTCCTTCAGCATGGACACGCTGCAGAACGACATCGCCGTGCTCACCCTGGACACGCCGCTGCCGTACACCACCGCCAAGATCGCCGCCAGCACCGACTCGGCGCTCTACACCGCGGGCACCACCGCGACCGTCTACGGCTGGGGCCTCACCAGCACCCCGTCGGACACCGCGGACCTCTCCGCGCAGCTGCGGCAGGCCAGCCTGCCGATCGTCGCGGACAGCACCTGCCAGCCCGCCATGGACGCCGTCACCTCGCCCGACACCATCTACACCCCGGGCAAGATGATCTGCGCCGGCAAGCCGGGCACCGGCAGCGACACCACCACGGTGGCCAGCTGCCACGGTGACTCCGGTGGCCCGCTGATGGTCGCCGGCCGGATCGCCGGCATCGTCTCCTGGGGCTCGGCCGACTGCGTCCAGGCCGGCGGCTACGACGTGTACACCAAGGTCAGCACGTTCTCCACGGCCGCCCAGGCGCAGATCAACGCGGCGGACGCCCCGAAGCAGAACGACTGGAGCCGGGACGCCAAGGCCGACCTGCTGGTCCGCACGTCCTCCAGCACCGGCCAGGCCTACGCCTACCTCGGCACCACCATGAGGTACACGTCCTCGGTCGGCACGGGCTGGCAGTACTGGAACAAGGTCGTCCAGGGCGACTTCAACATGGACGGCGCCACCGACGTCATCATGCGCAAGTCCAGCGACGGCAGCCTCTACTGGCGCCACTACGACCTGTGGTCGTACAGCTGGATCAACACCAAGCTGACCACCGGCTGGGGCTCGGTCCGCCAGATCGTCTCCCCCGGTGACCTCACCAGCGACGGCAAGCCGGACCTGCTGACCGTGGACAGCGCGGGCACGGTCTGGGTCTACCCGGGCAAGGGCAACGGCTCCTTCGGCAGCCGCTTCCAGGTCGGTTCCGGTCTGCAGGGCCTCAGCCAGCTGGTCGGCCACGGCGACTTCACCGGTGACGGCAAGGCCGACCTGGTGGGCCGCACCTCCGCGGGCGCGCTCTACCTGTGGCCGGGCAAGGGCAACGGCTGGTTCGGCACCCGCAAGACGCTGAGCGCCAGCGGCTTCAAGTCGGCCAACGCGCTCGCCGCCACCGGCGACATCAACGGTGACGGCAAGGCCGACCTGCTGATCCGCTTCACCAACGGTTACCTGTACGAGTACCCGGGCAAGGGCAACGGCTCCTTCGGTGCCAAGGTGCAGATGGGCAGCGGCAGCTTCGGCTCGTACACCATCCTCGGCTGACCTGCCGAGCCCAGGGCGTCCCGGTCGGAAGACCGGCCTCTGACACTCCGAAACCGTGCCCCCGCCGGTCCGACCGGCGGGGGCACGGCCATGTCCGGGAGCGGCGGTAACAGATGATCTGTCCCGTATGCTCGAAGTGATCCATTGTGCGGAGGAACCGTAGAGGAGCCGCCATTCGTCCTATTCGGGAGCCGGCCCGTGCGGATGCGCGGGAGCAGACGAAGGACGGACCAGGGGCCATGGCAGACCAGCAGAAGGACCAGCAGCCGACCTCCTCGCGGAGCGCCGGCCGTCGTGGGCTGCGGATAGCCGGGCTGTCACTCGCGGCGGTGCTGCTGGTCGCGGCGGGCTTCGGCGGCTTCGCGTACTGGAAGCTCAACCACAACATCACCAGCGTCGATCTGGACTCGCTGCTCGGCAGCGCCCGTCCGCCGGCGTCCACCAACGGCGCCTTCAACATCCTGCTGCTGGGGTCGGACTCCCGGGCCGGGGCCAACCACCGCAAGGCGGGCGGTGCCAACGACGGCACGGCGCGCTCGGACACCGCCATGGTGGTGCATGTGGAGCACGACCACAGGCACGCCTCGGTGGTCTCCCTCCCCAGGGACGCCCTGGTGGACCGTCCCGCCTGCACCAAGGCCGACGGCACCACCACGCCCGCCGTCTCCGGCGCCATGTTCAACAGCGCCTTCGAGGTGGGCGGCGCCGCCTGCGCGGTCAAGACCGCCGAGTCGGTCACCGGGCTGCGGATGGACCACTTCGTGGAGATCGACTTCGCAGGCTTCGCCGGCTTCATCGACTCCATCGGCGGCGTGGACGTCACCACCACGGTGAACATCGACGACCGGCAGAGCCATCTCAAGCTCACCCATGGCACCCACCACCTGAGCGGGGACCAGGCGCTGGCCTTCGTCCGCACCCGGCACGGCATCGGGGACGGCAGCGACCTGGGCCGGATAGAGCTCCAGCACCAGATGCTGAAGTCGATCCTGAGCCAGGCCAGGAGCGCCGGGCTGCTCGGCAACCCGGTGAAGCTCTTCAAGGTCGCCGACTCCCTCACCCGGTCCATCACCGCCGACACCGACCTGGCGTCGGTGAACGACCTGGTGGGGCTCTCCCAGACGCTCAAGGCCATCGGGCCGGACGACCTCACGATGGTCACCCTGCCCGTCCACTACGCGCCCACCGACCCCAACCGGGTGGTGGCCACCCAGCCCCAGGCGGCGCGGCTGTGGGAGGCGCTGAGGAGCGACCGGCCGGTCCCGAAGGACATCCTCCGGCAGCAGCCGGCCAACCCGGCGGACTCGGCGCGCCCGTCCGCTGCCGCCGCCCG